>JBEKNP010000075.1:0-9668 GCA_049522695.1 Bathyarchaeia archaeon | reverse complement strand
AAGCTGATGGTGGAAACATTGAACTTGTAGCAGTTGAAAACCTAACTGTGAAGGTTCGTTTAAGTGGTGCTTGTGCAGGCTGTCCAATGTCGGCGATTACACTTAAACAGGGTGTTGAGGCTCTCATTAAGGAGAGAGTCCCTGAAATATTGGAAGTTGAAGCGGTACAATAGGTCAAGTCGCGTAATTAACATCTATTCTAATAGAAGTTTTCCACCACACATAGGGCATTCAAGTGGAAGCTTCTTCTGAATATAACTTAACTCAAGGTACATCTGAAGCAGAAACTGTATGTTGCATTTTGGAAGCACTTGCCACCACCACCTATAGGCTCTCTTCCGCAGACGTCGCAAGAAATTGATAAATCAAACATAGAAAACCAGAGAATTCAGCAGTTAAAAGAAAGGAGCGTTAGTGTGATCCCCGTCGTTCATAGAAAAATATCGATATCCCTGAAACAAGTGGAAAGGCTTAATCCAAAATTCCTCTGAGAAAGTGTAACTATTTTTCTTGCTTACTCTTCTTTTTCAGTGTATGCTGACAAATGCACTCGCTACCAAATGTTCTAAAAGATACGACAGTACAGGAGAATATGCGTTTAGTCGATTAGTTAAATGCTGGGATTATGACAAGTAGGAAGTATTCACCAATTAAGATATGTCCATGTTGCAAGGGTATAATTTTTAGTATAGATACTAACATGCTTTTGGTGTGGAAAAAAGTTGGGTACCTAAAGACCCAAAGTTGCGCTTCAAGAACTACGATAAAAAAAGTGAATTTAAACTAAAATCTAAACAAATACCTTGTTAAACCCTAAACCAAAAAAACAACCCAAAACACAAAGCAAAAAATTAGTCAATCCTTGATCAGTTTAAGTGAAGATGCATAATTGACATACTTTATTGGAAGCCCTTATAAACTAAAAGCCACTCTTCATTTGCTATGACTATTCAGGTGCCTCTTCCTATTCTTATAACTAAAGAAAACAAGTGGTTTGTTGCTTCATGTCCCATCTTGGATATTGCCACTCAAGGAAAAACAGAAAAAGAAGTTAAAGAGAACATGGCGAACCTGATAAATGATTATCTAAGTGACCCTGATACGCCAAAACCATCGATGGAAGACTTGATGTCCCTTTCGTTAACCAACATTCCAGTAACAATACCTGAAGGTGTTGCCGTTGCTATTGTGGATGCGACAAACAGCAACATCGGTTAGCGTCAATATAACGGCAAACAAGAGTTTTGGTGAAAAGTCTTTTTAGCTTCATCTGCATACTTCAACATCATGCCATCTCTAAAAAAGAAGAATGCTGCGAAAAAAGCAAAGCATGAAGCAAAAACGGGCAAATAAGATTAAAACCCCCCTTTACTTTTTCTTTCGTTCGCGTACATGAGTTGAGGTGTCGCATCAAATGAGGCACCTCTAGATGATAAGCTTCTTAATCGTGCAGATCTCACAAAAGAACGTTAAAACACAAGTAAATGTAAGTTATGCAAGCAATTTCTATTAGAGCAATTTGCTATCAGAAATTATGGCACTCACCAAAACATTGGTATCAAGAACAACCCTAAGCATCGGACCATCCATTCTCTAATTGATCTTTTTCTGGTAATAGCTGTTGACAGTTTTAAATAAGTCAATCAACCCTTACACTAAGCAAATAGGCGATTGAGTTATGGGCAAAATTACAATCAGCTTAACCGATGAAACAGAGAAAAAACTTCGTTCTTACGTTACCTCAAAATACCCGGAACGCACGTTCGGCAAACTCTCAAAGGTAGTTGAGACAAGCGTTAAGGAATATCTCGAAAAACAAAATGATGGTCTCAGCAGTAACCAAGTTTTCTATTAGATGAGCTCTTAAACAGTAACAGCAAACCTTCAAGTTATCATTTTCAGCGTCCCGCACTCAAGTGCCGATGAACTGAAAAGGCTCCACCACGCGCTCCTATCAAGATTAACCTTCGGCGAGGAAATAAGAAAGTGCAAACTTGCCCGTTATGCGAATCGGAAATCCTTTAGATAGCCCTCTGAGGTCATTTTGGATGGCCAATTACGCTAAGACAGATTGCGCTTTCTTCCGTTCCGTCTATACCCACTATTGAGTTAATTTCATCGTCGAAGAAAGCCCCAACTTGGCAGGATCCACAAGTAATGCTTGTCGCCGCCAACGCCAAATTCTCTGCTATGTGTCCTGCATCCAAATAGATGTATCTATAGGCTCTCTGGGCGTATTTCCACTTTGACCGCCTAACGACAGCCGCCCAAATGAAGACAACGGATGCGGTTGCACACATCTTTTGATCCAAGGCTGCGTGCGCTAAATCGTCGCCAAAATTTCCAGTCTTAATTTCTTCCAACAAGTGATTCTTGATGCTGTAGTGATAAATGCCGCTCTCTACATCTTCGACGTTGTTAGCAGCTATATATGTTTCGATGGGGTATAATGCTCCAGCAGACGGGGCTGTACGGAACTCGTAACCGTGTTCTACTCTTTGGATACCCGTTGATGCCCAAAGAAGAAAAGCCAAATCAACCTTGCTCAAAGGCTGGGTTGAGAAGGCGCGGATGCTTTTGCGTCTCCGAAGAACTTCAGTAAAGCAGGTAGTTGCTTCTTGTAACTGGCTTGGCAGTTGAACGTTTTTGCCGGACGGGTAGCTCTTGTAAATTTCCGGCTTGTTCGCCCAGTCCAGGTTGCCGCCGAGGCTTTTGTTGCGAGTGTACTTTGTCTCTGTTTGAAAATCGTCTCCCACTGTTTTTCTCATTATCTGCACCTTCTAAAAGCATTTTCTCAACTTCAAATTGGCGCTAAATATTATTTATTGATTGCTCTCTTAGCCGAGTTACTCGTTTCACAAGATTAGTATCTTATCATACATCACAGAAATGGAGGGCGTAAAGCTATCTGTCCAAAATGTCACTATCGCGCGTCATCTTTTCCAGACCTTTGGGTACGCAGAAATACTTTCCAGTACTTTTGGGTACTTCTGTGTACGCAGCCTGCAAACAATTCACCTCTTCATTGTAATCCTTTACCGACTTTTCCCGAGAAATAGCGACAATAGCGACAAATCAACACAAATCCAGACAAATCAAGACAAAAAGCGACAAATCTAGACGTAACCTGCAAACGAATCAAGGCCTAAGCCAAAAAAGCAACCCAAAACACAAATAACAAAATTTAGTCTGCCCCTGAACTTTTCTAACTCAAACTAACCTGAGCTTGAAAGATCACAACATAATTATAAGTAAGAACATTCTTACTATCAGATCGTGAGAGCTGTGGTGGAGGCGTCGACAACTAAAGTTTCCTCTAAAGGGCAAGTGGTTATCCCAGCGAATGTGCGCAAGGCAGCTAGCCTCAAAAAAGGCGAGAAAATCCTTGCAATAGCTATTGACGACATGGTTGTTCTTAAAAAAATAATTGACAAAAACTTCGAAGAAACAATGAAGCCAGTATGGGCAAAAGTTCGGCAGATGGGTCTTTCGGAGGAAGACATAAACGCCCTCATCGACCAAGCAAGAGCCAAAAATAGTTCTTGACACAAACGTTTGGATCTCAGCAATGCTCTGGGGCGGCAAACCAGCAGAAATCATAAAAGCAGCCGAAAAAAACAGCATCAGCATCCTGACATCTGAAGAAATCATTGCAGAAATCAGCCAGGTTTTAAATTACCCCAAGCTTAAGAGCATCTATCTCGCTGAAGGATTACGCAGTCAAGATTTAATTGAAACAGTGATGAAAATTGCGAAATTCGTCAAAGTTACGAAAAAACTTAATGTTATTGTGGGACATCCCGCAGATGACAAGTTCATAGAATGTGCCTCAGCAGCTGGGGCAGACTACATCATTAGTGGCGACAAGCACCTTCTCAAAGTATCTTGTTATAAGAAAACGCAAATAGTACCAGTAAACAAATTTCTGCAACTTATTGAAGCCAAGAGATAGTTACCGGCAATTTTCAAAATTCAAGATGTTTTCAACGGCTCTCGAACGGACCAATTGAGAGCACCAAAGTGTCTTCTTTCGGCACGAAAGCTAAAACAGGCTGTTTACTGGGATACTTCTTTTTGGTCATCTCCCAGCCCTCTTTTGGGTCGCTTCCGCTTGAAACAACTTTGTCATCAACTATTGTAATGTGTTTCCAACCATATTTTCTGTTTATTTTGTATGCATCAGCAATGTGGAATACAAGTTCCTTCATAACACAATATTAGAATTAAGATTATAAAACTCAGACCCAACATTACCCGAAAAATGAGAACTATGCTTTTCAGGGATGCGGTGAATTGTTGCTCTTTCTCAAGCTATCAGCAACAGTAATAGTTTTCACCATCATTTTTCCTAAGTGCCTTGCAGAGTCCATGCCTTCTTGGTCTTTAGCAACTTCCCCTTTCTCTCGCCCAATAGCAAATACTCTTCCGCCACTCGGAATAATCATTCCAACAGCAGTCATGAACGTGATCATCTGATTACAAGTACTTGAAACACCCGACCGACGAGCAACAGCGATAACCCCGCCAACCTTCTCCGCGAAATCTTTCCTTCCCCTAGCCAACGCCAGAAAACCTACCCTGTCAATAAACGTCTTCATTTGACCAGTGATCCCTTGAAAATAGGAAGGACTACCCATTATAATCCCATCAGCCTTCACAATCTCCTGATAAAGACTCTCGCCGTCGTCTTCATTAACGCATTTCTTTGTGCTAAAGCAGCTCATACACCCGCTACACGGTAAAAGACGATAATCAGAAACTCGAATCAAATTCACATCTGCACCCTCCGCTTTTGCAGCGGCTAATGCCTCCTGAAGAATCAAATCTGTGTTGCCGCCAACTCTGGGACTACCACTTAACCCAACGATACGCACATTTCCAGCCTCAAACCCATTCTCAAAACCTATCTAATTAACTGTGCGGTCTGAGCATGACCTTCCTTGACTACTTTAGTCAGCGCGCTGGTTTGTCCCTGAAACAGGCTAACGTTTATTTCTAAGGTAGGCGCGCTTTTCAGCGGTTGGACTGAGCGTAGTGCAACCTTCAGAGTGTTGCTGTGAAGCAACAGTCACATAAGTTTAAGTTTGAAAATGAGAGCCTTTGTGGTAGCGAGCTTGCTTTTTTGTAGACTCGAAGAATTGTTGAGGCTGGAGGTGAAAATGAATGGAAGATATAGTTGATATTGCTGTTGAGGCTGGGGGTTTCACAACATTTGTCGCAGCAGTAAAAGCGGTAGGATTAGTTGAAATGTTGAAAGGTAAAGGCCCGTTCACGATTTTCGCACCAGATGATGGTGCTTTTGCATTGCTACCCGCAGGCACAGTCGATGGCCTAATGAAAAATGTTCCAAAGCTCAAGGCGATTCTCATGTACCATGTTATTCCGGGAAAGTTTACTATTGACGAAATAGGTCAAATGAAGACCGCTAAAACTGTTCAAGGCCAAGAAGTTAAGATTCACGGCTCCGGTTGGTGGCATCTTCACATGAATCCGATAATAAATGATGACGCACACATTACAAGCACGGACATTGTAACAGAGAGCGGCATAATACACGTTGTGGACAGAGTGCTTATGCCAAATATGGAACTTACGTGTCCTGTGTGCGGAATGGGCTTCATGACAATGGAAGCCATGACTGCTCACACCCAAACAGCCCACATAGTTGAGAAGGCACCCGAACCAATGCCAGCGGCTGAAGTGATGCCTGTAGTTGAGAAGGCACCCGAACCAATGCCACCCGAATCAATGCCACCAACTGAAGTTATAACGGAACAGATACCTGAATTAGCGAAAGTGACAGGAGTTTTTGAGGTTTTCTATGATGCTGCTGGTAGGTTGCGTTTCCATCTGAAAGCTGCTAACGGGCAGATAATTGCTGTAAGCCAATCGTACGGGACAAAAGAGTCCGCTCTAAAAGGCATTGCTTCAATAAAAAAGAACGCTCCAATAGCTAACACCGCTGATTTCACGGGAGTGACTATGCCAGAATCTACGCACCGAGCAGGAATTGTCCAAGACCCGGTTTTTGAAATTCAATGCAATGCTCCTGACAAGTTCCGTTTCCATCTGAAAGCTGCTAACGGGGAGATAATTACTGTAAGCCAATCCTATCTAACTAGACAGTCAGCCGAAAAAGGAATAGCATCAGTGAAGAAGAATGCTCCAATGGCCAAAATCATTGATCAAACCACTTCAGTGACCTAAACCTAACATTTCCTTACATTTTTTATTTTTTTTACCTGTTCAGAACTGGGCAACTTGAGTCTATGGAGGGTTGGTCTAATTTCTTGTTTCTATTGTTTGAAAAACTATTCGAGGGAATGCAAAAAGAGAGAAAAAGATTAAAATTTAATAGTGCGCTGGCTTGTCCCAATATTATGTGAGCCCGCGACTGTTTTTAGCATCACAAAGAAAAAGCGAAGGAGTAACTCCTTTTTAGGGTTTCCAGTTTCTTGCAGTTTTTTTGCCTTTTTAAGTTTAGACCTGTTTCCTTGATTTTTTAACTTTCAATGTAGCCGCACACAAAGTTATGACCACCATTGCGACAACCACGGCAACGAGCGCTGAATTGTTGAATTCCAGCACAGTTGAGCTGGGCGACACAGACTTGCCTGAAGAGTCTGATATCACCGAGACCGTGCTGTCGGATTGACCGGTTACGAATATTTCGCCCTTCACAGAATCATAGCAAAAAAATTAGTCAATCAATCGATCAGTTCGGACTTCCAATTGAGCAACAGATCTTAATATATCGCTCAAAAATCCTGATTTCTCTTTTCTGTCAAAAAATTTTCTTAAAAAAGAAGGGTTAGAGCATACAGCTACTCTTCATTCTCGCAATCATCGCAATCGCAGTCTTCTTCTTCGCAACTGAAAATTATTTTTTCCATTTATCAAACCTAACATGGTATGCTAAAAATAACTAATAAACCCCACAGTTGCATTTAGCATAAGCCCCAAAATGCATTGCAACAATCAATTTACGTTCAGAACATCACACCGTACACTCCTAACACTATAACTTGGAAGCTTTTTGGCTTTATGGCAGAGGGCTTTTTATAATAATTGAACAAATTTAAGTTAGACTCTAAGTTGATTAATTACATCTGCCGAAAATGTGGGAAAGTTTATTCAAAGCAAGAGTATGAGCAGAGCAGGTTTTGCAAATCATGTGGTTCTTTTCTGATGCAATGTTTTCAAGATGAACGCTCAGTTCCAATGTTATCTCAAGAAAGCTTTAGCAACAAATCTTTATCTTCTCAACCAGCCAAAGCTGAATCAAATAATTCTCTCAAAGAAAAACTTGCTCTAACTAGGGCAGTTGAGAGTCTAAAACAGAGGATAGCTCTTTCAAAAGAGTATGAGGTAGTTTCTGAAACAGAAAAGGAAAAAGAGCAGCTAAAAAGACCTGCAGTTGAGAATTGGATATGGAACTCCGAGTATGACGAAGCGCTAAAACTTCAAAGTGAACTCATAAGACAATACAAAGGCAAAAACCTTGAAGATGCAATAGCTGGAAAGGTCATTTCAAACCAGCAAGGAGAATGCTATGCAATCTCATCTTCTTGCACTTCTAACTTCAAAAAGGCAACTTATGAAGAAAGCAGACGCCTAATTATCTCTGACCTAAAAATACTTCACGGAATAGGACCAGCACGCGAACAAACCCTGAAACAGCAAGGTTACACAACAATAGAAGAACTTGAAAATCATCCTGTCTGGAAGAAACCAGCCCGCGACTTCATGAAAATGATAAATAAAAAAGAAGTCAACGCAACCCAAAAACGGCTCTGGCAGCGCCTTCCAAAATCCCATCCGCTGCTCCATTATTTAGCGGGCTTCTGCCAAGATCAGGACTTCGCAATAATAGACATCGAAACATTGGGCCTTTCAGAAAGACCCATAATCCTACTCGGCATAGCAAAACCAACCCAAGATACTGTTTGTGCAAGCCAATTTTTGCTCAGAGACATCCAAGATGAACCCAGCGCCATCTGGGCTCTTGTTTCACAACTTGAAGCCAAATTATCGCTCATAACTTTTAATGGCAAAAGTTTTGACATTCCATACATTAATCAAAGATTAGCTTACTATGGATTAGACGCCTATTTAGACAATCTACACTTTGATGTTCTCCATTTTACTAGACGGGCATTGCGCCACAAACTTACAGATTGCAGACTAGAAACCGTTGAAAAATACTTAGGCATCAAAAGAGAAATCAACATTCCCGGAGCATTAGTTCCCCACTTCTACGAAACCTACCTAAGAACCAAAAACGCCGGACCTCTCGTAGCCATAGTTGAGCACAACAAACAAGACCTGCTAACCCTTGGAACCCTATTTTCTAAGCTGTATGAGGAGTGGAACCTTTGATAGACGATTTTATCCAAAGCATAAAGCGAATGCAATCATACAAAAAACAGATTGTACACATACAAGAAATTCCTCCTAAAGAAGCCTGCTTCGGCGAGCTGGAAAAACCCTTACCTGAAAACATCCAAAATTGCCTATTGACCAGAGACATCCATCTTTATTCACACCAGGCTGAAGCGATAAACAAAGTTAGAGAGGGCAAGAACGTAGTGATAGTTACGCCGACCGCTTCAGGAAAAACCTTAGCCTTTAATATTCCAGTTCTCGAAGCTCTCACAAAAGACCCCAAATCAACTGCACTATACCTTTACCCGACTAAAGCGCTAACAAATGATCAGCTAAAGGTTCTAAGAGAAATGGAAAAAGAAACAGGAATTCAAGCTTACCCTAACGTTTACGATGGTGATACACCTCAACATCAAAGGGCAAGCATAAGAGAAAACTCTAAAATCATCTTAAGCAACCCCTATGGACTTCACCAATACCTTCCTTGGCACTATAAGCGCGCGCTAAACCCTTGAAGAAAAACAAAACGGAGTAACAGTTGGATTAGGCGAATTAGCCATAACAGAATTTTACCACACATACCTAACCAAAACATATGATGAAGTTGTCGAAAGAAAACCGCTCAATCTCCCACCATTGTCCTTTTCAACCGTCGGAATGTGGTTCATAATTCCAGACGAAATCAAGAAAGAAATCGAAGATCAACAGCTCGATTTTGACGGAGGACTGCACGCAGTCGAACATGCAATGATTGCGATGTCTCCAATATTTGCAATGTGCGACAGATGGGACATTGGCGGATTATCGACACCTCTACACCCAGACACTGGAAACCCAACCATTTTCATTTATGACGGCTTTGAAGGCGGAATCGGAATATCAGAAACCCTCTACTCAAACATTAAACCACAATGGGAAAAAACCCTAAAACTAATCGATAAATGCGAATGCAAAGACGGCTGCCCCTCATGCATATACTCACCAAAATGCGGAAACGAAAACGAACCACTAGATAAAAAAGCAGCAAGCATTATCCTAAAAAAACTTTTGTGCATTAGTTAGCCGAAAGAGAAAACACACAAATCTAATGAATCGAAACAAAAAATCCAAAAAACAGCTGGATGCACGTTACTTTTCATAGAACATACAAATAATAAGAAAACTGTGTCTTATTCAGTTTGGTTCTTTTCTTTTCAGCGTTCGGCTTTTGCATTCTTCTTGGTTGCTAAGGTGTAGTTTCTGGCTGTTCTTGCTTGTAATGAAGACCGATTCGCCATTGTTCA
>JBEKNP010000074.1:0-10762 GCA_049522695.1 Bathyarchaeia archaeon | reverse complement strand
ACGACATCAGAAAACCAGTTAAAGATGCTTAAGGCTCCTGAGATAGAAGTTTCTAAGCTTCAAATGCCAGCTGAAATGCCAAAGCTTGAAATGGCAGTAGAAAAGAAAAAGCTTGAAAAGCCAATGGAAACACTAAGGCTTGAAATGAAAGAAAACATCCCATTGAAGAAAAAGAAAAGAAAAAGGATAAAGAAGTGATCTTTGAATCCTGTCAAAGAACCAAGAGAAAGATTTTTTCATTGACAGAGAATAAATAAGGATTGACTGTAAAGAGATATGTTGTCAATGATTAATGAAGAAATTAGGAATCAAATCCGTGAAGCTGGAATAAGATATTATTACAAAGTAAAAACAGTTTTTAGAAGAACCAAGACCCAATAAGGACCTAAGTTTTCAGTCTCCAGCAGAGCAGAGGGAAAAGATAACAAAGGTTAATATTGCTTTAAAAAATAAAAGAGGATGTGGAGAAGTCAATATGATTGAATTAGAAATAGCTGTTGCTCCTATGCACAGGTTATGTAAAAAAGCCGGTGCTGACAGAGTGAGCGAAGCAGCAGCAAAGGAACTTGCAAAGGCACTTGAAGAAATCGGCGTAAAAATTGCCAAAGAAGCACTTGATTTTGCGACGCATGCCAAAAGAAAAACCATCAAAGCAGAAGATATAGAGTAACTTAAACTCGCTTTTCGACTATTTACAGCGTGTGCTTTAACAAATTATAAATACAAATCACTAACATATGTAGAATCCCGAGGTTATATCAGTGGCTAAGAAACCAGCTAAGAAAGAAGCAAAGAAAGCCCCAGCAAAGAAAAAGTAAAACCCTCGGTATGAGCACATTTACTGCTCTATTTTTTTCTTTTTTCCCTTCAAGAAGAGGGCTTCCTCGCAAAGATTCTCATGGAAAAGATAAGCAAAAGAAACCCTGAAATTTTTAGAAATTTTGCTGATAATAAAGTGATTTTATTAAAGAATGATGGGCGCATTTTGAACAACACTTGCCACCACCAATCATTTTACCACAAGTTAAGGACTTGACAAGACCTGTGGATCTCCAGAGTTGTTGATTTTTTATAGACTCCAGCTCGCTTCTTACCTGCTTTTCAGTTATGTGCTTAAGCATACTACGGATCGCTTTTTTCTCAAACCGTAACGGCGTGCTCAAATTGTGGAGCAAAAAGAACCGCCAAGACGTTCGATCCGTGGTTCTATAATTTTACGCAGACTGGCTTGGAGTGGCAATTGATGATTTGTGAAGCGGTTTTCTATTTGTTTTCCATAGGGTTCGGTTTGTATGTGTGGGAAGGCATATAAGCGGCTTATGACGTGTGTCATGTTGGGTATGTCGTAAATAGATATATCTTGCCGCGCGCGCATTGAAAAAGAATTAGCGCAACCCTTTCTTTTCTATACCTACATTCTTTTTTTTAAATGAAGTTTTACGTTTTTAAGGGCGTATATTCAGAGAAAAGTTATATTTTGCTTCTTGTGGAACAAAACTTTCCGAGATAAACCTAAAAGTAGGGAAATTATGGTTTCTTTTCCTTTTTATTTCCAAACCAGTAGATTGCTCCAGCAATAACCCAGAGTAATATTGCGCTTATCGGCGCAAATGGATCTAACGAAGAGTACCCGAGTAAGTTTGATGGGCTTCCAGGTGCGGGAACGAGGGTGGAAATTCCCAAAACGACTAAGATGGCTACGACAAGCCAATAATACCACTTCAACTAGTTTTTCCTCTCGCTTAAGATTACGAGCATGCATAAAAATTTTTCCCGAAACTGGGCTCCGTCTCTAATTTATCACAAGTACGCGTTCACTCAATTTCCATGCGAGAAGTGATGCGTTAATTAAGCTTAATAGTCCGCTTTGCTCCATGTTTGAGAAAGGTTCGTTGAAATGACGGCAGCTCCCTTTGCAAGCACGTTTGTGGCAGTAGCTTTGATTCCAGTGGCGTTCTTTTTTGTTCATGCCTTCATGAGTGGAAGGCGCAAGAATCGTTTCCATCCAGTTACAGGAATTCTAGCAATTACTTGGGACCTAACAGTTTCAATTGGTTATATGATATACCGAACATTGGGCGGAGCAATAAATGGGTCAAGTCTGCAGTTAACCCCTCTCCTAAACGCTTACTTCATGCTTGTCCACGTACCTATTGCGATTCTCGTAATGTCCATGGAAATAGCTGTTTTTGCCCTTGGCTTATGGCAGCTAAAAACAAGAACCGCAAACCGATGGCATGGGAAAATAGCAAAAGCCCTTTTCTTCATATGGTGGTTCGCTTTTCTGTCGGGAGAAATACTTTACGTCTTGCTGTACATGATTTGAGATGTGGGAAACAGAGAGCTGATTAGAAGATCAGAATTTAACAATGTCCTAAATCGTTTTTCACCGAATGGTGTTACAAAGTAGAGTCTTAATTATGGTAAGTTCAACTTAAAATGCGCGCGAGCAAATTAAATAATTGCTTCTCGGCTGTGGAAGCTCTTCTTGGACCCGCTTTTTGACAACAATTTAGCCTCAGAAATATCCTTTCGCATCCAAATATTGGAATAAACTTGAACCTGAGAGGAACAGACTAGCTTCTTCAGATCTTATATGTCTGGCTTTCGCTAACTCTCCTTAATCATCCTTTTTCTGGATTCTATGCAAAGTACGCTATGCTATACTGGAGCTCAGGTCTTCCCAAAAGAGCAGCCGCTATCACAACCACGTAGACAACGCAAAACACAAGACACGTGTGGATGCACGCGTTTCCAAGACCCTGCCAAGTGAACCTGCTATAAGCCAACCGCGACTTTACTCTGCCGTTAAGGCTTTCAACCATAGCCCTCAAATGTTTGTAGACCACACGCAAATACTCAGGACCCTCCACGTCAATACGATACTTCACGGTAAGCACGCCTGGTGGGTTTTCGCGACCTTCCAAGCGCCTCCAAGCAATAATGCTGCGTATTTTCCTCGCTCTAAGGCTGCTAAAGACGGCTTCGGATTCGAATTGGCTATCAGCCGCCGCCAACTCTACCTCGATATCCTCGCCCAACAGTTTATCCAGCAACGGTTCTACAAGCATTTTCTCATTCAAGTTCACTGAAGCCTCGACGTGGCCAAGGGGAAAGCCTTCGATGTCCGCCAGAAAAAGTGACTGGTAACCCAAAATGAAGCCTTTCTTGCCCCGTCCTAGCCTTGCGTCCGGATCTCCTAAGCCTTGGCGTGTGTCATGTGGGTCTCGGCTGCTCCAAGCCGAAAAATCAGTGCCGTCAATGCATGCCCGTTGAACCAGACCGACAGCGGATAAGGGCTGGCTTTTCCTTAACCGCAGGGCTTCGTGTCGCAGCCAGGCCTCTACTGCTGGGAAGCCTTCAACGCCTATGCGTATCTTCATTTGGGAAAAGTGAGCTTCGGTTGGTACTTTGCGGTCATATCCGCATGCAGATCGCATGGCTTTGTTTCTTCTAAGTCGCTTCACTAAATCTTTGACGTAGGGTATCTGCTCTAGCTGACGTAACATGAAGGCTCGCAGGTCACATTCAGGGTCTTACTCTACTGGTCGGCCTGCTCTCTCAAGGTGTAAGTCTTTCCAGAGGATGACGTGAAGAGGTCTTAAATTCAAGTTTTCGAATAGAAGCATGGGAGAACCTGATCTCTTCATTCTATACCCAATATGACGAGGTCAGGCTCTCCCAATATAATTATTTAATCTGCCTGCGCGCCAATTTAAGATTAGAGTTTAAACGGATTGCTACAGTGAGTTAAATTAACATAAAATCTTAAATGTTTGTTATAGGTCAATTCATCAAGCGTCATCTATGTGCGAGGCAAGATAATTTGACTACGTCAATTGTGGAGTGCCCGCATTGTCATTATAGGTTTAATTATGAGTTTATTCCATCAGCGTCATTCTACTCAATACGTTTGGGAACCCAAAGGATATTCAAATGCCCACATTGCAAGGAGCTTCACAAGTTTAATGTTACCCACTTCGGGGCAGACCAATCTCTGCCGACGCATGGAGATAACGCAGAAACAGGAATTGGCGGCAGGATATGGGCGTTGCTGCTTGGTCCCCTGCTGGCACTTACCTTCATAGGCTATTTAGTGCTGTTTATAGTTAGGTTTCAATATATTCTCGTGTTCATAATTCCAATGGTTCTTGGAATAGTCTGGACATTGTCCTATATCGTGTATCTTTACTGGAAAGTTAGTCGGAACACAGATAGCAAAGTAAATGAGGCGAAGTAGATGTCTGTTGAGCAATTTACAGTACAGCCGTCCTCAAGTTTAGGAACAATTGCGCTAGTAGTTTTAGTTGTAACTGGCGCCGTTCTTTTGCTGTTAACTTTTACAACTGGCAGACGAGCAAAAACAATTAGACGCACTTTTATTGTCTTGATGATTATAGGAATAGTGGTCATCGGACTGGGAGTTTGGCTTTTTTTTGCTTCTAACACGCCCTCAACAATAACTGTGGGCTCTGGATACGTGAGTATTCAGTCTCCTAGCTTTAACGGCGCTGGAAACATAAATATTACCGCCAATAAAATAGCCTCTGCTTACGTTGGGCAGATAGGTTCAGGGAATCTGACTTTGTCAAAACAACATGGAACGAATTACGATCATTTTAATGTAGGCATATTCACACTCGAAAATGGAGGCACAGCCTACGTGGTTTCCAACAACTCAACCGACCTCATAATTAAGCTGAGTAGCGGAGAATACGTGATACTCGGCACATCTAATACAAACTCTCTTGCAACAAGCTTTTCACAATCTGTTTACCCATTGAATCTTGATTAGAATTCCTGGCCGAATCACGTAAAATGGGCCCAAGTGATTGTCTATGAAGAAAACAATAGTACTAGCCACAGTCCTCAAGTCCACTGAAGATCAGGATTTTATGATCTTCCACATAACCCGCCTAAGAACTTGCGGAAGGAATAGTTAATCTACTCGGTAATTAGTGGTGAGCAAAACCTCTCCTTCTACCAGCGTGACATTGGAATGTACCTGATGTAATTAGAGGCTGGATCCTTGATGTCTCTATACGGCTGTCCAGACGGCGGTATGGTCACAATGCCTGAGTTTTGTCTAACGACAATATCCCAGATGCCTGTAGGTCGTATTGTTAACTGTAACAAGCGAGTAGTCGTTCTGAATTCCTGTATCCAGTTACACAACCAGTTAACCCCAAAGTGCTGAGTTTTCACAAAAATTTATTTCATCAGTTAAAGCTGTTGTTTGTTTAACCATTTCTTGAGCTCGCATGTTCCCTACATTTGTTTGTTGCTTTTCTGTTGTTGTGGCAGCGTCACTGGGATTATAGTTGCTTTAGAGAGATTTTCCTGCTCATTTAGGATTAGCGATATGGCTTTGCCTTCGGGAACAATTATCTTAGTGTTGTTCTGCAAAGCCGCTGCAATCGTATCCAGCTGCTTGAAAACGACGGCGCTATCCTTGAAATACGCGGTTAAAGCCTCGTTCCTCAGCTTGGTTGCTTGGGCGTCCCCCTCAGCTATAGCGATAGTGGCGGTTTTCTGGCCTTCAGCTTGAAGGATGGCCGCTTGCTTCTGTCCTTCTGCAACTTGAATCGCAGCGTTCTTCTCTCCGCTCGCCAAAGTAGCTTGAGCTATAGCGGTTTTCTCAGCCGCCTGCCTTTCGTTATCAGCTTTAAGGACAGACTCCATAGATATAATGAGGTCCTTGGGCGGCTCCAAATCTTTAATTTCTGCTCGTACGATTTCTATCCCCCCACTTCTCCGTCTGCTCATCTAAAGCTGTCTTGAGACTGACGTTAATTATGGGCCTGGAAGTGTTAGCTATGGCCATGTCCATGCCGCCTATGATATCCCTGAGTACTGTTCGCGCAAGAGTGTCTATTTGGTCGGCGAAACTTGCCACGTTGTACTGTGAAGCCTTCACGGAGGTTTCATCGGGTTTAATTTTGTAAAATACTACGGCGTCTACGCCCATGAAGACTTTGTCTTTGGTTATGACATCTTGGCGCTGCACAGGCGTCATCCGTTCGGTGATGTTGACTTTAATTAGGCGGTCAACGAAGGGCACAAGAAAGGTTATGCCTCCTTGAACGAATCGGTGATATTTGCCAAGCCGCTCCACTAAACCTTTTTCTGTGGGCCTAACAATACGAAGTGAAGAAAGGACTGCATATATAATTACAACTAAAAGTATCACTATTGCTATGATCTCGATTACATCTGCCATACTATCTCTTCCCTCTTGCCTATTCTTCTTAGGGTTATGAGGACAGATTTAAGATTTGCTTAAACTAGAAGGTCCTTTTGAAAGCTTTTCGTGGGTAACTTATTACGTACATCTTGGCGCATCTTGGCGTATTCCGCCATCGGTATTCAAGAAACTCGTTAAAACTTCTGCCCAAAGACAGAGAAAAGCGTGTTTGGAACTTAGTTCTATTACATTTTACAAGCAACGTCAACCACTGGCCAATGTAGATGTTTTAAATATACAGACAAAAGTTCCGATACATTTTGAAAACGATGGAGAATCGAACTTGAAGTTCAAGTCCCACCCCCCGGCACCATCTTGTTAGAATCAGGTGAAGTTTGTGTGGCTGAAGGCTTCTTTTGCGTCTGTGAAACTGGAGAAGCCTCCTTTGGGATTGAACGCGGCAGCTATTTCTTTGTAGTTAACGATGATTAGAGACAGCAGGGTAAAGAAGGGTATGAGAGAGTAATAGTAAAGTGGCGTATTAACGGCAGAGGAAAAAACCATGCTTATAAAGCCAGAGGCCATGCCTGGATAAAGAAGCATCAGATTTGACAATACCAAAGCGCTGACTGCACTTGCCATTGCAGCTTTGAAGTTTTTGCGGTTGTACATTACGAAGAGCGGTATCGCCAGTAATCCGAACCTTGGGTCAAAAAAACCAAATGCAAAGGCGATTCCTGACAGGTATGCTCTTCCTCGGCGCCCAAAATAGAAGCTGAGTAGAAGCAGAAAGGTGATGAAGACTTTGGCTTGTCCCTCGCCCCACTGCCAATAGTAGCTTAGGGAAAGGCCTCCTTGCGGGGAGGGGAAAGGCAGCAGTAACGCGATAACCATAACTACGAAGGTTACTGCAAGAGGCTTGTTAGCTAAGAGCTTGTAGAGCAGATACGCCATTAAGGGAAGAAGCAGAAACTGGACTATGTCGAAAGCTAAGAGTGCTTGTTGATAATTCAACGAAAGAAAAGGAGAGACAACAAGCAGGAAAGAAGGCAGATACTTGTAGGCTTCAGGATGTGGAAGTATAACTGGTTCTCCGTCATGTAAAGCTCCGAAAGTGTAAATGTGCGCTGGATTATTCCATAGCCTCCAAGCGCCCATGTAATAGGCTGAGAAATCTTTTGCCAGTATAGTGCCTGAAGTGTTAATGCCTGCATTGACGGCGTAAGTCTCTGGATAAGCCACTATGAAAGTGTACAAGTTCAAGGCTATGAGTACAGCGATTCCCACTATGAAGACGATTTTGGTTAATGATGGTTTGAAAGTCATCTTTACTCGTCGATTAATGCAGTTTTATCCTAATACTTAAGGTACTAGAATTTTTATACTTTGGTTTGGCAATTTTTTAGCCTTGAACTTCTTTGAAACAGGGTAAATAATGTAAATTTTCCCTTTTTCCTTACTTTTATTTAGACCGATAGGTCGTTTCAAACTGCCTTTATGTCGAGCTCTTTCCTTCAGTGTAAAGTCGAAATGTCAATTCATGCCCCAAAATTGCTTCTTGAATTCCCTTTCAGAGAAAAACCCTTTATTGTATTACATTTGTAATACAAATGAAAATGCTTTTATTCAATCTCTCCCTTGAAGGCGTTAAATGCCCCGAACATAAGGATTGAATGATTAATGACGATGCTAAAACAAAGTAGCGCTAAACGTGCCTCAATAATGGCTATGACAGCAGCCCTCTACACCATATTCTTTTATCTGTCATTTTCGGTAACATTGCCACATTTCACACTCCTTTATCTCCCGATTGTCCTGCTGGGTGTTTTTCCAGTATGGTTCGGATGGAGCGGACTGGCGGGAGCGATGATTGGAGCGTTTATAGGTGGTGCTTTCGTGGAAGGCTTAGGTTTTCTCGGAGTGTTCGAATCAGTTGTAGCACTCATAATATACCTCATAAATTGGACCCTTATGCCTAAAAAAGCAGCTGAGGATGGAAAGAGAAAGAGTCTGTTTACTCTTTTTGGTGTTTACGCTTTAAGTCTCTTTGTGGGGGCAGGTTACATTCTTTGGCAATACACAATTTTGCCTCAGCTTTTTACAGTGAGCGAAGCACAAGCCATTCTGGTGCCGACGTTCGCGCTTAACTTGCCAATCGTGTTGATAACATGCCCAGCTTTAATTAGGGCAATATCTCCAAAACTGAGAACTTGGGGCATGTACTGTGGCAACTTTTTCGAATGGCGAAGCCGAACAACAAAACCCGCCTAAAACCCTTCTCAACCCTATTTTTTAAAAATTAGCCATAACTCAAACTCTCGTCTAAGCCAATAATTACAGGTTTTACATCTAAATGATAGAAAATATTTTTAAGTTATCGGTCACTTAAAGGCACTTCTGGATGCCCGAATATGAAAATAAGAATACTAAAATTAACTCCGGAATTGCTCATCGAATTACTGCAAGGTAAACCGTCATCTTTCTCTTCCAATTTGCCCAGCGATACAGAACTATTAGACCTAAAACTTGATTTGTTTTCCAAGCAAGTACTCGCAATAGTTAGAAGCGACAGTTTTGAGGACATTGCCGAATCCTATCCAATCCCAGAATTCAACCTAACAAATACCGGAGAAGCTAAAATTTCACAAAAGCCCATTCGGAACGTTACCGTTAAACTAGAAGCCAAACATGAAGTTAAGCCTACAAATGTAAAACTGATTCAACCAAGCAAAACCGAAACCAAAATGGAAAATGAATTCAGCCCAGAGCAGCGCAAACTGCTCAGTTTCACAGTTAAGGGCGATTGCGTTGTGGTAAAGCCAGTTCAATTTTTAAAGGCTGAATGGGAAGATATCAATGAGGTTGTCCGAAGTTTAGGCGGTAAATGGGTGAAAGGCGACATTATCAGCTACTGGGAAATCCCAGCGCAATAGGGTTGATTACCTGCTTTGAGTAAGAAACGAAAATCCTTTAAACAAGATGTACCTATTCAGATTAAGAGTGGTGTTAAGATGGAAAAAACTGATAAACCTCTAAGCAGAGACGCATTAATCTCTATGCAAGTCATAGATGCAAAAGGACGATTGGTAGGAAAAGTTAAAGATATCGCTTTCGCTGTTGGGAAGACAGGCATTTCCTTGTCAGTGGAAAATGAAGCTGGAGAAATCCAACACGTCTCCTGGGAAGATGTTCAAGGAGCAGCAGACTTCATACTTCTAAAGGCAGTTCCACAAAGCACTAGTCAACAACAGCAACAACCCGTTCAAACTAGTTCTCTCAGTGAGGAAGAAAAGGTTTTTGGACCTTATGAACAGAAGCAGCAGCAACCCGTCCAAACTGATGTTCAGCAACAGTCAACTCAACCACTTTGCCCAACATGTAATCAACCTCTCAAATGGATTCCACAATACAAAAGATGGTACTGCTACAACGACAAAAAATACGTTTCAGTGAGTAAGGAACAGTCAACTCAACCACTTTGCCCAACATGTAATCAACCTCTCAAATGGATTCCACAATACAAAAGATGGTACTGCTACAACGACAAAAAATACGTCTAAACAGTAAAACAATCTTTAAACATTTTTAATTTTTACGTCGTTTCATTTGGCAAGGGATTTTCCAGTATTGTGATTGTTCCGTTTTTTCCAAGGCGCAGTTGCTTTTCAGCCTTAAACATAGCTACGTGCGCGTTTTTCACTTCAATATAATCGTCCATTGAAACGGCGTTTACCTGTTGGTCCCAGAGGCAGAGCATAATTTTTCCTGTTTCGTCCCCTATCCATGCGTTGGAAACAAGAGCGTTGTCTCTAAATTGAGTATGAACCTTGGATGGCTCAGAAGTTTTGAGTACTTTGGCAAATACATTTACCTTTTTCATACCTACATGCAGATTCTCTATCTTCATATGTGTAGGACCTGGATTTTGCTTTGCGATCTCTTTTCGGACTCTGCTTGTATCCATCCAATTATCGAATGAAACATCATTTTGTGAGAGAGTTTCTTCGGGAACCCGGAACTGCGCAATTACTTTACTGTCTTTAGTTATAAGGAAAATAGCTTCGTTGTTAACACTTCCACGGAATTCAACCGTTAAGCCTCCACATGCTGATTTTGTGTGTTCTTTTGCTTGAATTAGAGCCTGAAACAATTCGGTAGGATAAACTTCATTTTGTGCCGAAATGAAAGCAAGTTGATCTTCTAACATGGGCTTTTTTGATTTCATACTATTTTTCCTCTCCTTACAGCGAATTATCTTGAAAAAAGCAAATATTAGGTTCAAAATTTACTTTTTCTTGATTAATTCTAACAATTTATTACTAATACCATGTTAACTATATAGGTTTAGCTATAAAAAATCGGAATTTTCAGGGAACAATTTGTATAATTTGCCTCAGTGCTATCAAGTCTGCCTTTTGTTCCAAAAAGGAAAAAGGCTAGCACTTTATAATGTATAAAGAAGTGTGCACAATTAATTTTTTATGTTTTGTCTTCTAAGTAATCTATTGAGTAGGGCTGGGCTGGAACACGGAAATACCAGTGGTTTGGTGTCTTTGAGGGCTCCATAACCGTTTGTTA
>JBEKNP010000073.1:0-15691 GCA_049522695.1 Bathyarchaeia archaeon | reverse complement strand
GGATTTCCTCTTCTTTTCGGCTCGGCTGGAACTATCGCTTTATTGACGAAAAGCCTGACAACCTCACAGGCTTCCATAAAACAACAATACCAAGAAGCCTTTTAAATTCTGCACACCCCTATGTATATAATAGGATAGCTCTTGAGTTTACGGTTTTTGGTGAAGACTGTGACTGAGGATCTAAGTGACTTAACTAAAGTCAAACTAAGCAACTTGAATAAAATCTTTTACCCAGAAGTCAATGTTAGCAAAGGACAAGTTATCGAGTACTACATTAAGATGGCGCCGAAAATGCTACCGATTATGGCTAACAGACCGTTGGTTCTAACCCGATACCCTGATGGCATTGAGGGCGATAGTTTCAGTTTTTTTGAAAAAAATGCTCCGCAAGGCACGCCCGAATGGATTAAACTTAAAACAATTTACTCCCCAACATCCGAACGAGACGTCCACTATATTGTTTGCAACGACTTGGATACGCTTATTTGGCTTGCAAACTTGGCAGCGTTAGAAATCCACATGCCCTTCTCCAAGATTAACGCTCTGGATAAGCCTGATTTACTATTTTTTGATATTGACCCTGAACCACCTGCAACATTAAGCGATGCCGCAGAGGTTGCGCTTTTGCTCAAAGACAAGCTGTCTGATTTAGGACTTACGCCTTTTGTTAAGACTTCAGGCAAAAAAGGTCTTCATGTCGTAATTCCAATAGTTCCAGAGCATTCGTTTGAAGAAGCAAGGGCTTTTGTGCATAAAATCGGAATCGAGTTAGCTAAGGAAAGTGACATTGTGGTTTCCGAATTCAAGGATACAAAAAAACCAGGAAAGGTTTTCGCCGATTACCTCCAGAATTCACCAATGCGAACAATGGTGGTTCCTTACAGTTTAAGGCCGACGCCTCAAGCCACTGTTTCGGCACCCTTAGAGTGGACTGAAATAAAGAAAAGCATAAACCCCTCCGGCTTCAATATTTTTAGTGAAGTCGAAAGGAAACTTGATCCGTGGAAAAATATTTTTGAAAAGAGAGTTAAGCTGGAGATTTAAGTATGACGCAGGAAGATTTAGAGAAAACGGAAAGTGAAAAAGTTGGTGCGGCTGCCCCGAGAAGGTCAATCTGGTCAGGAAGTATCACAATTGGTTTAGTAAATGTCCCTGTTAAATTGTATTCCATGATTTACGACAAAGGAATAAATTTCCATTTCTTGCATAAAGTTGACGGTCAACCTTTAAAATACGTTAAAATGTGCACTAAAGACGATAAGATAGTTCCTTGGAACGAGGTCATCCGAGGCTATGAAGTAGCTAAAAACGAGTTTATCGCATTTGATAAGAAAGAGTTAGATGCCGCAAAACCTGAATCTGACAGCCGAATCAGAATTAGCAAGTTTGTTGACTACTTTTCGGTTGATCCAATTTACTTTGATAAAACTTACGCTTTAATGCCTACAAAAAACAAGGAAGCCTACACTTTACTTTTAAGGACACTTGAAAGAAAAAACAAAGCTGGCGCTGGACGAATAACCCTGCGAACTAAGGAGTATCCTGCGCTGTTACATACGTACAAAGGCGCCCTGGTTTTAACCACATTGCGTTACGGCTACGACGTTGTGGACCCGCAGGACTTTGAAGAGGTCAAAAAGCTAAGAGAGCCAGATAAAGCTGAGTTGGACATGGCGATAAAAATTGTCACTGATCTTTCAGGCGACTTTGACATCACTGAATTCGAAGACACTTACATGAAAAGAGTTGAAGAACTCATAGCGCAAAAGCTGAAAGGTGAAAAAATCCAAATCGAGAAGCCGCCAGAAGTGGAAGCTAAGGGTCTCATGGTTGCGCTACGAGAAACTCTTAAGCAGTTGGAACAGAAATGAGCCGCCACATTTACAAGCCTATGCTTGCAGGGGTTGCTCCTCAGCCTTTCTCTGATAAAGACTGGATTTTTGAGATTAAATGGGATGGCTTCAGGGCCATAGCCTATATCGATGAAGAGCTCAGCATTAAAAGTCGCAATGAAAATGAGTTAAAACATAACTTTCCTGAACTGGCAGAGCTAAGGCAGTTAGCTAATGGCTTAGTTGTTGACGGCGAAATCGTTATTATGAAAAAAGGGAAGCCTGACTTCCAAAGCCTACTAGAGCGTGGCCAAGCTGTTTCAGCAGGCGAGATTCAAAGGCAAGCCATACGGGCGCCAGTTTCATACATTGTCTTTGATGTTTTAGAGAAAGATGACAAACCACTCATTAATCTGCCGTTAATAACGCGCAAAAAGATTTTAAAGGAATCATTACGCGAAGGCTCACATGTGTTCCTTTCCGATTTTATTGAGGAGAAAGGAGAAGCTTACTACCAACTAGCTTTAGGCGAGGGCTTAGAAGGAGTGATAGCGAAAAAGAAAGATAGCTCCTATGAAGAAGGTTTGCGGACTGGAAGTTGGTTAAAAATTAAAAAACTGAAAACTTGTGACTGTGTAATTTTCGGCTACACAAAAGGAGTGCAATCTAGAGAAAAAACGTTTGGAGCATTAATTTTAGGACTCTACGATAAGGACGGCAAAACAGTTTACGTTGGCAAAGTCGGTACAGGTTTTACTGAAGAAATGCTTGGGGTTTTAAGTGACAAATTTAAGAAATTGAAAACGGAGCTTGCCCCTTTCAGGGTAGAGCCTGGCGATAGAGTAACTTGGCTTGAGCCCAAGCTTATTTGTGAGGTTGCTTATCAAGTGGTTACGCGGGATATAAGATTAAGAATGCCACGTTTTAGGGGTTTACGGGAGGACAAGTCACCAGCCGAATGCACCCTTGACCAACTAATTGAAAACAAAAAATTGGACACAGCCGACGGCGATAGGCTTTCAGAATATTCCTTAAAACGCAATTTTGAACAAACTCCTGAACCTAAGGGTGGAGAGAAAGAGGAGGAAAAACTAATTTTTGTGATCCAAGAGCACCATGCGAGAAGACTACACTACGACCTAAGGCTAGAAAATGGTGGGGTTTTGAAAAGCTGGGCTGTTCCGAAAGGAATGCCCGAGTCTGCTGGTGAACGGCGTTTAGCGGTGGAAACAGAGGACCATCCCCTTGAGTACGCAAGTTTTGAGGGCGTAATCCCTGCGGGGCAGTATGGCGCTGGAACTGTTAAAATTTGGGATAAAGGCCATTATGTACCTAAACTTTGGGAAGACGACAAAATCGAGTTTACTTTTAACGGTGAAAGGCTCAAAGGACGATACGTTTTAGTGCGGTTAAAGAAGGCTAAAGACGACAAGTCTTGGCTGTTGCTAAAGGGAAAAGAATAGATGCAAAACCTTCATTTAGGCACTATAGGCTGGAGCTACAGCTTCTGGAAAGGCAATTTCTACCCAAATAAAACTGCGTCCAAAGATTTTTTGGCTTACTATGCAATTAAGTTTGGTACGGTTGAGGTTGATAGTACGTTTTATAGAATTCCAAACCAGCAAACCGCTATCAACTGGAAGAACCAGACACCTGAAGGCTTCTTGTTTTCACTCAAGTTTCCAAGAGTTATAACTCACATTAAAATGTTGAAAGACTGCCAGAATGAAACTAGCGCTTTTTTGGGTAAGGTTGCATTGTTAAAGGAAAAGATCGGTTGCCTATTGCTTCAGTTTCCATCAGCATTCGGGGTCCAGGAGTTTCCGCTTTTGGGTGATTTTCTTGAGAGCTTGCCGAAAGAGCACCGTTATGTGGTAGAAGTTAGAAATAAAGAGTTGTTGCATGAGGGTCTTTTCTCCGTTCTGAAAAGTCAAAATGTCGCCTTGGCGTGGATCGATAGCCCCATTATGCCGCCAGTTAGTGAAGTAACTTCTGATTTCTTGTATGTCAGGTTGGAGGGAGACCGAAGCCAAGTTAAGGGCACCTTAGGCAAGATAGAGATTGATAAGAAAGGGGACATACAGCTGTGGGCAGACAGAATAAAACCTTTCGTAAGCAAGCAAATGGAGGTTTTCGGTTATTTTGGCAAATATTACTCAGGTTATCCGCCTTCGGATGTAAGTTTATTTTCAAGTTTTTCAGTGTAAGATAATTTCAGATGCAACAGAGCTATGTAAGCAGACAAGGGTGAGTCAAAATAGACATCAATGGATTATTTGAGTTGGCAACTGTATACTTAGAGAAAAACGACTTCGGCGTAGCACATACCAAAAAAGTCTTTGATATAGCAAAACAAAACTTCACTGTTAAGCCGGAACTTTAAGAATTGACCTTTGTTTCAATCATTTTGCATGACATAGGTGGAAGCACAATAAAAGAGCAGTACGAAAAAGGACCCAAAATAGCAAAAGGCATTCTAAAAAAGCTAAAATACCCTGACAACTTCATTAAGCAAGTTTGCAAAATCATAAGTACACACCATGAACACCCAGACAACCCCGCTGAGCCATTTCGAACCTTATATGATTCAGACAAACTAGTCATGTTTTCCAAAGAAGAGTATCCGCATTATAATTCAAGAAGCGACTTTGACTGGAACAAAATTATAGATCTCATGTATTCCAAGCAAGCGAAACATTTGACAGAAGAGACGCTGGCGCAAAGGCGAAAAGAACAAAAGATTGTTCCTTGATAAACCTCTTTATTGGTTGAGATGTATGTTTTTTAAACAAATTCAGCAGCACGGCGACAATTTTTCGTACATTATCGCAGACGAAGATAGTATGGAAGCGGCGGTTGTGGATTCAAGCTTTAACTCCAGCGAAATAATCAAGGTTTTAAAAGCTAAAAAGTTCGTTTTAAAGTACATCATAAATACTCATGGACACTCCGATCATACTGCTGGGAATACAGAGTTAGCCTCTATTTTTTGGGCGAAATTGGTTTCCTTTGAACTGACAAAATTGAATTATGATATTGCAGTTGCAGATGGTGATGTGTTAACTGTTGGCAAGGTTTCGATAAAAGTGATTTATACGCCGGGGCACACTGTGGACAGTATTTGCTTGCTAGTGGATAATAAGAAGCTGTTGACTGGTGACACTTTATTTGTTGGTGAATGTGGAAGAACAGACTTGTCGGGCGGAAACTCCAAAAGCATGTATGACAGCTTGTTCAATAAGCTTTTGAAACTGAATGATCCCGTAGAAGTTTATCCTGGGCATGATTATGGGTTGAAGCCTTCGTCAACTATCGGCGAAGAAAAAAAGTCTAATTATACGTTGCAACCCCGAAGCCTTGAGGAGTTTATAGTGTTCATGAATGAATCTTAAGCTTTCTTGTTTTTGTTTTTCTTGGAGATAAGTCTAGTCTGTTTAGCATAATAGAGTCAATAAGCAGTTTATCACTCACACATGAAGTGGCAGAAAAACAGTCACCTTAGATTTTAGTTGCGACTAACCTTGTGGTAATAGTTGAGACTATATAGATTGCTTATGAGCAATTAAGTTCGCATAAATTTTAGTGCCACACGAATTGTGGCAATAGTGAACACTAATAGGAGATTGTGAGGCTTTGAGGATGATGGGGTTTTAGGAAGACAGACAAGTATTCGAAAATGTTTCTTTTAATGTACTAATTGTTGTACCGATTAAGTTATATAGGGTTTCTTAAGATACCTTTTTATTGCTTGTGTTCTAAACTATGGGTTTATAGCTTAGCAATCAGGTATTGTTAAACAAAACTTAAAAGAGTTTAAGAACACATAATGAGCTGTAGTGTAGAATGGTTCGATCTCGCCTTAGGAAAAAGATACTGGTAAAATTAGAGGCAAATGGTGTTTGGATGTGGTTTAGAGCTTTGCGAATAAATCTTTTAGCTCAATCACTAAAAAACATTCTCTTAATATCTGGTAAAGCATCAATTGAGGTTGGGTGCAAATGATACTTTTTGAGATCATTTCTATTATTTTGCTTTCGGTTTTGCTTTTTTGGACTGTATATAATGGCTCAATTATATACGTCGGTGTAAGAAGTAGACACAAGCGCCCCCCAAGTAATTATGCAAATGAGGAGCCAAAGTTTTCAATTATTGTGCCGACCAAGGATGAGGAAATTGTTATTGGTCGCTGTTTGAATAGTTTACTCGATTTGGATTATCCGAAGGACAAGTTGGAAATAATAATAGTGGACGGGAATTCGACTGACAACACGTGCAAGGTGTGCGCGGATTTTTCATCAAAGTATCCTGGAGCATTCAAGATTATTAATGAAAAGGAATCTAAAGGCAAGCCTGCAGCTCTCAACCTTGCATTGCCCTATGCAACAGGGGAAATTGTAGGAACTTTTGATGCTGACAGCGTTCCGGAAAAAGATGTGCTTAGAAAAGTTGCATCGTATCTTGGAGATAAGCAATTAGTGGCTGTGCAGGGCAGAACTACCTCGTTGAATGAGAAAAAAAACATTTTGACAAGGGTTGTTGCGGCGGAAGAGAAAGCTTGGTTCCAGGCTTTGCTTAGCGGAAAAGAAAAGTTGAAGCTATTTGTTCCTTTAAACGGTAGTTGCCAATTCATAAGGCGCACCGCGCTGGAAGAATTAGGCGGGTGGGATGAGGCTTCACTTACGGAAGACGTGGAGTTAGCTTTACGCCTTGTTGAAAAAAAGTATTCGATAAAGTATGCTGAAGATGTTTGCTGTGGTCAAGAATCACCAAATGGTTTAAGGGACTTAATCAAGCAACGGGTTCGTTGGTATAGAGGATATATGGAGACGGCCTTAAAGTATGGACGCCTTCTTGATACTCTAAATAAGAAAACTTTGGACGCCGAGATTTCGCTTGGTGGCCCATTTATGATGGTTGTGTCGCTGCTTAGCTACGTGAACTGGTTTTTCCTTGCGTTGTTTCTCTCCGAAAGCAACCCGATAATAAATTTCACAGGGCTAGTTATAGCTTTAACTGCGGTTTCCTTAGTTTCAGTCGGTGTCGGGTTAATTGCTTGTGAGAAACCTGTGAAGCTGCGAAATCTGTTGTGGGTTCCTGCAGTTTACGTTTATTGGTTTATTCAGATGTGTATTGCTGGATGGGCTTTTCTGAAATTAATATTTAGACGAAAAAAGGTTTGGAATAAAACGGTTAAAAAAGGATTCATAACACCCAACATTGCTAAGTAGAAACTATTCGACGTTGCACACTTGGGCTGGCGAAGCAAGCTTCTTTAAGTCATCAGCACCCTCAGCGTATCCTGAAGCAACCAATACGTCACCTACTTGGATTTTTGAGTCTGCTCGAGGACGCAAACATTTCTCTCCTCTTTTAATTACTAAAACCCACATACCGGTTTCTTCATGCACACGCGCTTCTTTAAGAGTCTTGTTTACAAGCTGAGAATCCGCAGTTACACAAGCTTGGGCAACCGTTTCCTCTGCTTCTTTAATTGTCAGCTTCAAAATTGGGTGCGGTTCAATACCTCTTAGAACAACCTCAGCTATATCCGCAGCGGCATCGGCGATTTTTTCTGTCGCTACACCTAACCTAATTAAACCTAGGAAACCTGAGGCTTCTTCTTTTTTGAAATCGCTGGTTAAGGCAAGCAATTCGAAATCAGTGTGCAATTGATCCATATTTTCTTCAAGGCGCCCAACTTCTTCAGCTAGTTCCTTACTGTTTAACAGAAGGGAAGAATAAGCTAAATCCAACATTAACTCAGATGTGTCCTTTAGTTCTACGAATCTTGAAACAATTTCCTCGAATTTCGCGCGTTCTTCGACGTCTAATTTTGCAAGTTCGCCTTCAGCTAAATCTTTAAACTTTTCAATGCCTAATGATGTACCACGAGTAATTAGGATGTCGCCTTGTAAGACTTTTTCTGTGCCCTTGGGGTCGAGTATCCAATCGTTATTTCGGCGGATGGCAATAATATCAACGCCCATTCTTGCAGCCAAATTAAGTTCGTCTATGCTTTTCTTAACAATCGTTGAATTAGCTTTTACAGTAACTTTCATTAAGCGTTCTTCTACTTTTTCAAAGATTTCACCAACTATGGGGTGAATGCCAATATTGCGGGTTACTATGGCTGCTATGTCAGCGGCAGCATCTGAAATTTTATCGGTGGCAGAAGCTACTATAGAAATGCCAACCATTGCCTCTGCGTCTTTTGGGTCTCTTGAAGCAACCATTAATTCCATATTTAAAAGGTATGCCAACGTATCTACTCGGCTTTCAAGCGCGAGAACGTCTTCAGCAAGGTCTTTGTCAGAATATAACGCTGCGGAATAGGCTAAATCAATCATTAGTTCAGATAAATTTTTCATTTCAAGCAAAAGTTCTCTGACGGGGATAGGTTTGTATTCTATCTTTTCAAATTTAGGCATAGTCTAGAGGTCGCCCCACAATAAAATATGGCTCGGAATTATTTTAATTATACCCTCAAGCTACCTGATTAGAAATAAAACTAATAGTAAAGCTGATGAGGTTACTATGATTGCTATTGAGGTTTCAATTGGGATGACAAAATTATCAGGATTCAAGCCTCTTCTGAATGTTAATATCGCGATAGCATAAGATAAAAGCACTATACCTATGACAGCTATTATGTTAGATAACCAAATTATTACCATAAAATTAAGTGCGCTTGATAGTGGAAACACACGGTTAATTGCTAGAGATATGAGGGCTAAAACGGTGGAGATTAAAAGTGAGGCTGTCCATGCGCTAGTAATGTTTTTAGTAAGGTTTTTTATTGAGGAGAAAGAGGGCGTGAGTAAACCTAAAGCGAGCTTAGTGTTAGCGGTGGAGCCCACAACTGAGCCTACATTGCTTACCGTGTTAATTAAGGCTGGATAAATCGTGTAAATTTCTTTTCGGTTTTCTGCGAAGTTACTTATTCCTTTGAAAATGGTTCCTGTTAGGGTTAGAATTGCGGCTACAAACATTAGCATAATGAGGGATTCTCTTATAGTTTTCAGGAATTCAGGTTCCTGCTTGTCCTGTGATATCAAATATAGAACGAGAAACACATGTGTAAGACCGATAGCTAGAATTGTTAATCTACCAAAATAGGGCAAAAAGAAAAACAAATTTAAGACTCCAATGTAACAGAGGGTTATAAAAATGATAGCTACTGTAGATATTATTGGATAAACTACGATGTCAGGGTCTAATCCTCTTTTGAAAGAAACAAAGGCAACCTTAATAGTTACTAAAGAGAAAAGCAGACCTATTGCTAATGTTGAAACCATTACTGATAATATAGCTGGGAAATCAGCCAGGGTTATACCCAAAAGCAAGTAACCGAAAAATAAAGAAATTAAGCTAACCGTTAGGCTTGTTACTAAAGTTAATACAATTATGGCATGGAATAATTTATGGAAGTTTTTTGTATTACCAGAAAATCGAGGGTAAATCGTGCCAAGATGCAAGGCAGTGCTTAAGCGACCACTAAGTAAACCGTTAATTATTCTTATGCTAATAAGTGCTGGATAAAGAGCCAAGGCCCAAGGTGAGAGCCTGAAAACATTAAGCTGATAAGAAATAAGAAAACCAGCAATTAATCCAGCTATGTCAAATAAATAAGCTAATGTGGTCTCCTTGAACATTCCCCAGAAATTTCCAGAAAGGCCGTCATGTGAAATTCTGGTTGCCTCCTTAAAGTTCGTCAAAAAGGAGTTTTTTTAGACTTAATCTTGGAAAATTATTGATCGAGGCTATATTGGAATTAAAGAGCCTTTTAGTTATGTTCAACGAAGCTGTTGCTGTAGAAGCATCTTTAGGATTTGTTGATTTGTGGACTCCTGCCATATTTCATCGCCATCAAGATTTTTTGTTTGGCGGTCCACGGTCCGAGTAGCGAGTGTACGGGCTGCCAAAGCCGTTTTAACTGCCAATTAAGGTTTTTGAAATACATCTATATCTTAAATAGTTTCTGTCGCGGGCAATTTCCGGTTAAAGTGGCTTTTCTTGGTAGTGCCCTAATCTTGAGATAGTTTATGTTTTATCCAAAAACTCAGGCCGTGCCCAAACGTGATCTGCAAATCCTTCTATTTATTGCTGGAGATTGTCCTCGTCCAAACTCGTTGATAAAATTCCAGTAGAACTGAACAATCTAATAAAACAAACAAATCTCCGCTTGGTCTTGGCAAAGCACTTAGTCCTACGCATCAGCCTCCACAATGCACGCTTTGCGTATCGGCGTTTCCGTTATAACGGCGTTGCAATAAAGCAAATCTTAAAACGAAACTCTTGTTTTCCTTTCTTAATCATGTTAGCCTCAAATGCATAGTTCTAGGATTAAGCATATAGAACTCTTTATTGAAAATGTATTGGTAGCTCTAAGACATCTATGGCCACGAAAAAAGGTATAGTCTTGGCGAGACCCTTAGTCTCTAATAAACTCAAGAAACAATATTTTTTAAGGAACGGTTTTTAAGAATGGTGTTTCTGGTTATGCTAGAATGGTTTCACTCTTAGTTGAGTGAGCACTGACGGCGAAAAACCGTGGCAAATGACGGTCAAAGCAATCCAGAAATATTCACGCTCAAAGAGAATTTCAGTGTAGCGAAGCCTCCCCTAACCACGGAGGAAGCTTTAAGCTCACCCGGCCTGCGCGATCCATAACCTTGCTCGCAAGATGAGCAGAAATTAAACACAGAAAAGCTAATTTAGCAACGCACTGGCGCGCGATTAAGATAGCACCAAAAAACAGTTTTAACGTTGCCTTGGCGAGAAAAGATCTTGGAAGTCAGGGTTGGCTTTGCCGTATTTGTCTTGAATTTCCCTGTTTATTCGAAGCCAATCATCATATGCCAACGACCATGTAGGGCTGGTTGCAACCCGTTTTGTAATGTACTCTTTGATTGGCGGTGTCCTTTTGATTCTTCGACTGTGCCAATCAACATCGATTAATCCTCCCCGACGCAGGTACTGCAGGCTCTGATATACTCTGTCTGAATCAATGGGATAGTTTAAACTTCTCGATAAGTCTTCAATCAGAGAATCAAAAGAAATCTCGTTCTCTTCACGCAAACATACCACGGCAGCTACATCCTGCACTAACCGTGCACTCTTGCTGAGGTAGAAGGTTTTTCTTTTTGGAACCAAAGCTTGCTCAATTCTGAACGCGTGCCGTTTGTAGAACCATTTCTTTACAATTTCAGCCAGAAACAGGTAGGTAACGATCATCAGTAACAACGCAACGTAGAACAAGGGTGGAGGAGGTACAAAACGGAACAGTCGCCCCACCGTTGTATAGGGTATTATTAGGGCTGCAGCGACGACTGAGAGGCTACTTAATACCACGTACTTACCTGGCCTGCTTTTCCAGAAGGGCGATTGCCTTGTCCTAATGACAAATACTACTAACGTTTGAGTGATAAGCGATTCTACGAACCATGCAGTCTGAAATTGTGATATCTGAAAAGGTGTTGCCCTAGGGATGCCCGATGCTAATGCAGTTACCGGAATACCAAAAACAAAGGCCATTGTAAAGAACGTAGCATAATCAAAGATTGAACTGATTGGACCTTCTACTATCATGAAGTTTCTAATGAAGGAAATGTCCCATCTCTTTGGTCGCTCGATGTATTCTTCATCGACATTATCTGTGGCTATGGTAGTTTGGGATAACGTGTACAGGAGATTGTTTAACAAAATTTGTATGGACAACATTGGTAGGAAGGGCAAAAATAACGCTGCACCTGCCACACTAAACATGTTGCCGAAGTTTGAGCTAATACCCATCATAACATATTTCATTGTGTTGCCAAAGGTTTTTCTTCCCTCGATAACACCTTCAGCCAGTACTGTTAAGTCGTTTTCTAGAAGTATAATATCCGCGGACTCTTTCGCCACATCTACGGCGTTATTAACAGAAACGCCAACGTCAGATGTTTTAAGGGAAGGAGCATCATTGATGCCATCGCCCATGAAGCCAACAACATGGCCATTGCTTTTCAACAAATTAATTATGCGGTCTTTCTGTACCGGAGTAACACGTGCGAATACGTTGGCTTCTTCAACAACTCTAGCTAACGCATCATCGTGCATTTGGATCATGTCGTTTCCGAGAACAACCCCTTTTATCTCGAAGCCAAGTTGTTCACAAACTTTTCTAGTAACTAGCTCGTTGTCACCGGTTAAGATCTTTAGCTCTATTCCTTCTTTGGACAGAAGTCGCAATGACTCTTTTGTTGTTTCCTTTGGAGGGTCAAGAAAAGCGACGAAGCCAAGAAATACCATGTCGTTTTCATCATTAACTGAGTAGACGGCTTTGTCTTCTCTGAGTTTTTTGTACGCTACACCCAAGGCTCTTAAGCCTTCGGCACTCAGATCAAAGTATTTTTGCTCAATCTTTTTTCGAAGTTCTTCACTAATATCCTGTATAATACCGCCTATTTCGCAGTAATTTGAAATTTTCAGGATGTCTTCTGGAGCACCTTTTGCTATAAAGAATCTTTCTCTTCCTTGTTCAACCACAACAGAAACACGTCTTCGGACAAAATCAAATGGGACTTCATCGATTTTTTGGAAACCTACGACATTAATCTCCTTATGAGATAGTATTGCATCATCAAGAGGACTTTTCAGTCCAGTTTCATAATAACTGTTTAAATAGGAATACAAAAACACCTTATCATCATCGTTACCTTCCGAATCAACATTCAACACAAGCGATATGCGATTTTCCGTTAGGGTACCTGTTTTATCTGTGCACAAAACGTTCATGCTACCGAAATTTTCAATCGAAGGCAGGTGCTTCACTATGACGCCTTTCTTCGACATGTTTACAGCGCCCTTAGAAAGGTTCATCGTAATGATCATCGGTAGAAGTTCAGGGGTCAACCCTACTGCCAGGGCAGCTGAGAAAAGAAGCGATTCAATTAATCCTCGATGAAACAGGGCAAGCACAATAAAAACGAAAATAACCAATACGAACGTAACCTGCATGATGAGGAAACTGAACCCTTTTACGCCGCGCTCAAATTCTGTTTCAGGAGGCTTTGCAACAAGTTTCTTAGCAATTTTTCCGTATTCTGTAGAACCACCAGTTCTCACAACGACCGCCGTTGCGCTGCCGCTTACAACAGAAGTGCCCATGAACAGATAATTGTTCCATTCAGTAATCGAACTAGACGATAAGTTTATGGACTCCAACCTGTTGGATGTCTTTTCAACAGGGAACGATTCACCGGTTAGACTGCTTTGATTGATGAAAAGATCCTTACCGCTGATTATTCTCGAATCTGCAGGGCTGATATCTCCAGCTGAGAGGTAAACTATGTCGCCAGGAACAATTTGAGAAAGTTTAAGCTCTTTCTTAATTTTATCACGAAGCACAGTGGCCGTCGTACTGACCTTTTCTTTGAGAAGTTCAGCGGCGTTTTCCGCTTTGGATTCTTGATAATGATCAATAACAACGCTGATTAATACAATAGCAACTATTATGCTAAAATCAGCAACATCGCCAGTGGCGCCAGCTAACCCAGCTGCAAACAAAAGTATAATAATCAAGGGGCTTTTAAAATGAAGCAGAAAACTGACTATACCAGAACGTTTCCTCTTTCGTGCTAATTCGTTAGTGCCGTAAATATTTAGATTTTGTTCCGCTTCTTGGGAACTTAGACCCTGAGATGAAGTTCCAAGACGAGATAATAACTCGTCTGTTGGCAGCGTCAGAACTTCTTCTGCGGTTAAGGGAGGCTGCGCTAATAATATTTCTGGATTGCTTTGACCGTCATTTGCCACGGTTTTTCGCCGTCAGTGCTCACTCAACTAAGAGTGAAACCATTCTAGCATAACCAGAAACACCATTCTTAAAAACCGTTCCTTGCAGAACGCAAATAAAGTCGAAATTTTGAATAAAAACTTTCTTATCAAGCATTTGTCTAAGGCTGTTGCTGGGATTTTCCGCATTGTTTACAGAAGACATCAGAATCATCTATTGTCTGCCACAATATGCGCATTTTTTCTCATTAACTGCATCCATATGATTCAATTTAAAGATAAAGACTTTGAGGAAACAGTCTATACTACATGTGAAAAAGATAATATGGTAAAGCCGCCTGGTGAGTTAGGATGAAATGATTTCAAAGAAACAAGCATTCATTCCTATTAAACCCAAAGAAGTATGGTGTTTAGATTCGGATAATTGTTTTTATAGTTCCAATTTTAATACTGTAAACATCAACTAAGCAGCTAGTGACATTTGTTTGACGACAGACATCAAAAAAGCAGCATCTATTATGAGACGTTCACTTGCTCCAGGTAAGCCTCACCATGCTCAATGGTTGGTCACAAGAAAATGTAACTACCGCTGCGCAGGCTGCAATGTTTGGAAAGAACAAGACCTGAGAGAACTTGCAACGCATGAAATAAAAAAAGGATTAGATATTCTAAAAAATCTCGGCATAGTTGAGCTTGTGATATCAGGCGGCGACCCGCTGCTCAGGGACGACATAGACGAGATAATTAATTACGCATCAAAACTTTTCGTCACAACCGTTTATGATAACGGAAGCATGGCTACCAAAAAAATCGATGCCCTGCGAAATGTAGATTTCGTGGCAATTTCAATAGATAGTTTGGACGAAACAAAAAATGATGAAATAAAGAATGTACCTGGCGCATGGAAAAGAGCAATGGAAACCGTGGAAAAGCTTCATAATAAGGGAATAAATGTTAGTGTGACGCCTACAATTTCACAAAAAAATCTATACGAAATAATTGACATAACTAACTATTTCACAAAAAAAGGAATCCCCGTCTGGTACTGCCTTTACTCGTATGACGCTTCGGCAAACGAAAACCAACTATTCAGGATTGGCAAAGAAAACAATGAGTTCGTGATAACAGATAAGCAAGCCATGGTTAAACTTTGCAATTCCCTAATTGAAATGAAAAAGAAAAATAAGAAAATCTTAATGACAAACAAACTTCTAAAAGCTTTACGAAGTTTCTATGAGGAAGATAAGAGAACATGGAAATGTCAAGCACTACGTAACTTCCTAGTCGTTGACCATTTAGGCAGAATTGCTGGTTGCCACAGTCACAATTTCGCAGGTTCAGTATTTGATTTGCCTGATATATGGAAAAGTCAAGAATTCAAGGAACTCCGCGAAGCTTACCATGAATGCACACAGTGTAATTATCTATGTTATATTTTCTATTCGCTTCAGGGAAGCCCATCAGGCTATTTATCGTTGGCTATGGACCAGTGGAAAAACGCGGGGTTAGTATTCAAAAAGATTGAAAACTAACCTTCCAAGCTCGGGAGGGTATAAAGGGAATCCGCAATTTTGATTGTTGATAGATAAGTAAATTTCTGCTCTTCTTCGATGTCTGTTATGGGGATTTTTAGTGTGCTGATTCTTATTTTTGGGCTGTTATCGTTTATTAGTCTTGGTCCTGCATCTTTTGGTTTTTTTAATTCTATCATGGCAGGTAGAAAGAAGAGTACAATTATTGTGGCGGTTGTTGCTATTAGAGTAGCAATTAATGAATTCGGATCTTGAATCATTAATATCCACATTAGTTATTAATTCACAATATAACAGTTTCCACTACCCGAGTGTAATGTTTTGACCCACACATTCTTATCTCTCCTCATAATTTTTGAAGCCATCACATTGAGAAAAGCCTTCAAACAAATAGGTATATTGTAAAAGAAAAGCTGTTTTGTGGTGTCAATCACCCGCGCAAATTCCCTTTTTCTTTTTTGGAGGTTCAATAAGTTGGAAGGGAACATTTTTGAGCCTTTCCTAAACCGCGATGTCATAGTCGAAACGGACGCTATCCAGGTCAAAGGCATA
>JBEKNP010000072.1:0-10486 GCA_049522695.1 Bathyarchaeia archaeon | reverse complement strand
ACTTATTCATCAAAGCAATAACCTCTTTAACTGACGTATCATTGCGCACAGTTTTAACATCTTTAGACATTATGTCTCTCACGAGAACATTGCTTGCCATTCAAATTTCACCTTAACGTCTAAGACAAAAGCACACCTTATCTATCAATTTTTTGTTTACTAGCACGCCGCGAATAGTGCAAAACTTAAAGCCTCGTTTCTCCTCATTCTTTTTTAGAAGGCGACTGCTTTTGACGGATGATTCCAAAGTAATTGAGCGGTTCGGCGCACGGTTAAATAAGGCTAAAAATTACGCTGAAGTCTGGGAAATCGTTAAGAACACAGTAAAGTTTTCTTTAGGCAAAAGAAGAGATAGCATGATGCTGTTTTTGGATGATTTGCCTTTACAGTTAGGCGCCTATTACCCTATTGGAACCAACAATATTGTCTTAAACCGCTCATTGGTCGAAATCGTTGAAGCGTCGGTGATGTCCAAGCCGACTGTTAATGCTTTGGTTTACAATCTCTTGTTGCATGAGTATTTGCATGCACTGGGCGAATATTCAGAGGTGGAGGTCAGGCGCATGGTTATTGAGGTTGCAAATAAATGCTTTGGAGAACAACACATTGCAGCAGTGGTTGCACGTAAAAGCCCTTGGGTTCTGCTGAAGGACATCCCTCTTGGACCATTCAACGCACCAAAACGTGTAATGGAGATTGTGAAAGATTTCGAAATCACAGGCAAATACATCGTTTGAAATATCAATCAGACTTCTGTATTTGCTTTTTGTTTAGAAAAAAATGTGGGTTGTTAGTAGTTTTCAACCCAAACTTCAAAATAGGCTTTCGGATGAGCGCATGCCGGACATTTCTCTGGTGGTTCTTTTCCTTCAAAGACGAAACCGCAGTTTCTGCATTTCCATTTGATCGGTTGGTCTTTCTTGAAGACTTTGCATTGCTTTACGCTTTCAAGCAGTTTATTGTATCTGCGCTCGTGGAAGGATTCTACTTTTCCAACCGTCCGGAACGTGTTGGCAACATCTGGAAAACCTTCCTTATCAGCTACCTCTGCAAAATTAGGGTAAAGTGTGCCCCACTCTAGTTTTTCTCCTTCAGCGGCAGCCTTAAGATTCTCAGCGGTTGACGCAATTACGCCAGCAGGGTAAGAAGCTTTGATTTCAACCATGCCACCTTTGAGATGCTTAAAGAACAGTTCCGCATGCTCCTTCTCGTTGCCTGAGGTCTCCTCGAAAATACCGCCAATTTGTTCGTATCCTTCTTTTCTGGCTACACTGGCAAAGAACGTGTATCTGGTTCGTGCTTGTGACTCGCCTGCAAATGCTGCTAAGAGGTTTTTTTCTGTTTGACTACCCATAAAATTCATACTAATAACTCCTAATAAAATAAGGTTTCAAACCGAAAATAAAAGGGTTCCCTGACGCTCAATCCAATATATACGCTTTTATCTCGTTTACACTAAATTATTCTTGTCAGTCCCCCCCTTTAGTAGCCATCGAAAGAACCAGTATTTCTAACGACTTTGGCTGACCCAACGTATACCCTCATTTGCTATTCAAACGCCCAAGCAAAATGCGCTGGCACTTCTTCGGAACCGTTGAAAAAAATCAACTGAGCAAAAATCAACTGAGCAAAAATCAACTGAGCAAAAATCAACTGAGCAAAAATCAACTGAGCAAAAATCAACTGAGCAAAAATCAACGAGTGATTATCCTTACTACCTAAAACTAGAAAAGCAACCATTTTTTAAAGAATGAACAAATTATTGAGAAACATTAAAAGGATTAGCATGCAACTTATCCTTATAAAAGTTGATTGTTGGTGAAGTGTTGAGCGACAATTATGCCCCCCTATTAGGAGACAGCTATGCTCCTGAAAAGATACGAGTAATCATTCCAGTGGGCGGAAAAGCAACACGCCTCTTGCCGTTGACGGCTGAAACAAGCAAAGCCTGTCTACGCTTTTTGAACAGGCCGCTTGTGGAGTTTTCTCTTTTGTCGCTGGCAAGTCAGGGCATACGCAACTTTATCTTCGGCGTTAAAGGCTACACCAACTACCGCGACCTGTATGATTATTTTGAGTCAGGCTATGGATTCTCAGCACGTTATAACCTAAAGCCACGCATTCACATAAAATATCAACCTAACGTTGACGATTTGGGAAGCGCTGATTCAGCAAGAATAAACATGGAGTACTACGAGCTTAACAACCCAGTTTTCGCAGTACAGGGCGATAACATTTTTGACATAAAAGTGAAGAGCTTAATTGATTATCACAAGGAAAAATGCGCCGCCTTAACAATCGTGCTGCGGGAGGTTGATGATGTAGAAGGCTTAGGCATAGCTGACATCGACAAGAGCGGCCGAATAAAATGCTTTGTTGAAAAACCTTTGCCGAAAGATGCACCAAGCAACCTTGCAAACACAGGCTTGTATGTGCTATCGCCTGAAGTGAAGAAAATTTTCAAGGAAAAAGGTGTACTGCAAATCATCAAGGAAAAAAACAGGTTAGATTTCGGTTACGACTTCATCCCCTACGTAATCCAGAGTGGACGCCCAGTGTACGGTTACACGCTGAAAGGCAGCTGGTTTGACGTGGGCACACCTAAGAGTTACTTGGAAGCCATGAAGAACCTGCTACATGGCGGTTTCTCAACACTAAACGATTTCGGCGGAAGATTAAACGAAGGAAGCCCAATTTGGGTACAAGGCGAAAGCAACGATTCAGAAAAACGCCGTCAAGAAATAATCCAGAAAATAAAACAAAATAAAATCACCCTTGAGGGCGCTGTTTTAATCGGTAGACACTGCCAAATTGAGGATGGAGCAAGAATTGTGGATTCATGCATTGACAATTTCACTAGAATAGGCAAAAACGCTGTAGTATCCAACTCCGCAGTAATGGATAGGGCGATAATTGGAGAACACGCTGAAGTTTATGACAGTATAATTGGCAGGCATGTGGCTGTTAACTCAAGCCAGCGTAACCCAACAAAAATAACTGCCGTCTCAGTAATAGCAGATGATGTTAGACTGGAAGAAGGCTGCTCGCTTTCAGCGTCAAAGATTTACCCGCACCAGTACATCCGAGGAGAATTCCAAAACCAAACAATAATCGCAAACTAAGCCTTATTGTCAATTAGATGATGAGAAAATTGATTAAACTAAACGACTCGAAAAAGAGAACTACTAATCCGACTGTTCAAAACCCAGCAGAACTACTTACAGGTTTAGCTGAAGGATTACAAGTTAAAGAGCCAGTGAAGCAAGAGCTAATAAAGGCATCAGCTGCAAGAATAGAAAACAAACTAACGAGGTCTAAGTAACAAAAAATTCAGCAAGATACCCGATAACTTAAGCTTTGAACCACTTGAAAATCAAGTACTTAATTTTACCTGAAGCCAAATCTGGCACCGCAATAATAAACCGTTTCCGCACTGTGGTTGCCAATCTTCCGGCTTTAACAATCTCGGTTGCTGAAATGTCTGAACCTGCCTTCTTTACCGAGACCATATAGGGGGCATGTTCAACGCCTGGGCCATACTTGTAAACGGCGAAGTCGCAGCCAAACTTAATACCTGGCGTAACGATTAAGCTGCTGTCACGGAGGTCATGGTAAACAGCGTATTTCTCTTCAAACTCATCGTATAACTGTTTAGCTTTTTGCTTTAGCTTTTTGAGGCTAACCTTGCTTTCGTTTGGATCCTCGTAAATTTCTATTTTTTTGTTCTCGAAAAGGTATAAGCCTTCCATCAAATCCAAAATTAGTGGGGCATTAAAATCGGGGATTTTTGGTTTAGGAATCCCAAGTGGCTTCCCATAATACCCTGCCTTGTATAGTTGGGAGCCTTCCGCAGAATCCCAAACCACTAAAAAGTTTTCGATGAGTTCAACTTTTGTTTTCGGCATTGAAGTCTGCTCTTGTTACATAATGAACGAAAGCATCCGTGCGGCGTCCGCAGCGTCTTCAGCTTTGTCAGCGCTGTTTTCTAGCAGTTGAAGGACATCTCTTAGAAGAAGAAGTACTGGAACGTCAAGTTTGCCGCTGAGAACTTTTATGGTTAACGCGCGGTACTGGTCGTCAACTATTCGCTCAGCGATTTCTACGTCTTTGGCTCTTTCTAGGGTTTTTTGTGAGCCGTAGTTTAGAACCATCATTGTTTCCCTGAGCTTAAGAACGGTGTCCAAGACCGCTAAAGACAGCTTGAGCAGGTCTTTTTTGACTTCTGGTGAAATGTTCCAGTTGTGCTCCATTATTTCAACTAAATAATAAGCGATTCCTTCTGAGAAATCGGCTATTTCGCTTGATAAATTTGTGAATCTTAAAAAGTCTTCACGAGCAATCAAAATAGCGCCTATCTCGGCTAGCTCTTGAGAAACCATGCGTCTTGCCTTAATAACTTCTTCTTCGCCTGTTCTGATTTCGCTGAGAAGCTTTCTTGCGTTTTCCTTGTCACCACTTGCAAAATACTCAGCAAGTTGAGGAATTTTTCTTGAAACATCTACAACCTTACGCAGGTTGTCTTGGCAAGCGTTTAGGGCTCTCCGTTTCACGCGCTCTTCTGTTTCTGATGGAAGTACCACTTGTTCCCCCCGCCTATAACTATCCCTGATTTATCATGTTACTATCAAGTGTGCATTAAAAAAGTTAGCTGCTTAGCTTTCAATTAATAAACCTAGATTTTCGAAGTTTATTTTTCCCTGGAAGTAACTGCGTAAGAGTTCTGGTAGGTCTTTCACTGGTGTTCGCACTTGTTGCCAACTATCGCGATCTCGTATGGTTACTGTGTTAACTTTTAACGTATCGTAATCTATGGTTATTCCTAATTGTACGCCTGCTTCATCAGCTCTTGCATAACGACGACCGATTGAGCCTGTTTCGTCTAATTCAACCATAAAACCCTCGTTCGCCAGCATCCTTTGCACTTGTGCTGCTTCTATGTCTAAGCCATCTTTACTCATTAAAGGGTAAACGCCAACTTGGACGGGCGCAATGCTTCTTGGAAAACTCATAACAACGCGGTCGTCCTTGATGCCGTAAGCGTTCTCTAATGCCACATAAAGGAGCCGGTCAGCGCCGAAACTTGGTTCAACTACATGCGGTACGAAGCGGATGCCGCGAACAACCGTTTTTTGCATACTAATATCTACTTGATCAGGTTTTACTTCATAGTTTTCAACCATAAAGTAACCTTGCTTTTGCATGGCGTCAGCAACCTCCTGCGCAGGAACCTTAGCAAGCAGTGTTGCTACTCTTGCAGCTTCTTTCTTGTAAACCGGACCAAGTTTAGCCATAATCGGCTTGACAGTGAGCTCTTCTTTTTCGACAGGATTAGCGTATTCTTTGTAAACAGTCATATCGACACCGCTTGCTTTCATGTGGGATGTCAAATCGTAATCTGTTCGGTACGCATGTCCCGAGACTTCTACCCACCCCCAACGGTCAACTAAGACTTCTTGATCGAAGCTTTGGCTTGAATAATGCGCTTTTTCCCAAGTGAGTTTTTCAATAAACCGCTGTTTCTCCGCTGGTACACCGAGCTCTATTAAAAGTTTCTTAGCCATCGCCATGAAAAAGGCTTGCCATTCTGAGCGAATTATTTTCCGGTCAAGCGCTTCTCTAACTGTGAAACCTGTTGTGTCCTCGCATTCCTTGAGTCTGGTTTCGCATAGTAGAATGGATAATACTTCGCTTTCCACTTCCGAAAGCAAATGGCAGGATGGCTCTTCAGGATCAAAGAAGAACTCTAAATCAGCAATTGTGAACTCTCTCAACCTAATCAAACCTTGCCTTGGCGAAATCTCATTACGTAAAGCGTGACCAATTTGGATAACTCCGAAAGGCAGCCTTTCCCGCGCAACATTGTAAAGCCGATTAAACTCAACAAAAATATTTTGTGCCGCTTCAGGTCTCCCGTAGCCAACAGCGCCCGAGTAAGGTCCAATGGTGGTTTCAAACATGGTTAAGAATTGCTGGGGCTCGCCAAATTTGCCGCCGCAGTCGGGGCACACTATGCAATGGCGCTCAATTTCGTCTTTAATCTCAGTTAAACTCATTTTTTCAGCTTCAGCCGAGCTAATGCCTTTTGCCTCAAGCAGGTTGTCAGCTCGGAAACGACTATGACAGCTTTTGCACTCAACCATCGGCTCTTTGAAATGATCCACGTGTCCCGATGCTTCAAAGACTTTGCTCGGCGCAATTACAGTTGATTCTATCTCGTAAATCCCGATTTTTTTAATGAAAAGCTCTCTAAGCTTGCCTTCAATATTCTGTTTCAACCGTGCGCCAAGTGGACCGTAAGTTACAAAGCCGCCGCTACCGCCGTAAATCTCAAATGACGGCCAAAAAAATCCTCTGCGGCGCGACAACTCGTTTATTGCTGTGAACTTGTCGCATTCTGGTTTTGAGCATTTAGCTTCGTCGTTCAATTCTGTTTACCTTTTTAGCTTAGTGTAGCGAATGGATTAAAAGGTTGCTAACGAATTACTTTGGTTATTCAAGCGATTGAAGGTAAAATTTTGGAAACCTTTAGCTAAGCGGCTTTAAACTGAATTAGCCGATAATCGCGCTTTGCGGAAACGCTTAAAACTATCAATTGATATTTTAGCGGTTGAATAGGAGATGGATTTTTGTTTTCAGCAGAAAAAGGTAAACCAACCGTTGATGCATTGCTTGCGAAAGCTAAGAAGCCTGCACAGTTAGCTTCTCCAATGCACAGGTTCTATGAGGGGAAGATGCAGGTTATCCCTAAATGCGCTATCAGAAGCGTTGACGACTTTGCTGTTTGGTACACTCCAGGCGTGGCTGCGCCATGCAGAGAAATTCAAGCTGATCCTGACAAATCGTTTGAATTAACTAATCGCTGGAATTACGTAGCTGTAGTTTCAGATGGAACTCGTGTTTTAGGTTTAGGCGATATTGGCCCTGAAGCAGCGTTGCCTGTGATGGAGGGAAAAGCGCTTTTGTTCAAGTATTTAGGTGGTGTTGACGCTTTTCCCATTTGCCTAAGAACCAAGGACCCGGATGAAATAGTTAGGATTTGCCAAGCTCTTGAACCGTCTTTCGGCGGCATTAACCTTGAAGATATTGAGAAACCGAAGTGTTTTCATATTCTAGAAAAAAGTTGCCAGCAACTGAATATTCCGGTTTGGCATGATGACCAGCAGGGAACTGCCACTGTAATTTTGGCAGGGCTAATTAACTCTTTCAAAATAGTGGGCAAAAAACCTCAAGAAAGCTTAATCACATTGGTTGGTTCAGGAGCTGCAAACATCCGGACTGCATATGTGCTTATGCAGTGGGGCGTTAAACCAGGCAACATAATACTTGCCGATAGCAAAGGCGTTGTTCATAAGAGCAGAAAAGACATCATTAAACAAGAAGATCCATGGAAATATGATGTTACGCAGAAAACTAATGCAGAGGGCAGAATCGGAGGCATCCAAGAAGCATTCAAAGGCGTAGATGCAGTTGTTGCTGCTTCAAAACCCGGTCCAGGCACCATTAAGAAAGAGTGGATTAAAACAATGGCTAAAGATGCAATAATCTTTGCATGCGCTAACCCAATACCTGAAATTTGGCCTTGGGACGCAGAGGAAGCAGGAGCACGAATTGTAGCGACAGGTAGAAGCGACTTTCCTAACCAAGTGAACAACAGTTTAGGGTTTCCAGGTATTTTCCGAGGAGTCTTAGACGTTAAAGCGAAAACTGTCACAGACGAGATGTGTATTGCAGCAGCGCAGGAACTGGCAAATTACGCCGAAGAACGTGGAATAAACGAGAAGGATATTTTACCGAGAATGGATGAGTGGGAAGTTTTTCCAAGAGAAGCTGTTGCATGCGCATTAAAATCTATCGCTCAGGGTGTAGCACGAGTTAAGCCCAGTAAGAAAGAATTGTATGAAAGAGCTTCAGCCATCATACAAAACGCTAGGCAATCAACTGAACTGTTGATGAAGCATGGTTTAATTAAGCAGCCTCCATCTGAGAACGAACTTTTGAAGCAAAACGGCTTCAACAAAAATAAAAAGGGTTCAATTAAAGAGGAGTAATTTTCACAATATTTCTTTTTTCAAGCCTTCGCAACGCATCTAAGCACTCATCTTTTTTCTCGCCAGTAATGTTTAGGTTGAGCATTATGTCTTTAACTGAAACTTCTGCTTTACCGAAATTTTCATGACGCTTGTAAAGATGCTGGACAATAGATTTTTCCAGCTTACCGCATCGCCAAGTGGTGTTGCGAATTAAAACAACGATGGTTCGGACAAGTGTTTGCTCTTTTGATTTTCTTCCTCGCGAGTCTCCCATCTCTCCCCACCGCTCCATTTAAAATGCGCCATAGTTTTTAAACGTTTGTTCTAAGGTGAATTAGGCGCTTGATTTAAGGGGTGACACTTTTTATAGATTTTTTTTGAGGTATAAGCCGTGTTTTTTGCCGTAGTATTTTTCTAGTCTACTGATTTTGTGGTACCCGCTGTTTTGGTAGAGTTTTAATGCGGCTGTATTGTCTTCGCGGACTTCTAAGCGGCATTCGGTTATACTCTTTTGCTTGAGAATGTCTTCTGTTTCTTTTAGCATTTTACTTGCGATTCCTTTTCGACGGTAGGTTGGTGCCACGTTTATTGTTATTATATGCCCATAGATTGTATTGTTTTCTATTTCTACCTGTGCTATTATGAATCCTGCTAGGTCGCTGTTTGCTTTGGCTACTAACGCTATTGTATTGTAATCTGTAAGCAAGTAGGCTATTTGTCGTTTTGTGAAGGCTTCTTGGTCAAAGCATTGGTCTTCAATTTCACAGAGCTTATCGAGTAGCCTAGTGGAAGCGGTTTCAATTTTTATTTCCATTTTCTTATCTTAAGAATAATTACGGTGGAGGGTCGATTTTAATTTTTTCTGTGTTTGCTACCGCGGATAATGCTGGTTTTAGTTCGAGCCATTGCTGGGCTCCAAAGCCTATGATGAAAAATAACCACAATGTTATAATTCTTGTAAGTATGGTGGCTGTAGCACTCAATGCTCCGGGGACACCCATTGAGATGTAAAGGGTAGTCATTACCGCCTCTGGAAGTCCAACTTCAAAGGGTATGCCTACGGGAATTGATTTGACCGCTAAGAATATGGCTGAAGTGACAAGAATTATGCTCCATGAAACTGGATGCCCAAGCGATATAAAGACAAAGTATGGTATGCTTAGACTAAAAAACCAAGATATAATCAAATAACAAAGTGAGTAACCTATTGCTTGTGGGTTATGCCGGAATTCTTTCATTGAATCGTGAAAGTGCTCTGTGATTTCGACAGCTTCTTCCTTTAATTTTGTGAGTTTCATTTTTCCAATACTGATTTTTTGAGCAAAATTTGTTACCAAATTGATTACTTTTAAGGTCCATTGCTGCTTGAAAGATAAAACAACCATTAAAATAATTATGGCAATTATTACTGTCGCAACTATTATAATCAGGTTGAAGACCAGGGGGTTAACGTTGCCTCCAAAGGTAAGTAACACTAGTCCTGCGATTAGTGCACAAGCGTTTATTGCGGTGCCAAGAAGCCTATGAGTATAGAGTGACGCTACCACTTTTCCGAATGAGCCGCATCCGTCTCTTGTAAGCAGATATGTTCGGGTTACTTCTCCGCTGATGGATTGTGCAGGAACGATGGTGTCAACGTACATGCCGTACCAAACATAGAGGTAAGCTCGAACTAGAGTCATTTTGATGGAAAGGTAATTAGTCAACACACGCCAAGAAACTGTAAAGAATAACACTTGAAATAAACCGAATAATATAGCTATAGAATAAATAAGGGGATTGGCGGTTTTCGCGGTGGCAAATATGCCTAAAATGTTTACTTTGAACAGATAAATGTATAAAAAAAATCCGACTAAACCTAGCAGTGGGAAAAGTACTGTCCTCCAAGATAATTTCGGTTTAGGCGGTTGCATTTTGGTTTTTTGCACCCATAGCAAACGGTGAAATGTCTATTTGCTATTATATACTTTGCCTAAATCCATGCCTATGTTTCTTCTAGTAAGTATGTTCTTCAGCGATTGAAGAAAGCGAACACCAAAAGGTCAGACAGCTAACTTAATTCAGGGATAAGCAATACGGAAATACCCTTTCCATAAGAAATATTGTTACTCAAATTAAGGTGTGTATTTAGCTTGCGCCTTTGAGCATGAAATAGTGCGCGGGCAGGTCTTTTATGGCTGTGCTGAAGTTTGTCTGATAGAACAACAACAGTTGTGTTGCCATTTTTGATGGGGTTGTTTTGGGTTGCTTTTTTAATTCAGACCTTGAAGTGTTTGCAGGTTGCTTCATTATTCGACATTATTCGACATTATTCGACATTATTAGACATTATTAGACATTATTAGACATTATTAGACATTCTTAGACATTCTTAGACATTATTGGTTATAGAAAGGACTAGAAAAGGGGCAGAGTTAAAAATCGTTGCAGATTGTGTATTATAATGTCCTAGGATG
>JBEKNP010000071.1:0-11046 GCA_049522695.1 Bathyarchaeia archaeon | reverse complement strand
TTATGCCTAGTTTTTGCATTGTTCTCTGGTCTATGCGGGCGATTCCTCTGCCCACATCTCTTTGCCTTGCGTCTCCGACACGTAATTGAACTTCGCTCAAACAGAATCCTCCAAATAATCTGGTGCTAAAGGTATATGTTTGAAAAGAACGTTTATTCCTTATATAAACTTTAAAGCGTAACGTTTGAGACTTTCAGGTTCTTGATAGTGAAAAGATTGATGTGTTTCTATCAAAACAGCAGTAAGCGTTTTATCTGCTTGTTCTACGCACCATGAAAGCTTGCGCTTGGCTGACCCCTGGGATTTTAGCGAGTTTTTCTTCGAACTCGTCAACGATGCCTGTTTTGTCCTCTGGGAACTTTACTTGAACAAGCAGCGCTTTAAGTCCAAAAGCTATAGGTTCTTCGCCGTAACCTTCGATTGCTGAGAATTCAGGTATGATGCTTTGGATTTTATTTTTGAGGTCATCAAAGTTTTCCACTATGTCTTCTGGGAAAACCTTGTATGTTACTAAAACGCTTCCCATTTTTAATCGCCTTTTATGGTCCTGTGAATCCGCATTTTGGACATTTGTATAAGCGGCCGAATTTGCGGCATTTTCCATCACGTTTAATCTGGATTTCTCCGCAGTTGGGGCAGAGGAATTTTGTGGATTCGCTGCCTGGCGGAATTGGTTTGCCGCAACTTGTACAGGTAACTAAGGACAGTGTTGTTGCTCTTTCTGTCATAATCTACATCTCTTGCGCTTTTAATTGTAAGTCTTACTTATATCTACTATGCTTAAAATTGATTATACTCCGTAGCAGTCTTTTAGCTACAGCTTCGGCAGAAGCGTAACAGCAACCCAAGTCTAAATCTTTTTAAAAAAAGGAATAGAAGTGGTAGTTTAATTTCTAACCTACTTTAAAGTGCCTATCAAAGGCTTTTTTCTTCCTGCGGACTTAGAGTCCAGATAAAGTGCGTTTGTATCTTTCTTCAAGTTCTTCCTCGAATGCTGCTTGAGGGTCTATTTTGGAAACTGATTTGCCACTTTTAGCTATTCTTTCAAACATTGCTACAGCATCGAAGTACATTTTTAGAATTATCTTGTTACATTCTAGCCTAAATAAGACTTTTGAGCCAGGTTCTATTTTGAGGGCTTTGCGCATTGCCTTTGGAATAATGACTTGCCTTTTGAACCTACTTTCCTTTCCTCTTGAATCAATTTCCCACCACGATTAATACACGGAATTTTCACCTTGAGAGGCCTTCGCAAGTTTATTAAGAAGGGTTCGTGCCTATTTTTATCGTCGTGGTAAATTTTGGGTGTAGATTTCAAGGATCTTGTTCCGAAAATTCCCGTAAAATTAGAGGATTTAAGTGGCAAAGTCATTGCTATCGATGCTTTTAACGCGATTTACCAGTTTCTGTCCATTATCCGCCAGCCAGATGGTACACCGCTAAAAGACAGCACTGGAAAAGTCACCAGCCACTTGAGCGGCTTATTCTACCGTACAAGTAACCTTGTAGAAATGGGCATAAAACCAATCTATGTTTTCGATGGTATTCCGCCGACTTTGAAGGCGGCTGAGATTGAGCGGCGCAGGCAAGTCAAGGTGGAAGCAGCCGTGCATTATGAGAAAGCAGCGGCAAAAGGTGACACCGCAAAGATGCGGATGTTCGCTCAAGCGACATCAAGTATGAAAGATTATATGCAAGACGACAGCCGAAAACTTTTGGCGTTTATGGGTTTACCGTGGATTCAGGCACCAAGCGAAGGTGAAGCCCAAGCCGCGCAGATGACCAAACGCGGTGATGCAGATTACTGTGCAAGCCAAGACTATGACAGCTTGCTTTTTGGGGCACCAAAACTGCTAAGAAACGTAACTATTTCTGGCAGGCGAAAACTCCCAAGCAAAAACATCTACATTGACGTTGTTCCCGAGGTAATTGAGCTTTCCAAAACGCTATGTGACTGCGGTTTAACTTACGAACAATTAATCGATGTTGGCATACTGATTGGCACAGACTTCAACCCAAATGGGATAAAAGGGCTTGGACCAAAAACAGCTTTGAAATTAATCAAACAGTATAGAACATTAGAGAACGCACTTCCGAACATTAAAAACGCTAGTTTCCCTGTTGAGCCAAACTGTATACGAGAAGTATTTTTGCATCCGCAGGTAACAGATAATTATAAGCTGGAATGGAGAGAGCCAAATGTTGAAGGAATCATCGACTTCTTATGCAGGCAAAGGGATTTCTCAGAGGACAGAGTCAGAAAATCCTTAGACAAAATGCTTCAAGGCAACAAGAAACAGAAAGGAAAAATGACGCTGGAAAAATGGTTCGGTTAAAGTGCGTTAGCTTTCCCCATATTCGCCTATTACTAGAACAAGCGCTACTCCCTAAGGCGAAGCACCTCTGTATATACTGTAGGCTTGCTATGTTATAAGAATATTAAGAAAGAAAAAATGTTACTTTACAGTAACACACTTCGCCAAGTTCCTTGGCATATCGGGGTTGTATCCTTTCTCAAGGGCAACATAATATGCTAAAAGCTGCAGAGGCAATACAAAAGGAATCGGTGACAGAACACCAGGAATACCGTTCGGGACCTCAACGTAATCATCTGCCAACGCTTTGATGTCCTCGTCTCCTTCCTCGACAATGGCAATTATGTGGGCGCCTCTGGCTTTCATTTCCATAATGTTACCAATAAGGGTCTTGTGGCAATCATCCTTAGGGCAAACGAAAACAACTGGAAAGCCATTTTCAATCAGACTGATTGGGCCATGCTTGCTTTCGCCTGCTGGGAACGCCATTGACGGAATATACGCGATTTCCATTAGTTTAAGTCTGCCTTCATAAGCAGTCGCGGTGCTGATTCCTCTGCCTAAGAAAAAGAACACTTTAGAATCCTTGTATTTCTTGGCGATTTGCTTAACTTTTTCCTCTTGTGTCTTAACTATTGTGTCAGCAATTTCAGGTAACTTAAGCAAATTTTCTTCAAGGCTGTCTATTTCATCCTGAGAAACTTTGCCTCTTTTCTTTGCTAATTTAAGCGCAAGTTGCGCCAACACGGAAAGTTGAGACGTAAAAGTTTTCGTAGCTGCAACTCCGATTTCTGGACCAGCTTGTGTGCCGATATAAACTCGGGAAATACGTGTCAATGTAGAGCCGATAACATTAGTTAAGCTTAGAATCGTGGCTGCACGTTGCTGGGCGCAGGTAACGGCTGCTATAGTGTCTGCTGTTTCGCCTGATTGACTAACCGCTAAAATGGTGCTGTCAATGTTTACTGATTTGCCATGTTGTTCTATAAATTCTGAAGCGTAAACAGGGTAAGTGGGCAAGAACGCAAGCTTAGAGAACATGTATGAAGCCGCCAGACACGCATGGTAGCTCGTTCCGCATGCAACAAGAAAAACATCGTTCGCACGGTCCAGAAAAGTTGTAAGTAAATCCAGATAATGCTCCTGCAGTCTTAGCGTGTTGCGAAGAGTTTCAGGTTGCTCATGAATCTCTTTGATCATAAAGTGCGGATAGCCTTGCTTAATAGCCATTTCAGCTGTCCATTCAATAGTTTCCGGTTCCCGACTGACAGGACTGGAATCCTGAATTTTCTTAATCTCATAACCTTGCGCCGACAGAATAACCAGTTCACCATCATTTACAATGACTGCTTTATTGGTGACTGGCAGAAACGCTGGAATATCAGAAGCACAAAACACACCCTTGCCATTGATGCCTAAAACTAGGGGACTCTCATTTCTGGCGCAGATAATCTTGTCAGGCTCTTTCGTGGAGATTACGGCAAGGGCATAGGAACCTTCAAGGCGCTTGAGGCTTTCTTGAACTGCCTCGACAAAGCAGAGCTTGGGGTTCTGTTTGATGGTTTGCTCGATAAGATGTGGAATTACTTCTGTGTCTGTTTTGGAAACAAACGTATGATCCAGATTTTGCAGTTCGGTTCTGAGCTCCATGAAATTCTCAATGATTCCGTTATGAACAACCATTATTTCGCCTGTGCAGTCAGCATGTGGGTGAGCGTTCACTTTTAAGGGTGCACCATGCGTCGCCCAACGTGTGTGACCAATACCTATGCTGCCTGGTAAATCGTCAAGGTTTAGGATTTTGTGGACCTCATCGATTTTTCCTTGGTCCTTTTTTAGCCAAATTTTTCCATTAGATATTGTTGCTATGCCTACTGAGTCGTAGCCCCGATATTCAAGCCGTTTAAGTGATGAGTGAATTAGAGGAGCAGCGTTTTCTTCTTTTAAAACACAACCGAATATTCCACACATTTCAAAGCCTCGCTTTTCCACAATGGTATATGCTTATGGAGTCTGCGTTTCGCTAATAAGCATTTTTAAGATTTCAGTTTCACCACTGAAAAGTTTTTTTTAGTAGTTTTCCTCATCCATTGAAGCATGCGAAAGCTTCAAAGCGGCTTGAGCCTGAATTTTTTGAACCGTTATAAATAAATTTTTTATAGTACCTGCATGTTATTTATCCTTTCGATTGTACATGGATAAAAAACTGCTTCTCCAAGACAACGGCAAAATCCAAGAAGTTAAAGAAATCAGCATAATGAATGATTCACAAAAACTAAAAATGATATTGGGCAGCCTAAGCTGGAAAATCTTAACAATGTTATCAAAAAAGGAAATGTACCCCTTGGAAATCGCGCGGCAACTCGGTATGCATGAGCAAAAAGTCTACTATCATATAAGGAAACTAGCCAAAGCAGGAGCCATAACAGTTGAAAGAGAAGAAAAAAAGAAAGGCGCGACAGCAAAATATTACAAAACAGTATCACCAGCTTTTGGCATCGAGTTTCCCGGTGGCTATAAAGCAATCCAAAACCTTTGCCTCTTAAATATCGACAAGCAACTCCAAGAATTCTTCAAAGAATTTATTAACAACGGCATTTTTGACGGAAAAATAGTTGTTGGTAGCCCGCAGCCACATGGTCCGTTTAAAACCAGCGCCAGAGACGGACACTATGCAGCGCACTTGGCGCTTTTCATTGGGCAATTTGCAAAAATGCCCACGGAATTCGCTGTGAAACTCGACGTTGATGTGAAAGTGGAAAAAGAGGAAAAAAATAATTTGATCCTTGTTGGGGGGCCAGGCACAAACCTTCTTACACAGGAAATAAACGAATATTTGCCCATCAAGTTCATAATGCAATCTTCAGAGCAAGGGTTCTTGCTGGGCGGTTTATCATCAAAAAAGACCCAGCAGGTTTACACTTCGGATGTTTCAGGATTAATTGCCAAAATCGTGAATCCATGGGATAAGACCAAACGCATCGTGGTTTTAGCAGGAAATAAAGCTGTGGGAACAAAAGCGTGCGTTTTAGCTTTGACTAATTTTTGGAAGAAAACACTAGAGAAATACAAGGGCGAGGACACCTTCGCAGTGGTGATTCACGGGTTTGATCTAGACGGAGACGGCAAAGTAGATTCCATTGAGGTTAACGAGTAATTGAGTGCCAAAGAAACAAGAGAAAACATCGTGGCATTCGGGCATGAAAATATTCAAGCCATCCACCCCTCAACTTTTATGTTTACAAAAGAAAAGCACCTGTCCAAAACCGGCGACTGCGTAGTCGGAGTAGCCGCAGATAAGGCAGTAGCGGACTTAAACCAAAAATTCAAGGATACGCTAAGAAAGTCAAATGCTAAACTAAACATAATCATCCAGGTTGGAGGCTTAACAGAGCAAATTAACGCCTCTGGCTCCCCAAAATTGATTTTAACTCACCCAATAGACATTGTAATTAGAAAAAGTGATTACATCTGCAACCGAACGTTGGCAATTCGCGCTGACAAATCAGCAAAAGATTTACCACGAGAATTAGCGGAGAAGCTCAAAAATCCACAACAGAAAATCAACATTACCCTTGTCCTTCGTGGTTAAGCGAGTTTAGCGTCTAAAACAATCTGCGACTCATAAGGTGCCGTTTCCCGAATGCTTCTTGCATAAAGAAATGCTTCCACTTTTCTGCCCGTTGACTCTACGGCTTGGGAAAAGCGAAGCTTGAGGTTCTCTATTGAGTCAGGTGAACGAACGAAAGCGTAAAAATGTATTATTCCGCCTTGAGGTTTGATTGCTTGGCAAGCGGCATCAATAAACTCGATTGCTGTTTCAGGCAAATTCATTATCACCCGGTCAGCAAAGCCCTTAAGCCTCGTTGCGGTAATTTGCCTTGCATCGCCAAGGATGGGGAAGACTCGGTTTTCAACCCTGTTAGCCCTCGCATTTACTTTAAGCAACTCAACGGCGTCAGGATTAATATCAACAGCACAAACCTTAACGTTTGGATTTTTTTTGGCAATTAGCACTGAGAACGGTCCAACTCCAGCAAATAAATCCACCACAGTTTCACTACTTTGAACAAGTGATGCCACCCGCTCGTGTTCATGTGAAAGCCGAGGCGAAAAATATGCTTTAGCTATGTCAACGTTGTATTGGCATCCAAATTCCCTGTAGACAGTTTTGGTTTTGTGTTCTCCGGCGATAAAAGTGAACTCGCGCAACCTGTAAGTTCCACCTATTGCTCCTGCTTTAGCAAGCACGGTTCTGATGTTTCTGTGCGTTTTCAGGATTGCTTCGCCGATAAGATTTTCGTATGCTTTCAATTCTGGCAGAATTTCTACGATAGCTATGTCCCCTATTATGTCAAGTGCTTGAGGCAAGCTCGACAACAAATAGGAAGGCAAATCGTTTTCGAGAGCCTGCAAGATAGATTGTGCGGTTGGTCTTTTTTCAGCGAAAACGTTAGTAGATAATTCCGTTTCGGGCACTTCGCTTTTTAGCGTTATCAACTCATTCTGATCTGGTTGCCTGACCAAGGGGATGCAAAGGTCGCCTTCACCCCGTTGAATTTCCAATGATTTATCGATAAGTCCAAGTTTATTGGCTAACACTATTGCTATCTCGCCTCGTTTTTTTGAAACTTTTATGCAAATAGTTGATTTAGACATGTTCTCAGCTGCTTTTTTCTATCCTGTAGAGGTTGTTTACTTTTTGCGTGGTGAATTTGACGTTTAACATTTTTTCCATCAACCAAATGTTAGCTTCAATATGCTCAGAAATTGTTCTAACCAGAAAAGTTGATTTGCCCTGCGCCAGCGCCATGTAGGGAATGAGCATATCTGCCAAGTAAACATCAACCGTTGGCTCAACAGTCAACTCGGTTAAAAGCTTTTCAGCGGCTTCTTTTCCAACGGCTTCACTCGTCTTACGGGGTTCACCTATTGCGTCAGCCCCGATGATTATGCCTTTGTCAGTTTCAGCCCATAAAACGATGGAGCTTCCCTTTTGGAAAGGGTTAGACTGGTCGTTTACAATCTCTATAGAAGCGTTATAGCCTCTTTGTGAGAGGCAATCTTCCGTTGCTTTTGCTTGCCGCTCTGCCACTTGCCTATCAGCCAAAAAAGTGCAGACTGAAACGCCGCTTACGCCTTTTATCTTGCCAAAATTTTCAAGCTGAATCGGCTTTAGTGCCCGATTTGGTTTGGTGGTTATAGTTACTTCCCCCATTCCTTTTGGGTAATAACCATATTTTTGAACGGTTATGGTAGCATCAACGCCCATTTGTTTAAGCGCTGGCAAAAGCACATAACGCATGTAGTTGACGGTGGGCGCATGGGTGGTGTCTGTTCCGCCTTTAGCTACATGCAAACGCACAGGGTTATCAGCGAACAAACAGATTGGCAATGTCGCCAATAGTAGCATTGGGATGCTTCCTGCGGTTTGGATTTCTGCTTCAATTTTGCCGCCTGTTATTTGCTGAGGCGTAAACCAAAGCTCCCTTGAACCTAGGGTTGCTCCTTGAACTTTGGCGTTGCATAGTTTGGCTGCTGTCAACACTGCTTCCAAATGCTGATGTTTCAAGCCTGGTTGCGGGCGGTTCTGTCTAATGTTAAAGATATGCATCGGCTGTTTTATGATGGCTACCAAGGCTACGGAAAGGCGAAGTATTGTGCCGCTTCCGCTTTTTTTGCTTCCGTCGATTTCGATCATGCCCATTTTTCTTCCATGTTCAGCTATTGTCTGTATTGCAAATAATTAATAAGCGTCTTGGGCTTATTTAGAAGTTTAATGGGAGCGTTTGCATGAGCACTGACAAAGAAAAGCTCAATGAGCTAATCGGAAAGGTTGATAAAATTCTTAAAACTTTAAGCGACATTTCAGAAGAAATGCGTTCCGTTTCAGCATCAATCAGGTCTCTCGCGGTAGGTCAAATTGCCCAGCCGACGGCTACTCGAGCACCTACACCACCTGAAACTGGTGCAAAACAGAGGTCGCTTGATGATATTCGCATGTCATTCCCTGAGGAACTTGAGGCTCGATTAAGCTTTGAGGAGAAGGGTGACTACATAGTAATTAAACCGAAGCAGTTTTTGGGGTCTGAAAACTTTGCAAAAATTGCTTCCGCAGTAAGGGGCATGGGCGGAGAATATATCAGCGCCGGAAAAGATTCACATTTTCGGGTGCCAAACAAAAAAGCGTAAATTGCTATCGCGTCTCAAAGCCGCTAAATTCTCCACGATGCGGTTCCCATAAAACTTCAACGTTTGTTACTCTTGCATAAGAAGGACCATATTGGCAATAGTCCACAAGCGCTTTAACCGCTTGTTCTTCGCCTTCAAAAATTGCTTCAACTCTGCCATCTAGTAAATTTCTCACCCAACCGTTTACGCCTAAGCTTTCTGCTCGCTGTTTAGTTTTTTGCCTGAAGAAAGCACCTTGAACTATGCCGCTTACGAACACGTGGACTCTAGCTTTAGTCATTGGCTTTCTCAAGTAAAATTAACGGATTCAAATTTAAAAATCTAATTTTAATAAAAAAAGAAAAAAAATATAGTTTTTCAATCCCAAACGCTGATTTTTTCTCCAACTGTATATAAGAAAAGGCTTGCTGAAGATGGACCTAACCATTTGAACTTACTGATTAAATCTTTGACTGCGTTTGCATAATTATTTGATTTATCCAGGCTGTCTATGTATTCTTGGAATGAGCCGAAATGCTTCTGTATCGCTTGGAATCTTATGGCGTTTTGTATCGTTGCTTGAATTTTCCCTTTGTTTCTTACTATGCCGGGGTCTTTCATGAGGAGTTCGACGTCAGTGTTGGTGAAGGATGCGACTTTGTTGATGTTAAAACTTGCAAATGCTTTCTTGATAGTTGGCCATTTGTTATCAATTACGTGCCAGTTTAAGCCTGCTTGGAAAATAACCCTACTCATGTTCTCAAAGTATGCATTGCCGTTCGCAGGTTTTTTTTCTCGGTACCACCATTCAGGCATCTGCCGATGCTCTTCCTGCTGCATAGAAATCGTCTCCGAATTTTACTTCCATTCCCAGATTGTAACGTTGAGTTCCGTCCACATAGGATCAAGCGCTTCAAAAGTTACCAATGTAATTGTGTTGTTGAGCCATGCTAGTTTTTCTGACATTGTCATGAACTTCCATAAGCCCACGCTTGTCGGTTTTTGCCCATCATCTTTCGTCAAGTCAAAGCCTTTCAGCACAGCCATATCACCCGTCATAGTCATGAACATTCCTTGATTTTTCGCGGTAGCTAATCCTTTAGGAGGCATCATGCTAAGACCTGTCACATTGAGATTACCGTCCATACCCTTCGCTTTTCCCATGCCCTTCATCTGAGCCGTCCACGTATACACCGAAGTTACACCTTCCATTCCGACTGATTTTATAAAGCCTCTACCACTCTTGCCTTTTCCTTCCCATAATTTTTCTCCGATTACCATTTCTTTCACCTCACATGCTAAAAGTGTTTTTTTGTTTGCATTTAAGCAAATGTGGTAGCTGGCATACAGCAACAAGCCTTTTCGGTGTTCACTTTCAGTCACCCCTCCTCTGCCGCAAACAGTCGTCTCAAGGCTTGCTTTAAAAGAGTTTTTGAGCAAACTGGGATGCGGTGATATTATTATGTTCAAAGAGAACAGCGGGAAACTGATGGTTTACGCCTCAACTGGCGCCCCAGAAAGAAAACGGTTGGAGTCAGTTAGAATTGCCACACAGCAAACAGCTAAACGGTTAAAACTGAACTTTGAAATGGTAAAAACCAATGGGTCTACATCGCCAATTTACGTTTACTATGAAGACAATGCTGACGAGGAACCTATTCCCCTTTATTGTGATCAAGGAAAAATGTCAGATCTAGAAGGAATATGTTCTGCGTTGAGAAGTATGATGTTTGTTTTGTCTTTTCATCCTAAGCATTCAGCGCTGAGGCAGATGAGAAAGGAAATCCTTAAACTTTCGTGAAACGGATTGTTTGGTTTTCCAGTACGACTTCGTAAACCTGGTTCACATCAAAGCTGATGCCTAAATGGTCGTATTCTTGCTCGGTAAGGAATAGGATTATTTTTGGTGTGGCAAGCTGGGTTTTTTGTGGCAGGAAGGGCATTTGCTGTTGGAGTGCTTGCATGATGTCTTGAGCCATTTTAGCTTCATCTGATTGTGGTCTTAACACGTAGGGGTTGACTTCTTGCTCTTCAAGCAACTCGATTCGTTTTCCAAGGTTGCCGTCTAAATCGCGGGTGGACTCAATTTTATTTACTCTCACGCGGAACATTGATCTTCACTTCTAAATTAGGAAATATTAAGTCAAAGATTTAATTCTTTACACTAATTGCATGACTGTTTCATTATTAAGGTAATTTCCCGCTCCGAAGTCCCGCAATGAACCAAGAACTTGGACACTTCTTCTATAGATTTGGGAGTTATGATGAGTGTCATGACTGGGCTGCCTGTGGCGATATCTCAGGAGAAGGAAGTTGGCACTATGGACGGTATGATGGTTGCGCCAATCAACCGGTTATCCATTATCTTGGGAAAATCTTTGGGTCAGACTGCTCGTGGCTTACTCCAAGGCATCATAATAATGGGGTTGGCTATAGGGCTGTTCGGTGTCGCAATCCACGGGAGCATTCTGCTCGTGGTCGGTTTGCTGTTGCTAGGTGTATTCTCATTCGTCGGTTTAGGCATCGTTTTGACGTCTTTAGCTAAGGATCAGGAGACGGC
>JBEKNP010000070.1:0-11723 GCA_049522695.1 Bathyarchaeia archaeon | reverse complement strand
TTCAGTATATGAATTTTTGAGTGTTATTCCTTCCCTATTTTTGTTCTGGTTGTTTTGGGTTGCCTTTTTGATTTAGGGCTTGGTTTGTTTGCAGGTTGTGACACAGAAGTACGCAAAAGTACAAGGAAGTATAAGGAAGTACAAGCAACTACAAGGAAGTATTTTTGCGTCCCAGAGTCTTGAAAAGTCCAAAGAATCGTATTTGCAATTGAAGTCGTAAGGTTCAAAACCAAATTAACAAAAAAGGGCAAATGATTGGGGCTAAATACTCACGAAATTAGAAGCCTAAGGATTCACTTAATACCTTAGGGTTAATTTGTCTGCTTTCAATGTTCTGCGTGTTTTAGCGATGTTTATCATTATTGTAGTGGGAGTAAACAGATCATGTCTATTTTGCAGAAGTTGCGGTCCGTTTCATGGAAAATCTGTAAGAACGGTTTACCATAATCCTTAGAAGCCAAGGACGGAGGAACTAAACACTTGTATAGTATGTGCTTTTGGTTTTATTTTTCTCTGAACAGTGACATGTTTGGGTAGATTTCTATTCCGGTTTTGTCGATGGTGTAGGGAACAAGGTTTGTGTTTACGCTGACGCCTCTCATTTTCTCTACTTGTAGTCCTCTAGTTGTGGTTCCGCCTGAAAACAGCGTCTGCATCATAATAACACCGTGGACCAAGAATTCTTCATCAGATATCTTTCGTTCAAGACCAAGTTGACCCAATTCTGTAGTAACGAGGACTGTTGCACCGCAATCGGAAAGCGCCTCTATGAGGTCTACGCTAGCGGTTCTTCTCTCTATCGGATCCAAAAACCTGTAGAAAAGCGAAGCAAGCGTATCCAAAACAACGCGTTTAGCATTGACTTTTTTTATAATATCTTGCATGTCTTCTACCAGCCTGTCGACTTGGAGTTCCTTTCCTCGCAGACTGCTTGATTCCTCTTTCATCATTTTTTCCTTAAGCATGGCAACTCTGGAGAGCCTTGTAGCATCTAGGAAACCAAACTTCCCTTCTTGCTCAGCTTTTTTGAAATCCCAACCGAATTTCGCCATTTCAGCCAAGAAATGATTCTTGCCCTCGTCTAAGCTGATGAAAACACCGTTTTCACCATATTCGGCGATGCCCTTATATAAGAATTGAGAAGCAAAAATTGTTTTGCCAGCTCCAGGTCCCCCGATCACTAATATGACTCTATTCTGCGGGAAGCCACCACTGATTAACTCATTCAAACCCTCAATTCCAGTAGGAACCGTCGTCACAAAGTCTGACAAACTATTCACCTTCGAACATGCTAAAAGACTCTACTGTCTATTTATAATTTTTGCAGTAAGATAGAACAGCGCAAAACGTAGAGATAGAACTCATCAAAGCAATATCGAACCTTGGGTACCGACGACGATGACGACGAACCATCCTCGTCGAAAAAAATTGACGGCATAAGAGTCGACGCATACATGAAAGTCGGAAAAATCGTCGGGTCAGAATAGCATGTGGCGCCTATGTGAAGTCTATTATTTAGCACGCGCCGCGCGCTCATAATAGTCTTGGAGGGGAATTAATGGCTAATTACTGCAAGGTTTGCGAAGCTAACGCGAAAGCCAATATTATACTGGAATCAGTTCTCCTCAGTTCTTCAAAGTGATGACTTGACCACGGTCAACGGACGTCTGACCCATTTGTCACGGCACCAAACAATAGACCCAACCCAACCTGATTCAGTTTTCGGAGTACATTGACAAAACTGCAAGTTCACCTATCCCCTTTTTTTCTTTTTACAAGAAACGCATTTCTCGATTTGCTGACGAAAAATAAGAGAGCGTCAACTCTGTTCCTGATGCTCAGAGCTTTTTCTTATTCAGGATCAGAAAAACTCAAGGTATTCGCGAACTAATTCCAAAGAATTGTCACGGGTTTAAACTCTTGAAGATGCTGCACAGAAACATTTTATGCGTGCGAAGTGTAACTATTAGTTGTAAATCCATAATCTCGAGTAGGTCCTATTCATGGTTTTTACGTCAGAAGAAAAAGACTACAGATGGCTTGAGGCTGCAAAATCCTATGAACAAGGCCTGCAACCCGCTGAAGCGCTGTCCCAGTCATCTGCGGAAGTTTGGAAGAGAATAGGTTACTGTTATAATCTGGCTTCGAGGCAAGCAGGGAACGTAGAAGAATTTAAACAACTAAGATTGCAGGCGATAGAAGCCTACGAGAAGGCCGCGACGCTTTTCGAAGCAAACAAGAGCTTGGAGAGCCAGACCAAACGTTTGGAATGTCTTGCTCTCGCTGAATATGCACGATCCTGGCTCGTGCCCACTCCCAACGAGAAAGAAAAAGTGCTCGATAGTTGCAGGAGTCTGGCGAAAACTCTAATGGAAGCCTTCAATGACTCTGGGAACGAACTGGAGTTCGGCAAGACCGCTAATCTTCTGTTGCAATGCCTATACGATCGATTGTATCTCGCTGGCAACAGCGAAGAGATGAAAGAAATCGCCCAAGCAGGCATACAAGCCGGAAGCGCCGCGATAACGGCTTTGTCTAAGCTCGAAAACAAGGACGAGCTACTCCTCTCCTATTCCTTAGCGAGCTTACATACTTGGTACCTCGCGAACATTTCTGGGCAAGAAAAAGAGGCGAAGCAGCTGGCAGCCCAATGTCTGAGCTATTCAGAGAGTGCAAACAAGCTCGCCGATCAAGTTGGAAACCCCTACCTTAAGGCAGCATCCTTCTGGTCGGGAACTCTTTCGACTCTTTTTTTCACTGAGAATATCGAGTCCTCGCTGGACTACTCAAAAAAGATGCTGGAACAGGCCTCCATTGTGAGAGACAATTACCTTCAAGGCATCGCTTATTATCTGCTCTCGTTCGTCTCCGACTGGATGATTCCCGGAGAGGCTAACCCAGACAAGAAGAAAAAGAGACATGAGGAGATTCTTTGCTACGCTCGGGAAGGAGTGCAGCGCCTTCAAATAGTGCTTCAGGATGCACCAATAGCGGAAACCTACCTGTTCTACAGCGAAAACTACTCGGATCTAGCACGCGACTTCGCAGTCCACGTTCCGGAAAAACTCGCATGCTCCAAGAAAGCAATAGAAACCGGAGAGAAGGGACTGGAACATGCCATTCGCTCAGGGTCTTTAGACGCCACAGCTTCCACACTTCATGCCCTCAGCAAAGCTCTTCAATATTACTCAAATCTTGAGCCCATGAAGCTCGAAAAACCAGAACTCCTGAAAACAGCCTTGGGCTACAGGAAAGAGTACGCAAACATAACCCAAAGATTCTTCGGAACAAACTCTTGGGTAATGGGCGTAGGGCTCGTCTACGCCGGACAGATAGAGGCGGAGATAGCGAGAACGGGCAAAGAAGGAGGCGACAAATCCGCTCTCCTGCTCAGTGCAATAGCTAACATGCAAGAAGGAGTCTCATACTGCAAAAAATGGGTTGAATCTCGTGCTGTGCCCTCTTTGGTGGCCATTGTAGCGGGGTTTGAAGATGACTACGCCGGCATGCTGTACGAAAACTACTCAGTGACCGCGGAAAAAGAGAATCTAAACAAAGCCAACGAAGCCCTTGACAACGCGGCCGACGACTTCAAGAAGGTCGACCTCCCAAGCCGCGTAGCGGAGTCCTACTGGAGAATCGCAAGAAACCACGACCTTGTCGGACAGCATGATCAGGCATCCCAAAACTTCGAGAAAGCCTTCGCCGGCTACAAAGCAGCAGCACAGAAGATCAGCCAGTTCAGCGATTTCTACCTCGACTACGCCTCTTACATGAAAGCTTGGAGTGAGATAGAACATGCCAAGATCGCCCACATTAACGAGAATTACGCAGTGGCGACGCAGCATTACGAGAAAACTACCAACCTGCTCAAGCAGTCAAAATCTTGGGACTATCTATCCTCCAACTTCTATGCGTGGTCGCTCCTTGAACAAGCCGAAGACTTGAGCCGAAAAGAAAACTGCACCGAATCGATTGCAGCCTTCGGGAAAGCCATCAAATTCCTTAGCGAATCCGAGAGAATCCTTCGTTCCGAATTCGTCAGAATTGACAGAACCGACGAGCAAAACCTCGTCAAGAATTTGATAGATGCTTCACGCATCAGGGGTGAATACGGCAAAGGCAGAATTGCCATCGAAGAGGCCAAGATCCTCAACATGCAAGGTAACCACACAGCCAGCTCAGAGAAGTATGAATGTGCCGCCGAGGCTTTTCAAAAAATCGCCCAAGTCGACTCTGAACAGGTAGGGAAGGAGGCCAGAGCCCTAGTCTATCTGTGCCAAGCTTGGCAGAAAATGAATCTGGCCGAGGCAAGAGCCTCCCCCATAATGTACGAGGAATCAGCAGCACTCTTCGAACTAGCCAATAAGTATTCCACCAAAGAGTCAACGAGCCTCCTGGCTTTAGGTCACAGCAACTTCTGTAAGGCACTGGAAGCCGGAACAGAGTTCGAAATCACCCGCAACTCCTCAATGTACGAAGAAACCATGAGGTACATGGACTCGGCCTCAAACTACTACCTCCGAGCCGGCTTTGAGTCAGCGTCTGACTACGCCAAAGCCACGCAACGCCTTTTCGACGCTTATATTTACATGGACAGTGCCAAGCGCGAAAAAGACCCTGGCAAAGAAGCAAGATACTACACCATGGCTGAACGTGTACTGCAGATATCTGCCGAATGCTACGCGAAAGCGGGGCACACGGGGAAAAGCACACAGGTCGAGCGCCTCCTGAAAAAAGTCAAAGAAGAAAGAGAACTCGCGCTTTCACTTAACGAGGTTTTCCAAGCGTCCTCAATCACGTCTTCAACGACGAGTTTCTCTGCGATAGAACCTACCGAGGAAAAAGCGGTAGGCCTAGAGCGGTTCGAACATGCTGACGTTCAAGCCAAAATCGTCCAACACGAAACCGGGCTCCGCGTTGGAGAAAATGCGGACCTCGAAGTTCAAATCGTAAATGTGGGCAAGGAAGCGGTTCTGCTTACCAAAATCGACAATATCCTTCCAGCTGGCTTCCAACTATCTTCTAAACCGGACTGCTGCTCAATCGAAGGCACCGGACTGGCCGTGAAGGCAAAGCAGCTCGAACCCCTAGAACTCAACGGAATTAAATTCGCCCTCCGTTCATTCATCAAGGGTCCTGTCGAAATAAAACCCCGAATCGTTTGCGTAGACCAGACCGGACGCCAAATGATCTTCAGCCTAGAGCCAGTGACGTTCAACTTCTTAGAAGCAGCCCTTCCAGGGCGAGTCAGCACTGGGTACATGAACCTTGACAACCTGCTGTTAGGCGGAATACCAGAAAACTACGCGGTCATCCTCACCTCCCCCTCAATCGACGAACGCGAACGCCTCATAAGAAAATTCATACAAGCAGGACTTACGAACGGCCAAACGACTTTCTTCATTACAGGAGAGCCCGGGAATGTTGCCTCCCTAGCCCAAGAATTTCAAACGACCTTGTATCTTTTCGTATGCAACCCTAGGGCAGATGCCATTATACAAAATCTGCCGAACGTTTTCAAAATCAAAGGAGTAGAAAGCTTAACGGACATTGACATTGCCCTCACTAAATCCTTCCGGATGCTAGATGCATCGCGGAGCGGCCCACGAAGAGCCTGCATAGATATTGTATCTGACGTCCTGCTCCAGCACCACGCCGTAACCACGAGAAAATGGCTCAGCGGGCTCATTCCAGACCTGAGGTCCAAGGGCTTCACAACGCTTGCAGTAATCAACCCGCAAATGCACTCCCAAGAAGAAGTTCAGGCAATCTTAGGTCTCTTCGAAGGCGAAATCAAAATCTATGAAAAAGAAACCGAAAAAGGACCCGAAAAAATATTACGCATCAAGAAACTATACAATCAAAAATACCTAGAAAAGGAACTGATCCTGACAAACGAAGAGCTACAATGAAGCCTAAAGAGCTTTCAATCCAACTGTAAACGGGCATGCGGTTCCACTCCTTCAAACGAGCTGCCGGCATCCCTAAACAATCGCGAACAGGAAGCTGGTTCCTCAGCTTTTGCTCGCTTAGTCCTGTATTCGATGAAATGTCAGTTCAATTCTTCTCAAGTCAGCCTGCCTTAAGTTTCAATTGAGATTGAAAATCCACTAAAAACCGATATATTCTTCAGTTCGAGAGTATAGAAGACTTGTTCACAAATTTCACAAATCTTATAGAGTAGTTTCCACAATATAGTGTTCAGGGAAGAAAGGAGATAGAAAATGGGAAAGAAAATTGCAGCTGAACTAATTCTAGTTCTAATGCTTTTAAGCCTACTCGTAATACCCTTCAACGTTCAACCCGTCAGAGCGAGCACGGAAAATCCTGGATACATTACTACAGGCGCTGACATAACAGTAAGCGTGGGCGTCGTCACCTTAACATTTGCAGATGTCACAGCTAGCGGTCAGCTAAGTGTGGCAGTGGCTCCTTGGTATCCTCCGCCTCCTTCACCACCGCCTAGTGATCCTCCGAGTGCTGGAACAGCCACAGCTTCTGTTGCTTCAGCCGGTCCGCCATTCTTAGGCGTTTGGGACGTCACAGTGACGGCAAAGTTCACTGGAAGCGTGACAATCGGAATACATTATGGCTCACTTGGGGGTATCCCATTCCATATATTCCAAAGTGACCCAGTCCTCGGCGACGTCAACTTTGACGGAAAAGTGAATCTCGCTGACCTCGTCACCATCGCGAAAGCGTTAGGCTCTACCCCAGGCACCCCTAGATGGAATCCATACTGCGATTTGAACGGCGACGGCAAAGTCAACCTCCAGGACTTGTGCATAGCTCTTCACAACTTCGGAAAGACGGGAAATCCGACATGGACAGACATAACATATAATGTCGACTACCCGAACGAAATTATCTATGGAACCACAGATCACTTTTCATTGTTCGGCGTACGTTAGCGTCGAACAACCCAACTTTTTTTTTGCGCCTCTGCGCGTATATGGTGAAGTTCCGTTTTCCAGAATCGCGCGCTGACTTGTCTCGATTTTATGTGTTTAAGAATGTTTGTGAGTCAGCTCTGTTCTGGGGTTGGAAATGTAGAACTTGAACTTGATGGTTTGCCAACGCATGATAGTTTTGGACTCTTAGAATTTCCTCATCAAGAAAATATTGCCTTGTACATCCCTAGCTCCAAGCCAAATCGTTTCGAGCGCTGGAACAACTATTTTGTCAGTGAAAAGTGACTGAAGAGTACAAACACCAGAATCGCATGCCAAAGCTACCAGGTAATCAGCGCGATACTCTGGTTTCTTGACTGCGTCAACGTTGCAGGCCATCGGAACCAATTCCATATCTACCACGTCAAACCCGTCCTGCTTTAGTCTCTGGGCGAGTTCTTCCATTTTTTCTTTTCCGCCTGTCTCGCAAGCCCTTGCGCAGGAGTTGCAGGACACTATTCCAACTTTCTTCCATTTCTTGATCATGCCTCTGAAAACTCCGTATGGCTTGCAACTTGTAACAATCATCTGATTGTCCCTGCAATCTATGTTGCGTTTTGGCACCTTAAAATTCTTTCGATCCTTTCACTTTCTCAAAGTGGGAATTAACTTTGGTTAAAGTCCCAATGATCCCTTCATCACATCAACGTCTAGGCTTCCTGCACGGAAAGTTTTGCCTGTTTTTGTATTGTTTATTGCTACAACTGCTGGGGCGAAGATGTTGGTGTCAATTTTGTAGAAGTCGAAGCCAGCCTCTTTGAAGATGTCTAGAAAACGTGGATTTTTCTGAGCAAGCCTTCGGGCTTCCTGAAGCATCTGAGATGAAGAAGAAGGCGCCTGCTTAACTATGCTTTCGAGCTTAACCTCGTCCTCAAAGCTCAAAGTATAGTTCGTTACTCCTGCATAGAGAATTGCATCGTTTGTTCTTCCCATGGCTTCGCCAGCATTCGGATGGAGAGGAACAATCGGCGCGTAACCCCAAGCATGCTTCACAATCAATGGGTCGAGCCCTAACCTCTCAAGCTTATGTAATCCCGTTTCCACAATCCTGCCAGAAACCTGTGTGGCTCCCACCAAACTTGTAGTGGAAAACATAACCAAAAACAGGTTTTTGGGCGATACTTTGCATTTGTCAGCAATTAACTGAATCACAGGTTCTGTGGGCTTCTTCTCAGTTTCCAGAACAAGAACAGCTGTGTCGGATTCATCTTTATACTGAAGTTTCTCATAAAGATCCTTGGGCTTAAGAGCCAAAGCACGAGCGGGACCAGAAGCAATGGCAGAAAAACCTTCACCCTTCACTTGCCAACCTGCAAACTGAGACGCCAAAGTTGACAACGCAGGATGATCCGTAACCACAAAAACGGAGGGCAAAATAATATCGCCATACTGGATGGGCAAAACAGAAGCTTTTCCGTAACCAGCCAAACATATCTCAGTGACTAATTCGCCAGCTAGAAAACCGCCTTCCGCGGCAATGCCTGCATCAATTAAAGTCGCGCCACTTTCCGATTTCTCAAATGTAACCGCATACTTGTCGGCTTCGCCGCAGAGCTTATTAACTAAATTCAAAGCCGACTTGTTCAAACTAATCTTGGACTGCGACACTTATTATCCTCCTTGATGACTGGAAAGGCAAAATAAATCCGATAGCAGAAATAAGTATTTCCCTTCTTAGTCAATGGAAACTGCATTGATTAGGCTTATGCAATTTGAAAGTAGCATATTTTGAGATGTTCATATAAGAAACTTTCAAAGTGCAGGGCAAAACAGATTTCTTAATGTTTCAGCAGCTCATGATATTCGTTGACTTTGCGAGCGTACTCTGCGTTGATCAAGTTTCTAAGTTCCACATACACATCCAGATTTATTTCATGCATAGACTTGACATCGGAATTTCCAAGCTGAGTCCCGAGTTTGCGGATTTTTTGCTGCCACAACTCGTTGATTTGAGAAGAAAACATAAAAGGATACGTTGCCATTATCTCATCAAGTTTTTTTCTCTCGTCAAATTCCAGCCAAAAACCTTTCTTTTCATCGCTTGAAGTGATTTTGTTTAGTAACGTGTACAATGGGCCATAAGCTTTTTCCAGTTCGTTTCTAGCATCTTCGATTTTATGCCATTTGGCTTCCAGAGAAGTACGTAGAAAAGTTGAATAACCTTCAACTGCGGCGAAGGAAGCAAGCGCGAACGTGAGAAGTACAGTGATTTTATCCGTAAAACCCATCGAAGACAAAAAAGGCACATTCCTAGCAAAAATCTGAGGCGAGTAAAGAACAACGACCAACACAATCAATCCCAAAAGCGGAAGATAAATAGCAACCCTTTGAAACTGCAAACTATTTCCCCAATGCTATTTGTTTTTCCCCGCTTATAATCCTAGTCAACGATAAAGAAAACCGTAACTTCAGCCTAAGGTCTGTATCCCCGCAGGGGGCAAAGCGCCAAAGCAGCCGCTGTTAAATCTGCGGTAGTTGGATTGCACTTGTTTTGGGATAGCCTTAGTTTCTTGTCAAAGCTGTGAGGCTTTTTGCCATTCTCAATTTCTAATCCCCCCAGCTCCAAAACAGCCTTAGCGTCACATGAGACTCCCTCGGCTTTTTCCTTGCCAACTTTTCTTGCTATAAAAGTATCGGGGCGTTCTGAGAGGATTTTTAAGTAGGCGTGAACGACTGCCGTTGTTGCCATACCGAATGCGAGAACCGGCAAAGCCTTACATGCTAGCAGCTTTAATTGGAAGTCCTGAAGAACTCACTTGGATTAACTTCGATCCTCTGAAAATCCCACGCTTCTGCAAAAAGCATAGTATAAAAGTATTATGTTACTATACTATACACTTAGGCAGTAACAATTGTCAATGGTTTTCAGCGATTTCTGGCTTTGTCATAAGCTTTAGCGACCGCTTCACTTGTTAGCACACCCACAACTTTTGTAGGCGATTCCTTATCAACAACGGGCAGTAGATCAATTTTTTCTTTAGTCATAATTTTGTATGCTTCAAAAACCGCTTCATCCGGATAGGTTGAAATGTTCTTTAGAGGCATCTGTTCAACCTTCATGTTACCACGCTGCTCTGGTGCAACTTTGATTATTTCATTCCAAATCACAACCCCTTGAAAAACGCCATCTCTCTCCACAAGCGCGTCATGATAACGGTTCTTGAACATGACTTCAAAAGCTTCAGCGAGGGTTTGGTCTGGATGAACCGCGCCCACCTCAGACTGCATGACATCTTTGACTTGAACACTTGCCAGCGTCGTCGAAACTATCGTTTGCTCCGCTTCTTCACTGGCGCCAATGTAAATAAAAACGCCGATAATTATTAGCAACGGATCAATTAAAAATCCTACTGCAACCATTATAATTCCAAATATTCTGCCAATATACGCCGCGTATTTGGTTGCCTGAGAAAACTTCATCCGTTCAGCCAGCAAAGCTCTGAGAACTCTGCCGCCGTCCATGGGGAAAGCTGGAATCAAATTGAATGCGCCAAGAAACAGGTTTAGGAATCCTAAGTCAAGCAGGATGTTTCCTGTAGAAAACAGTAATACGGAAACCGCTGGAAACAACGGTACTTTTATCGGTAACACATAGTTTATGCCAATCAAGGCGGCTCCAAGCACCAGGCTTGTGAGGGGTCCAGCAGCTGCCATCCGCCACTCTATTTTGGGGGTTTCTGGTATTTCCTCAATTTCTGACACTCCGCCGATAGGGTAGAGAACAATTTTACGTACCTTAATATTGTAGCGTCTTGCAACGACTGAGTGCGCAAGCTCATGGAAAAGCACGAAAACAAACAGGAACACTATGAGAATGAAAGCGTAAATTTGATTGTAATAGATAGCTAAACCTAACACGCCTAAAATTAACAAGATAAAAGTAAGGTGCAGCTCAATGGGAATACCCCATGCAGAACCAATTTTAAAAGACAACTTCATAACCAAGAAGAAGTAATGTTTGCTTTTTAAATTTTCTATAAGTATGCATTTAGCACCACCTTTATAGTTTTTGTGTGTGCGCTACAGCCTACCCTCAGGTCTACTAGATGCTTCTAAAATGCTTCAAATATGATTCAACATAGTTCAACATAGAATTAATGCCCGCACTTTCTGCACGAAATAGTGCTTTTTCTGCATGTGAAGAGTTTAGCTATGCAGGTTTTAGGCAAGGTTTTAGAGCTTTCCCGAGCTAAGTAGTTTTGAAGGCGAGTACATGAGCAAAACTGGTTCTGTGCCCTCTATAAAAGAGAGCGAACTCAAAGAAGGCCAAATGAAACCCGTCCGTGTCAAGGGCAAACCTATTCTGCTGGTAAGGCAAGGTGGCGAAGTTTTCGGGGTATCAAACCGCTGCCCGCATGCGGGCTGCTCTTTTGAAGGAGGAATTCTGACAGGTTACCTTGTTATGTGTCCCTGTCACGGCTGGAAATTTGACGTTCGAAACGGGCAATACCAAGAAATCCCTCAAGTAAAGCTGGACTGCTACCGATGCAAAACCGAAAATGGAAAAATATACATTGAAATCAAAAACAATGAATAGTAACCGAAACCTAATGGTTTATTTTTCTGGTTTATTAAAAGATGATTTTTTGCTAACGGCTACCTCAATAAAGCAGGGTGCCTAGATAGGCTTCTGCTTTTACAATATAATTTAGACGTGTGCACAATTCGTTTTTTATAGTTTGTTAGCTAAGTTATCTTTGAGCAGGTTTGGGCTGGTACGCGTGTATACCATTGGTTTGGTGTCTTTGCGGGTTCCATGACCATTGTTAT
>JBEKNP010000069.1:0-12167 GCA_049522695.1 Bathyarchaeia archaeon | reverse complement strand
TAATAATGTCTAATAATGTCTAAAAATGTCGGATAATGTCTAATAATGAAGCAACCTGCAAACACTTCAAGGTCTGAATTAAAAAAGCAACCCAAAACAAACCCATCAAAAATGGCAACACAGCTGTTGTTGTTCTTTTAAAGACACTTGCCAACAAAATATTAAAGCAAAATACGCACATTTTTTATTTTACAACATTTTATTGTGGAAGCATGTTGGTGCTCCAGTGTGGCATACGACGCCTTTCTGCTCTACCAAATATAATAGTGCGTCAAAGTCACAGTCGGCTGTAACGGACACGATTTTTTGGGTGTTTCCTGAAGTTTCCCCTTTAACCCATAATTCGTTTCTGGAGCGACTCCAGTAAGTGGCCTTACCCGTGCTCAATGTATTCTCCACTGCTTGCCTATTAGCGTAGGCTAGCATGAGTGTTTCTTTTGTTTTTGCGTCTTGAACAACCACTGGGATAAGTCCGTTGCCTTTTTTGAAATCAAGTTTTTCAAGCAATTCAACATTATTCATTGTCTAATAGTCACCCCCGCTTTACGCAAGAAGTCTTTGATAACTGGGACAGGGTACTTGTTGTAGTGGAACACTGAAGCCGCCAACGCTGCATCCGCTTTTCCATCCTTGAAAACGTCAAGAAAGTGCTGTGGAACTCCGGCGCCGCCGCTGGCAATAAGTGGAACATTAACCCTCTCAGAAATAGTCCGTGTCAACTCGATGTCGTAGCCGTCTTCTGTGCCATCCTTATCCATCGAAGTAACCAGAAACTCGCCTGCTCCAAGTTTCTCCGCTTGCAACGCCCATTGTATGGCGTCGATTCCTGTGGGTTTTCTTCCCCCGTAAGTGTAAACTTCAAACCACAATCTGCCTTCATCTGTGTCAACCATAATCTTGCCTTCGTTTGGCATCCTGTTTCTTTTAGCGTCAATGGCGGTCACAACACATTGCTGACCGAAAACGTCAGCTAACTCGGTAATCACTTTGGGATATTCGACTGCCGCGGTGTTAACCGAAACCTTATCGGCGCCACTGCACAAAACCAGCCTTGCGTCTGCAACGTTGCGGACGCCGCCGCCGACAGTAAATGGGATACTGATTGCCCTCGCTACGCCTTCAACAACTCCACGCAAAATGTCCCGCTTTTCTGAGGATGCTGTTATGTCGAGAAAAACCAGTTCATCTGCGCCTTCGTCTGAATAGCGTTTAGCCATTTCAACTGGGTCACCTGCCCGCTTTGGATTGAGGAAGTTTATGCATTTGACTACTTTTCCATGGTCTACATCGAGGCATGGAATAATACGTTTCGCTAGCGGCATCTTTAGGCTCCTATCTTTTTTATGGCTTCTTTTAGAGTGAATCTGCCTTCATAAAGGGCTTTTCCAATCACTGCCCCATTCACTCCAATATGTTTTAGAGAAATTAGGTCATCTATGCTGCCAATTCCGCCAGCCGCAATGATTTTGGCATTTTGGAACTGGACAGCTTCGCCAAGTATTTTTAGGTCTGGACCGCTGAGCATTCCATCTTGAGCGATTGAAGTTATAAGGAACGTTTTAACACCAAGGGCGGTGAATTTTTCCAATGCCTCTTTTACGCTTAACGCTGTTGCGGTTTTCCAACCTTCAACCATAATCCGCCCGTCCTTATTGTCTAAAGCAACGATCACTGATTCAGCGCTGAACCTTTTCTGAATCTTACCAATTGCTGACTGGTCGCTGAATGCCAAGGCGCCAAGAATAACCTGAGTAATCCCAGTTTTAAACAGGCTTGCCGCTATCTCAAAACTGCGAACTCCCCCGCCCACTTGAATCGACAAAGCAATATTTGTTGCAATGTTTGCGATAACAACGTGATTGTTTCCCGTGCCGAAAGCCGCATCCAAATCAATAATATGCAATTTGCCAGCGCCTTCATCGCGCCACCGCTTAGCAGTTTCCACCGGACCTCCAAACTGGTCATAAACCTTAGCTGTCGTAGGGTCGCCGCGGGATAACCTGACGATTTTGCCATTCATGAGGTCGATTGCTGGAATCAACTGCAATGCAAAAGTCACCTTACAACCATTTTAGCGAAGTTTTTGAGGATTTTTAAGCCTATGTCGCCGGATTTTTCTGGGTGAAACTGTGTGCCGTAGATGTTTTGGCTGGCTATTGCTGAAGTGAAGGTTGTACCGTATTCGGTTTGTGTGCAAACTGTCGTTTTGTCGACTGGGACAGGATAGAGTGAGTGGACAAAGTAAACGTAAGAGTCCTCCTTAACGCCGTTGAAAAGTTCGTTTTGTTTAATGATGTTTAGTGTGTTCCAGCCCATGTGCGGTACCTTAACAGTGCTGGGTAGGCGGACTGTTTTGCCCTTGAAGAGTGCTAAGCCGTTTCCTGCTCCTTCCTCGCTTTCCTCAAAGAAAAGCTGCAAGCCTAAGCATATACCAAGGAGCAGCGTTCCGTCTTTGACCTTGTTTGTGAGCGCCTCTTTGACTGCGTTGAGTTTTGTGGCAGCCGCGCTAAAGGCTCCAACACCAGGCAAAGCAATAGCATTCGCCTCAGCTAATTCTTTTGCTGAAATGCCAATTGATGTTTCTAAGCCTGCTTTTTCAAGGGCGCATTTTAGGCTGAGCAAGTTGCCGACGCCGTAATCGAATATTACTGCTTTTGGCATTAGATGGCTCCTTTTGAGCTGGGAACGCCTTTGCGTCTTGGGTCTAAGGCTACCGCATGCCTGAGCGATAGGGCAAGGGCTTTAACTGCCGCTTCCGCCTTGTGATGGTCATTGCTGCCATACTCGACGAACACGTGGACGTTTGACTGCAGCGAAGTGGCGAAGGATTCAAAGAAGTGATTGATGTCTTCAGTTGGCATATTCTCTACTTTTTTGCCTCTAAGTTTAAGGTCAATTTTAAAGTAGGGCCGCTTCACCAAATCCACGGCCGCAAACGCTAACGAGCAATCCATAGGCGCCGCCGCGTTGCCGAAGCGTGTGATGCCTTCTCGTGTGCCTAAAGCTTTGTTTAATGCTTCCCCCAAGCCTATGGCTAAATCTTCGACTGAGTGGTGTACCAAATCGCCCTTCACAGAAGCAGTTATATCGATTAGGCTGTGGGTGGCAAGTGAAGTTATCATGTGGTCAAGAAAAGGCACGCCCGATTCTACGCTGACTTTTCCTTCCCCGTCAAGGTTCACTTTTACTCGAACTTCTGTTTCTTTGGTTCTACGATAAACTTCTTCTGTCCTCATTTTTAATCACTTTGAATTTGCTTTAACGCTTCAACTAGTTTAGTGTTCATTTCTGGCAAGCCAACTGTAACTCGGAAGCAATTATTGTACTGCAGGATCTTGCCCCATTTCTTAAGCATAATCCCCTGTTTCAGCAGCTTCTCGTTTACTTCATCGACGGGTTTTTGCACGTTGACCAATAGGAAGTCGGCTTGCGAATTGAAAGCTTTCACACCATCTATTTCGTTAAGTGCCTTTATCAGTTTTCCCCGTTCTCTTATCAGCTCTCTCACTGATTTCTTCATTAAGTTAACATTGTCCAGCATTTTGCCGCCCATCCGCAACGTGAAACCACTAACTGGATAAGGCAACGGCGATTTTTCTGTGAGAGCCTTCGCTAACTCAGGATTTGCAACGGCGTAACCAAGCCGGAGCGCTGCTAACCCAAAGGCTTTGGAGAACGTTCGCAGAATAATCATGTTTTGGAACTCTTTTATTCTTGGCACAAAGGAGTAATCGGCAAATTCGCCGTAAGCCTCATCCAAGATGACTATACCTGAGAAGGCTTTGGCTAAGGCTTCAATGTCTTCTATCCTGAACTGAGTTGACGTTGGGTTGTTCGGTGAACAGAGGTAAAGCAGCCTTGTTTTATTGGAGAACCTGGATAACAAGCCTTTCACGTCAAGTTGCAAGTTGCTTAAAAGCGGCACTGTAATGTATTCTCCTTTTTGCCTTTTTATACAAAGTTTCGGAATGCTAAACGTTGGTGCAAACGAAAGCGTGACTTCTCCTTTTTCTACAAAGAGCCTTACTATACGGTCTATTAATTCGTCGCTTCCGTTGCCAACAACAAGGAAGTTCTCTGGGGCTCCAATATAGCCTGAAAGCTTAGCAAGAAACTTAGGCGCTTCATCCTCAGGGTACAGGCGTAAATCAAATTCATCAGCCAATTCCTTAACCAGCTCCGCCTGTTTAGCTCTGTCAACGAACAGGCTCTCGTTAAAATTCAGCTTTACAATATCGGCTTTTGAGACGCCTATTTGCTTCGCTACGGTTTCAAGTGAAGCTCCTGCAGAGTAGCAGTCTATTGCTTGAAGTTTCACCAGTTTATCTTTTAGCCATTTTCTATAGGATGCACTCATTTTTCAAACCTCGCCTCTATCGCTTTGTAGTGATTGGGAAGATTTTCTGCTTCCGCCATAACTTTAATGCTGTCTTTTACTCTTTCTAGACCCGTTCTTGAGCTTTCGACTATGCTTACTCGCCGCATAAAGTCCAAAGCGGATAAACCTGAAAATGACTGCGCGAATCCGCCTGTTGGCAGTACGTGGTTAGTTCCACTGCCGTAATCGCTTAGGGCAACTGGGCTGTATGGACCTATGAGTATGAGACCAGCGGTCAGTTTCTCTGCAATCTCCTTGGGCTTAGCGGTCATGACTTCTAAGTGTTCAGGAGCAAACTGATTAACTAAACTGACCGCCTCTTCCATGCTTTTGCAGATTATTATGAAGCCGTATTTGACTAGTGCCTCTGAGACTTTTTCGCCCCTTCCTGCTAAAGCGGCAACCGTTGCCAGATTCTTTTGAACTTGTAAAGCAACCTTTTCAGAAGTTGTTATGAGTCCAGCCACGCTGTCTCCACCGTGCTCGGCCTGCGAAACCATATCCAAAGCAATGAACCGCGCATTAGCTGACTCATCAGCTAAAACGAGCACCTCGCTTGGGCCAGCCGGCATGTCAATCGCCACATCCGTTGAAACCAGAACCTTTGCAGCTGTCACGTATTTGTTGCCTGGACCGACGATTTTTCGCACAGGCTTTATGGTTTTTGTTCCGTAAGCTAAAGCGGCTATGGCTTGGGCTCCGCCAACCTTGTAAACCTCATCGACTCCGCAGATATCGGCGGCGACAAGAACGAGGGGATTAACTTTGCCTTTTGTGTCTGGTGGTGAACAAACGACAATCCTTGGGACGCCTGCTACTTTGGCTGGAACCGCGGTCATGATAAGCGTGCTTGGGTAAGCGGCTTGTCCTCCTGGAACGTAGCAACCGACACTTTCAATTGGACACAGAACAGTCTGAACCCATATGCCATCGCTCGAGGTCTTGATTTCAGTTTGGCTGAGCAGTTGCTTTTGGAAGGCATTGACTTTTTCTTTCATGAATTTTAGAGCGGAGACTTGTTCGAGGTTAGCTTTCTTGTAAGCTTCCTTGATTTCTTCTGTCTTAACTTTAAGGGTTCGCAGGGTTAGTTCGGCTTTGTCAAATTTTAGGGCAAACTCAACCAGCGCACCATTGCCTTTATCTTTAACTTGCTTTATAATAGCTTTAACGCTGTTTTCAACTTCTTGAACTGCCTTTTCGTCCGCTTTCTGCCGTTTAAACCAGTCTGCCGGCAGCGCTTCTGATTTCCAGACTCTCACTTGGACTTGCCTTTGCACGGGTTCACCTCTCTCTTACCAATGTCATCTAACGCCAACACCTGCCGCGGCTCATACACCACCAAGCCTTGAGCGAGTTTACGGATTTTTGGCAAGAGCTCGATTAAGCAGTCTTTTTCGATGACTGTGTTTACGCTTACCCAGCTCTCATCAGCTAGCGGCGCTATCGTTGGATTTTTCAGAGCAGGCAATTCAGTAAGCAGTTTTTCTAAGTTCACTTTTTTAACGTTCACGAATATGTGGATTCTCTTTGAACCGTCCACGACGCCTTTAAGCAGAGCGACTATGTCGTAGATTTTCTCCCGCTTCTCTGCGTCTTCTAAAGCTTTCTTGTTAGCAATGAGCACGGCGGCGGATTTCATGACGGTTTCTATGATTCTCAGGTTGTTAGCATTTATGGTGGTGCCCGTTTCAGTTACGTCCATTATGCAGTCAGAGTCTTCAGGCGGCTTAGCCTCAGTTGCACCGAAGGACAGGAAAATCTTTGCTCTCGGATTGTCGCCTTTTCTCCACCACGGGGTTACAATCATCGGGTCGGCATTGCCAAAACGCTTCTTGTATTCGGATGTGCTCTTGAGGTATTCGGAGGCTATGTTTAGGTATTCGGTGCTGATACGAAAGTTTTTGCCTTGGCTCCAAACGGATTCCATAAAGTCGCCCATCGTGCTTTTTTCGCTAACGCTTTTTGGCACGGCTATAACGAGTTTAATTTTTCCGTATTCCAGGTTTTGCAGGATTTCTACGTCTGCTCGGTTTTCTTTAACCCAATCTTCCCCCGTGATGCCCAGATCTTGTAAGCCTTCGTTAACGAAGACGGGGATTTCTTGGGGTCGGAGGACCTTCATTTCGATTTGTGGGTCGTTTATGGCGGGGCGGTATGTGCGGTCAGTTCCTGAGAGTTTATATCCTGAACGCGCAAAGAATTCGGCTGTTGCTTTTGATAGGGACCCTGCTGGTATAGCAAATTTTATTTTATCCATAATTTTTCACCTAAATTTTTAGAGAAACCACTAAGGGTTTTTTGTTTCGCTAAAACGGTTTTTCGAAGGAATGCGCCTAACATCAAATATCTTTTCGATTTTAAGCTTGAGCATTTTGGATTGCTTTTAATGAAAGCAATCGCCTTGTATGAACACAATCCCTCATCATTAACCACTGAAAGACACCTGAATGTTGTCTTCCTAATAAACTGTTTCCTAATATTTAACTGTCGAAATACTAAAAAAGCACTAAATTGAAGGCGGCTTCCTTTTTTTAATTTCGAAAACCAGCGGCGGAGCGGAATTTCTGGTTTCTAACTCTACACTTAACAATCCTTCCATAATGCCCTTCCAAATTTCACAATCGTTAATAAACGGGGTTTTCAAAAGCAAAAATTTGTCCTTCAAATAGAAATCTCCGAATCCCTGCACTTTCAACTTTTCAAATATCTTTCCCCAATTTTTCTCTTCACTTGCTTCAATTTCTAGCGTTGATTGGATAGAAACTTTTAGGGCATCACCCATTTTTTCACCAATTTCATGCCACCTTTCCTTAGGAATCTGCTGAGTTAGTATGTTGAATAACTCAACGTTCACAAGCGCTATGCGGCTTATTCCACAGTAGTATTCGCCGGGAAAACGCCAATCATAAATCATCATGCTTCTGTAAATGTCAAGCATTTTGGAGATGAGCGGTTTGATTCCGGGCTCTTTTCCATCTTTAATTAATGATTCAATGAATTCTCTTTCGCTCTTTTCAAGGATAATTGTTGTTCTTTTTGCTTCTTCACTTTTCTCTTTTGGCGCATCATGGCTTCTTGGGTTGCTTTCCTGCATACAAACTATTTCTACATTAATATTTAATATGACTTATGTATTCAGGAAGTATATTTATAGTAAGGTTTTCTTTCAGAAAGTTCAACGAATAGTTAAATAAAACAGGTTATGTCTCTAGAAGTTGCCGATGAAGAATCCAAAATGCTGATTGATGATGCACCCTGGGGTATCTGAGGCAAACTTACATTGTTATTATCTTCTTTCTGATTAGGAACAGCATGAATACCATGCCTACTATGAATAGGATAAAGCCAGTGCCTATTGAGGTAAAATAGCCTATTCTATGGACCTTTGACATGGCGTATGGAACGTAAGTTGGCCCAGCGAAGATTAGAAGCATAGCTATAACTACTAGTGTGATTCTCCAGAATTTCGAGTATATGCCTTTTACATTCACGTTTTCTTCATTTTCAGTCATGCGACACCCAACTTACTGTTCTTCTGGTGCATTGTTTTCTACTAAACCTTCTTTTATCTCTTTTCCTAAAGCCTTCATCAAAAACTTGAAAACAAGAAATCCAGCTTCACGGTCTGCTTTGAAACCCGTCGTTGTTCCAAGTAAACTAACCCCTTCCAGCTTTCTTTCCTTCGCTATAGCCAAGGTAAGCCCTGTTCCACCGACGATTCTGCCTTTGCTGTAAATAACCGCTCCTTTTTCCATAAATTCAGTTGCCAACCTCGGTGAAGTAGCGGCAATGTAAACCTGAGCTTTATCCTCAGCTATCGGTATCCCGCCCATGGTTACGATGAAATGGCAACCTAACGTTTCAACAAAATCAATCACTTCTTCACAAACCTCATAGTGGGCAACCACATCATCAAAGGATGGCTGAATTTCACCCGTCATTATGACCAAATTGTTTTTCACCATAGGAGCATAGTAAAACTCATACCGCGGCAAGTGACATATGCCCTTACTATTTATTGAAACATAATCTGGAAAAGAAGGCGAATACAACTCCGCAAAAGGCTTAGCATCACAGAATTTTATAAGAAGATGCGCAGCGATTCTGCCGACATTCCCAAATCCAGGCAATCCTTGAATAAAAAATGGGGTCTCAAGAGTCGGATTAGAAAGCTTACGCAAATACGCCTTATTCATCAGCAAACATCCTTCGCCAAAGAAGTACAAGTCGCCTCTAAAATGCTTTTGCCGACAATGAAAAATACCTTAAATTCAATCATCACAATTCATATAAAGATCGCCAAAGGAGAGGGATAAATTTAAAAAAATGATTTCACGCGGTTGTGACGGATGCGAGTAGCAGAAATGTTTCAAACAGCGGCATCAATAATCATCGAGAGATACACATAGACAGACAGAGACGGAGGGGGGTGGTCTGCGTTCAACGCTTCCTGAAAGTTTCCGAAGGCGAAAAGTCTGGTGCCCAGACGGATAAGCACGCCTAGTAGATAACGCAAGCACAGCATGACCATTCAGCAAAAAGAATAGCCTAAGTATTCTTCGCCAATACCTTTTTGGCGATGATTCCTGTTTTGTATATTTAGCTTTTAGGTTGATCCTCTGCATTTTGTTTATGAGCTTGGTCTAATAGAAAATTTCATTAAGTAACTAGAAATGGACATATGACTATTCCCAAAAAGCTAAGAGAAAAATTTGGCGTCAAAGAAGGCGACTTTACTAATCGTCGAAGGCGCAGAAAATGGTATACTATTCAAGAAGGCTCCAAAACTTGAGGATACGGTAGGTATCGATGCAGGGTACAGAGCACCTGAAGAAATAAATGAAAAAGAAACTATTAATATTTGACGAATAACCTAATAGGTTGCTAAAACAACTTTATGGAACAAGATTTAGCGGGGTGGGGTAGCCAGGATTAACCCGCTGGGCTCATAAGAGCAGTAGATTCTGCTCCGAGACACCCAGAGATCACTAGTTCAAATCTAGTCCCCGCTACCAACAAAATCACTCAATCTTATTATTGCTAACATCGAGTCCAAGTATCCAAAGAGAGCGCTGGAGCTATTTTGGGCATGTTTGGCGTTGCAGTGACGTATAACTATGGATACGTGTGACTAGTAACAATGTACTTGAGTGACAGGTAAGAAGAGCCCAAACTAAGCTCTGTTTATGAAAAGCAACTTTAAACCAGACGTTGAATAGCTTAATTATTGGCGGGCGGTGTACGCGCTAGGCTTAGTTAAGGGTTTGTTTGTCTGATGCTTAATTCGAATGCTCCGCCGATGATGCCGAGTATTTGCGCCTATGAAGAAACCTCCCATGCCTACAAAGCTAATGGCTGAGAACGCAATTGATTACTATTGCCCAGATCGTGTGATCTCGCGGCTGGACCTTTAACATGATAGCGCCCATCAGCACGATGACGCCGCAAATCACACCTACCAGTGAGATTCCAGCTAGAATTCCGTAGGAGCCTGCCGTAGCTGCCCATGAAATTGTGGTATCCGTCCATCATTCCACGAATGTAACTGCCGTATCCGCCAAAGTTTGGAGCGCCTGAACTATACCAGACCACGTTCAGTATGCTCGCTATTAGTATAATTAAGCCTCCAACCAGCGACACAATATACGCAAATGTTGTTCCTATATTTGTAGCCATAATTTTCACCTCACAAAAATCTCCTCGGATCAGTATCGATATCCACTATCGACGGCTTAGACGATGAAAGCGCTTTGTCAACGGCTGCTTCAAGCTCGTTTGGTTCAGTAACTTTAATGCCCATGCCGCCTGAATGCTCTGCGAAATCAGCAAAACTAAAATCGTACAAATCAGTTTGCCAACTCTCGAAACCTTCAACCTTCTGCTCCTGCATAATCATCCCCAACTGTTTATTATTCATGACAAAAACTTTAACCGGTAACTTGTACTTCAAAGCGGTTAAAAAGTCGCCCATAACCATCGTTAACCCGCCATCCCCAGTCAAACAAACAATTTGCCTGTCTGGATAAGCCAATGCTGCAGCCATAGCGCCTGGCAAACCGAACCCCATGGTTGCCAAAGTGCCGCTCATCACCATCTTTTGAGACTTGCGCATCATAAAGTTCCTGCCAAACCACCAGCAGTTTTCACCAACGTCCAAAGAAATCACTGCGTCATCCGCGATTTTCTCATTCAAAACTTTGATTATGTATTGGGGTCTAATCGGCTTCATGCTTGAATCGGCTTCTTTTTCGAGTTGGTTTAGCCATTCTTGCTTTAACCTTGCAATTTCAGTCAAGTAGTCAGCGTTCTGTTTCTCCTGAACTTTCTCTGTTAACTTGGGAATGATCACTGCGCTGTTGCCAAGCAACCCTGCCTCAACTGGATACCTGCGCGCGACCATAAGCGGATTAATATCAATCTGCACTGTTTTCTTCTGTGGAATCTGCGATAGGTCGGAGAATGAAGATCCGATAGCTATTAGCAAGTCTGCTTTTTGCATAAGTTGTGCTGCGGCAGTTGAACCAACACCGCCATGGCATCCAACATATAGAGATTCATGTTCATCGACCACGCCTTTAGCCCTAAAAGTTGCCATAATCGGCGCAGAAATCTTTGAAGCCAACTTTAGCAGTTTGTTGCCTTGACCTCGAGCGCCGAAACCTGCAAGAATAACTGGCCTAACCGCTTGGTTAACAATCTTTGCTGCTTTTTCAATCACCCATTCTTCCTGCCCGTAAGCTAGATTAGGCATTCTGCCTTCAAACGGCAAAGCCTCCGCTTCATAAGCCAGCTTTTGTACGTCATTAGGAATCCCAATATGCGAAACACCCTGATCCAAAAGTGCATGCTTAATCGCCAAAGTAGCCAGCGTATTAGTTTGGTCCTCAGACATCAAAATCTTGTTAAAAACGCAAATTGGTTCAAAAAATGCGGCTTGATCAATCTCTTGTGTTGAACCTGGGCCCATCAGTTGCCTAGCCACTAACCCGGTTAGTGCTAAAACTGGTGAATGATCTAGCTTCGCGTCATACAAGCCAGTAGCTAAATTGGTTGCGCCTGGACCGGAAATCCCAAGACAAGCAGCAACATGCCCAGTCAATTTCCCATAAGCTGAAGCCATAAACGCTGCGGTCTGTTCGTGCCGTACCTGAATGTACTTTACTTTGCCATTGGTTTTTCGTATGGCGTCCACAACGCCTAACGTTGAAGTGCCTGGAATACCGAAAACGTATTGAACTCCCCACTCGGCAATTTGGTTAATTAGAACTTGTGAAACCGTGTGTTCAGCCTTTTTCTCTTCAACTTGTTCAGCTAACAACACGAAAACTGATTTAGGTGCTCCACAAACAGGGCACACCCATTCTTTAGGCACATCGCTAAACTTCTTTCCTTCCTTAACTTCATCATAAACATAATTGCAAACCGTGCACCTGTACCTTGCCATAATTAACCCTCAGAAAATGTCTATTAGAATTAAATTAATTCGCCCTTATCAGTGTATTGGAGTTAACATTAAATTCGCAGGTGCTTTTAGCAAAAGATTTTGGGTTTTTTGGTTAAAAGTTAACTTTTGGGAGTGTATTTAGCTTGCGCCTTTGAGCATGAAATAGTGGGCGGGCAGGTTTTTTATGGCTGTGCTGAAGTTTGTCTGATAGAACAACAACAGTTGTGTTGCCATTTTTGATGGGTTTGTTTTGGGTTGCTTTTTTAATTCAGACCTTGAAGTGTTTGCAGGTTGCTTCATTATTAGACATTATCCGACATTTTTAGACATTATTAGACATTATTA
>JBEKNP010000068.1:0-13344 GCA_049522695.1 Bathyarchaeia archaeon | reverse complement strand
TGGGTTATTCCACCGAAGAGTTGAAGTCACTTTCGCCCCTAGGAGTTGCAGGACTAATATATGACGAGGATAAAGCCGTTTTCTTTAGCCGTTTAGAAAACCATATACATGGGGAGCCATCGCACGCAAGCCTCGAGTTCAGGGCAGTACGAAAGAACGGTTCAATAGTTTGGCTGGAAGCGTTTGCAAGCCGCATTGAATACATGGGACAAGCTGCGGTGCAGGGCATGTTTTTGGACATTGATGAACGCAAGAAAGCTCAGGAAATTGTTAAAAAAAGTGAGGAAGAATATTCTGCTCTTTTCGAAAACATGATTGACGGCTTTTCTTATTGCAAAATGATGTTCAATGAGAAAGGCAAGCCTAATGACTTTGTTTATCTCCAAGTTAATGATGCTTTTGAAAGAATAACAGGTCTAAAAAGAGATGCAATTATTGGAAAGAAAGCAACAGAGGCAATTCATGGAATTATAGAAGCTAATCCTGAGCTTTTTGAAATTTATGAAAGAGTCGTGTTTACAGGTAAAAAAGAGAAGTTTGAATTATTCTTTAAATCATTAAACTTCTGGCTAAACATTTCGGTCTATAGTCCAGCAAAAGGTCATTTTGCCGCAGTCTTCGAGGACATCACCGAACGCAAAAAAGCTGAAAAAGCATTGATTGAGAGTGAGTCACGTTATCGCCTACTAGCAGACAACACACGAGATGTAATTTGGACGACGGATTTGGAGGGTCATTGTACTTATATTAGTCCGTCAGTGTTGCAGCTTAGGGGCTATTCTGTCGAAGAGGCGATGAAGCAGTCGATGTTAGAAGCTCTGACTCCATCTTCTGCTCAATTAATGCTTGAAGGCATGCGTCGTTTTCAAGAAACTGGTGAGATTGCTTCAAACTGTTTTGAATTGGAGAACACCTGCAAAGATGGTTCAACGGTTTGGGTCGAAGCTAATCTTACAATTCTTCGGAACAGCAATGGGGAACCCGAGTCAATTTTAGGTGTAAATCGCAACATTACGGAACGTAAGAAAACTGAACGTGCTCTTTCGGATTCTGAGGAAAAATTTAGGGGTCTTTTTGAGTGTGCAGGTGATTACATTTTTGTTTTAAGATTTCCTCCGAATGAGCTTCCCATCATTGTCGATGCTAATTCTGCAGCGTTGAGAATTCACGGTTACTCTAAAGATGAGTTGATTGGTAAACCCATATCTATTGTGGATAAACAAATTGACGTTGAAACAATAAAAAAAATCCTTGAACAACTCACGCAAGACAAACCATTTATTTTCGAGGCTAAGCATCAACGAAAAGACGGCTCAGTTTTTGATGTTGAAGTCTCAGCTCGAACAATGAAGATTGGAATGGACACATTTGTTGTCACGCTTGAACGAGACATATCCAAACGCAAGAAGACCGAAGAGGCTCTTAGGCAGGAACGGGACATGCTAGAATCCTTAACTGGAAACATCGGCGCTGGACTTGTGATGATTAGCAAGGATTACAAGATACTTTGGATGAATAATTACTTGAAGCAATTAACAGGCGCTTCAGAAAACAACCCTTGTTATTCGTCTTTCAACACGTGCACCAGTATCTGTCCCGATTGCGGTGCTAAGAAGGTTTTCGAAGGAGCTTCCATTGACCGCCGTGAATACTGCAATCAAACGGAATTTAACAAGGACCATCCTGTTTGGTTTGAGCTCATAGCAACTCCAATTAAAGACAAAGATGGAAATGTTGTTGCGGCGTTGGAACTTACTGTAAACATAACTGAAAAGAAAGAAGCTGAGAAGAAACAAAGTGAAAGCAGCGACAGAATTAAAATGATGAATGAGAAGTTGCGGGTCGTAGGCAGCTTGAGTAGGCATGATGTTGGTAACAAGCTTTCAGCCGTAAATGGTTACACGTACTTGATGAAGAAGAGGTATAAGGACCAGTCGGATATTGTGGAGGGGTTGGGTAAGATTGAGCAGGCTGTTGCAGATTCAGTAAAGATTTTCGAGTTCTCTAACATGTTCGAGCAACTAGGCGCTAAAGAGCTAACCTGCATCGATATGGGCAAGGCTTTGGATGAGGCTGCATCTCTTTTCACAGGCTTGAAATTTAAGATTGTTAATGAAGTTCACGATGTACGCGTGCTGGCGGATTCGTTCCTCAGGCAGATGTTCTATAACTTTATTGATAATACACGAAAGTACGGCGAGAAAGCTACCACGGTAAAAGTGTATTGTGAGGAGACAGATTCAGGTGGTTTGCGGCTGATTTATGAGGATGATGGGGTTGGCATTTCGGCTGAGAATAAATCAAAGCTCTTCACGGAGGGGTTCAGTACGGGTGGGAGCACTGGCTTCGGCTTGTTCTTCATAAAGAAAATGATGAGCGTTTACGGCTGGACTATAACTGAAGAAGGAGAAACAGGCAAGGGAGCAAAAATTGTAATATCAATTTCGATGCCCTCAGTTTATAGTTTTGGAAAGAGTAACTTAGACTCAAAATAGAAAACCTGAATCGCTCAAATTTCTAATCTACTCCTTTTTTGGTGTGTGTTGTGTCGTGTGGTGTCGTGTCGTTGTGGTTGTTGTTGTGGGTGTGTTGAGGGGTTATGAGAGAGAGAAAAATTAAATTTTAATCCCCAAACCCAAACCCAAACTACGACTTACACGACTACGACTACGTCTATTACTCTCTCTCTACTTTCCCACACCCCCCGCCCCCAGCCAAAGACAAACAGACAAAGACAGACAAACAAAGCGCTCTCTCTCTACTTTCCCACATCCCTCCCAGACAGACAAACCCTAACCCCTCTCTCCCTACTAACTACGGCTCGAGACTGCGAATATGACTTAACGGCGATGCCTTCTCTTCTTTCTTATACTCCCCCCATCAAAACAGAATACAATTACAAACAAATACAATTACAGTTAACCACAATTACTTGAAAAAGCAGAACGCCAGAAGTTCACATAGACTCTCATAATAATAGCATAGGAAGAAGCGGCTTCTGTGCGCTATGCAAGCGAGCGCAAAGCAAATACACAACTAGCATAACTGAAAAAGGTCTTTCTTAATTTTTTTAGGTTACCTTTTGATTGGTTTTCCATTTACCCATGCTCAAAGTTAAGGCTTCGTTTCTTTGTATAGCGCGCTGCGTGGTACTGTTATTTATAATTAATTTTTATTTATAATTAATTTTTTGTATTCATAATTATTATTAAAGGAGTTTTCCACAATAGTATATTATATTGAGAGTCCCTTATGACGAACGAAGCCACAACTGAAAATCCGTTCATATCTTACGCGACAATAGCAAACGAGCACTTGCTATCGGTTTGCACGGATAAAATAGTCCCAAGAAAGACTGTGGTTTACGAGACCCTGGTCGACCCGACCGTCATAAAGGTAACCGGAGAGAGGCTAAAACGACGGCTGTTCACTAAGTTTGGAATTCTAAGGCCTAACCCCGCACACATCCAGTTAGTTTCCATGAAGAAATACTACGAACCCTACATAGTGGTTAACGCCAAATACTTTCTGGATTATTACCGCCTATGCTCTTACACCGTTTCAATCGATAACGATGTTGTTGAGGTCATCCTGCAGAACCAGAAATTTTATCCAAAGAAGTCACAGAATTCGACGGCGAGCATAAAGATTGAGGGCGAAGAACGGCTTGTGATAGATAAGACATCCTTTTTAATGTTAGCCAAGAATGGGCAAGAAGCGAACTTGGAAAAGTTACCTTCCGCACCTTCAGAAAAGAACCCTGAGGAGACAATCTCGAAGTTCGGCATCACGGAAATCGATTCAGAAGCAGATGTTGACTTTGTTCGGAAAAGGCTTGTTCAACGACCGAAGGATCTGAGTCGCACAGTCACTGAGATTTTTGAAATCGGTGAAAGAGTCGTAATTTATGCTCCAAGGTTCAAGCTTACGTACATTAACGCAACCACTTACCAAGAAAAATCAATAGAGTTTGACGGAGTCACATCAAAAAGAATCCGCGACGAGAATATCCGTTTTCGAATATTCCAAGCTGTCAAGTCCACCTTAAACTCGATCATCAGGAAATAGAACAAAACCCGCCGACTTTTGTGCAGTACGGCTTTTCCAACGCGCGCGTTGGCGCTTCGGCGAAAAAAGCCACATCCCAGAAAACCAAATCTTCATGGTAGGCAACACAATCGTCGACGCGGTGCACCAAAACTTGGAAATAGCAGAGTCTAAAACCCAAATTCTCGACCAGCTTTGTGTTGGTGAGGGCAAGTTTATGTTGGCTACGTCGCATAGGCAGGAAAACGTGGACGACAAAAGCCGGTTCGAAGGCATCATCAAGAGTTTACAGCTGGTTCAAAGCGAGCTTGGGTTCCGTTAATTTATCATGCTCATCCGCGTGCACGAAAAAGCAGCTCGAGCAGTTTGGTATAGCTATGGATGGGTTGACGCCGGTGAGCCTCTGGATTATTTGTCGTTTTTGCAACTTGAGAGTAAGGCGATGTTGGTTTTGTCAGATTCGGGCGGGTGCAGGAAGAAACCTGCATCCTCGGTTTGCCCTGCATTACTTTGCGCGATGGTACGGAGAGGCCTGAAACCCTAGACGTTGGTTCAAACATTCTAGCCGGAACTGACCCAAATAAAATTCTTGAAGCAGCAAAAATCAGCTGTGCCACAAAGAAAACATGGGCTAATCCATTCGGTGAGGGCAAAACCGGCTCAAAAATAATTAATATTCTAAGGAACGAACTCAAATAGTTTCAAAGCTGAAGCCATAGATTTTGATACTCTCCGACCTTTGAATTACGCGTCAGGTACGTGTAACTTTGCCCTCATTTGTGGTTACTTTTTTATTTGCCAGATGCAGTAATATGTGAGCATAAAGGGTGTGGCTGTGGGCAAAGCCAGCGGTTTCCTTCGATTGATCAGGCCGATGAACTGCATAGTCATGAGCTTCGCCATCCTCGTAGGAGCCAGCTTGACGGGTTTCAGCAACATGCATTGGCTGAACCTATTTTTCGGCGCAGTAACAGCCTTCACGTTGACAGGAGCCGCAATGGCCGTTAACGACTACTACGATTTTGACATAGACAAGATAAACGAGCCCCTTCGCCCGATCCCGAACGGCGACGTTCCCAAGAAAGCCGCGCTGCTAGTCACAGGCATCCTGACGGTTGTGGGTCTTTTTTTCGCCTACACCATCAGCCTCTATTGTCTTCTGTTCGCCACAGCAGCCTGGGCAATTATGCTTGCTTATTCAACCTTTGGGAAGCGAAGCGGATTCGCTGGCAACCTGCTGGTCAGCGCATGCGTCGCCGCGCCTTTCCTGTACGGAAGTTTGGTGGCCGTCAACGTGGTCAGGGTGAACATTCTGCTTTTTGCATCCATGGCTTTCCTTTCAAACACCGGCCGAGAAATCGCCAAAGGTATCGTTGACGTTCAAGGCGACGGCGTCCACAACATCAGAACTCTCGCCGTAAGGTTTGGCGAAAGAAAAGCGGCTTTGGCAGTGGCTGCCTTCTTCATCTTCGCCGTGTGCCTGTCGCCTTTGCCGCTGATTTTCAATTTAGTGTCTTTCTGGTTTGTGCCCTTTGTCCTGGTGACTGACGCTGGGTTGGTATGGTGTTCTGCGTCGCTTATTTTGAATCCTTCAAGGAGCAATGCTCGCCAGATAAAGAAAGCCGTTCTCTTCCTATTCGTCTTCGGTTTGCTATCGTTCATCTTCGGAATGTTCAGGTGACCAGCACGGATGACTGAGCCTGAGTTACTTTGGAATTTGGGGTTGCTCGGCTCATGCTACCTGTACATAATCGCCATAATCCTGATAACAGACAAGATTAAAGGTCGCATACCCACAAATTTTTCCCGCAAATTCTTGCACATAATGATAGGCAACTTCATTTTTATCATTCCGTTCTTCACACTCAGAACGCTTCCACTCAACTTCCCCTTCTTCGTGGCTTCACCCTTCATTCTGGTCACCTTCCTGTTTTCCCCCTTATCGCCAGTTGACTTAAGCAGCAAATTCAGCGGGTTAGCTGAGGTCACAGGCGGAGGTCACAAGTTCGGGTTGGTCTTGTATGCGATTTCCTACAGCCTACTAGCCTTATTCTTCTCAACCAAGCCGTACATTATTGCAGCAGGTGTCTTGCCGATGGCGTACGGTGACGCCGCAGCTTCTTTAGTTGGACAAAAATTTGGGCGGCATAAATTCAACATTTTCGGCACGAAGAGTTTTGAGGGGTCAACGGCGATGTTCGCCATTTGCATTTCTGGTCTAATAGCATGTGCACTATTCTTCTCGTACTTTTACCCAATCTCAATCCCAAGCTTCGCGCTGGCTTCTTTAGGCGCGGCTACAGTGGCAACGGTCTGCGAAGCGCTTACTCCAAAAGGCTTTGACAATTTGACGGTTCCCTTGTTCAGCGCCATGGTTTTTCTGCTCTTGATAGGAGGCGTGTAGTTGGAGCTAGTAATCATTGACGGTTTAGACGGCTGCGGAAAAAGCACGCAGGCTCACCTCATGATGCAGTCACTGAAAAGCATGCGTAAAACAGCCTGTTTACGTGTGCATCCTGAAACTGACAACTGGTTCGGTCTTAGGGCACGCGTCTACCTGTACTCAAAGGGCAAGAGCGCCCATTTCGCTTCAGCCCTGTTCTACATGGTGGACGTCATTCGCTCCATCCTCCTCTTCTCGTGGAGGCGGGAAGACTTCGTCATATTCGTCAGATACCTCATGGGAACGGCTTACCTGCCGTCTCCTCTAGACACTGTTGCCTACAACTTCTTTTCATCGACGGTTCCCAAGTCAAGAAACATGTTCTTCTTGGACGTCAGCCCCGCCGAAGCTGCAGCCCGCATCGCAGAAAACCGGACAGAAACTGAAATGTTTGAAAGCTTGGAGGCTTTGAGAAAGGTTAGGGAGAAAGCGCTTTCACTGACCCGTTTTGACGAGTGGACAATTATCGACTCAAACAAGCCCATGAATGAAGTGGCTTCAGCGTTAAGAAAAAACATGTTCGGGAAGTAAACAGGCAGAACATCAGTGAATAATCATAATCGCGACTGTTTTCATTCGAGGTTTTTCAAACCTGAGCAATCGCGAGTGACCCAGTTCGCAGTCCGCGCGCGCTCCCGCAGGATCCTTTGTAACCATTTAGGAAATTAGCGTTTGTTCGAGCGTTTTTCCTTTTGACGTATTCTTGGCTTCAGTTTTTGCTTTAGGATTGTTCCACAACATTTCAAATTGCCACTTGACAATTTCAACTACTTCTTTAACGTCAGTTACGATTGTCGCATCTTCTTTTCCTATTGAAGGAGTGGTTAGCCAAAGTTCCTTAGAATCTATCAGAGCCAGGGAAGGACAAGGTATGTTATCCTCCAGTGTAAGAGTCTTCACTTCGTAGTCTTTCTTCGGCATCATTTTTATTGTTGCTTCAAGTTGGGTCCTGTCGATTCCTTTACCTACAAACAGCATTTTTATCTTCACGCTTCTCTTAGAAATCTTCTTAAACTGTATTTTGCCATAGTTGGCACTGAGTTTACGGTAACTTGAAGCGCCGTCGACCACGATGCAATCATATTCTTCTTTCAAGTTATCAAAGGCTAAATCGACTCTCGACTCAGGCGCCTGCTTTTCAAAAACCATAACGCTGCCTTTGCTTTCTTTTTTGGCCTCGAGGTTCTGCAGGGCTTTCTTGTTTTCCAAAGCAATTTCTTTGGAATACCTTCTTAGCATTTCAATTTCTTTTCGAGATTTAGATTCGATCGAATTAATCAGAGTTTGTAGTGCTTGCTCAGCCGGGATTGCTGCAATAATTAATGGCTGTGTCTTGGTTCTCAGGACTAATCCTTTCTTCTCTAACGCTGCCACAGCCTTGTAAACATCTTGAGCGTAAACTCGCGTAGCCTCAGTAATATCCGAGATGTTTGCTGCACGAACCTCACATAAATAGGCATAGACTTTCGCTTGATTAGGCGATAGGTTGAAAGCGCAAAGCTTCTCAACAAGCTCTTTTTTCACAACAACCCCTACCCGAGTCCCATCGTCTCGATCGGCTTATCACTTGAATTGCTTTATATCTTTGAGCTCTAATGTTTTAAACCTTTTCCAAGAACCCTCTGTCTAAAAGTCAATAAATACTATTTCCGGCTAATTAAAAACCATCGCTTAAAGGAGAATAAAAAATGAAAAAGCAAAAAAATAAAGCGATATTTGCAATTGCAATCAGCGTGTTGCTATTAATCTCGATGGTAGCGCTTTTATCACATTCTACGGTCCCTTCGGCCAAGGCACAGATCGCTTCAGGAAGCACAGTAAGCTCAAACCTGATCAACGACATTTACGCATCGCCTGCCGGTAACGACAGCCGAAGCTTTGCAGGCACAGGTCCAGGTCCAACAACCGCAAACATAATGTGGACAGATCACATACCAGGAGTTACTGTACCACCCGTTAGCGGCATGGCGGCTTTCGGCGGCTACGTCTTTGTTGTCAACAAAACCGACACAATTGCATTAGACGGTGGAACAGGAAACATTGTTTACGCTATTCCTAATCCAGGAGGATTTCTAGGAGCACCTTTGTACTTAGGCGGTAACTACATGCTAATAGCAGACGATTGCTATGTAGTTGACACGGGAACGTTCGTTTGGGCAGGTCCAGCGGGATTCTCCAACTTAGGCTTCGAGGGATTTGGACAAATATTAATAAGTGGAGGAGGAGCACCTGTTACAGATCCGCAACATCTACCCGGAACTATGTTCTTCAATAACGGTTGTGGTTGGCTACTAAGCAACCCAGCAAACCCGCCTACGCTGTTGTGGAACGATACTGGCAAAGCAGGGGTCGCGACAAGCTCAGCCGCGCTTTCGCTAACATCAAGTACAGGTTCAGTATATGGCGACGGAGTCATAGTCTACGGTGATTCTGCAGACCAAACGTTCAGCGGGTTCAACGCAGCAACGGGAGCGTACCTATGGACGGTTCCTGTTCCATCTACAGAGTTTTGCGGTACCACATCCATCGACGGTGTTTTCGCTTTCGGAACACAAGACGGCTACATATACGCTTGGAACATAACCACAGGGCACTTTATGTGGAAATGGAATCCAGGAAATCCCGACAGTGATTGGTCTTGGAGCCTAGGCTCAAGCTACGGAATGATTTACGGGCACAACCAAGATGGGCACTTCTACGCAGTAAACGCTACGACAGGAGCGCCTGTTTGGGACGCGTACACAAACAACGGCGTCGCATATTCAGGCACTTTCTCAATAGCTGGCGGCTACATATACGCACAAATGGGAGACAATGAATACCGAAACCCATACACAGGGCAATACGGACATTCAGAATTTGACTGCTTCAATGCCTATAACGGGACTGAAGTTTGGTCACTTCCTATTGAGAACGGAGCCCCAGACAACGCCCAATGCAACGCTTACGGCAACCTTTACCTGATACCCACTACTTCATCATCCACACCTGGAGTTTACACATATTCAACAACCTCGAGCGTCGCTGGTGGAATTGGCACACTCGGCGAAGTCGTATGCATTGGAAATGGACCAGCAGAAAGCTGGCCGCAATACATGAATGATGCCACGCATGACTCGGACGGTTGGGGACCAACAAACCTTACAGTGCTGTGGAGTAAACCCTTGGGTAGCGGCGCAGCGTTCGCAAGTTCACCAGTATTTGCTAAAGGCATAGGGTACATCGGCTCAACAGACCAGAACGTCTACGCATTCAACGCCAGCAACGGCAAAGTGATTTGGAACTTTGCAACTAAAGCTCCAATTTATTCCACACCCGCAGTCGTAAACGGTTACGTCTACACTGGAGCAGACGACGGAAACGTGTACTGTTTAGACGCAACCACGGGCGGTTTAGTATGGAGCGTCGCCTTGCCCGCAGGACCTGCCACTAACGAGGGCTTCGGAGAAACAGGAACAGATGGACCCCCATCACCGATGGTGGTTGGCAACAATCTTTACGTTGGAGACAACAACTACCTCTACTGCCTAAGCACAAGCAATGGAGCAATAAACTGGAAGTACACTTGGGGCAGCGCGTTATTAATCGGAACGCCGACAATCGTTAACAACGTCGTCTACATTGCACCTAACCAAGGTGGCGGTTCTTTGGAGTCTATGTCCTACACCAACCCTGACGGTTTCCTATACGAACTTAACGCGCAAACAGGAGCGCTCATTGGCAACATAACCATTCCTTACGTCATTAATCCGTTTATTGCGGCAGGAAACCCGTCGGCTATTATATCGGGAGAAGGAATATTGGCGCCAGTAACAGTCGATTCAGCAGACAACATTGCCTTCGTACAACAGGTTAACATGCGCACTTTCGCCGTCGATCTAACAACGGGAAAAATACTATGGACTTACGACGCGTACTACAACCCAGGAACGCCTGGACAATGGGGAGTAGACAACGACGAAGGCGTACTCTATGCCGCTGGCAACGTTTACTTCAACGAGTGGTACTCGATCGTTTGCCTCAACGCGCGTACTGGCAACGTCACATGGACAACTTGGCTTAACAGGGAAGATATGACACCCATATCCATCTACGCTGGAAAAATCTACGTTGACACTTACACATACAACGTCTACGTCCTTAATGCCGCCACCGGAGCGAAATTATCGTATGCCTCCTGCGGTAATGAACCGACAGAACCTGTACTTTACGCTGGCAACCTGTACGTGGCATCTGGCGACTTCAACATAACATGCTACACACAAGCAGCCGCGGTCTCAGTAAGACCAGCGCCCACGCCAACTCCAACCCCAGCCCCGACGCAAACACCATCGCCTACCTCTGCACCCACAGCAACGCCACTATCGCTATCTCCACTTGGCTGGTCCCTGCTGTATGTAACCATAGCCATCATAATCACCATCATAGTCGCAGTAGCCATAGTCGGCGCGCTCGTGTTGCGAACATTGAAAAAACGACCATAAGAATGCTTAAACAAACCTATCACTACCCCTATTTTTTTTGTTCAAACATAAAAAATATGCGATAATCGAGGGGCTAGAAGACTTGGAAAAAAAGAATACGGATTATCTATTGAATGAGGTGATCCTGTGGAGGCTATGATGCAAGAAACGCGTTCGGCTAAAGCAGCTGCTTTCGCGAAAACAATCAAACCGAGAGCGTTCATATTCAAAGCAACCAATAAGGATTTTGACAAAATTACAGAACTAATAAAATCAGAGTTTCCAGAAGTTGAAATCCTTTACATCACGACTGGTCCTGTTGCAAGCATCCTACGCGTTACCAAATCATTGCCTTTTGAACTGCAGAACTCTCCTGAGCAATCACTTTACACCATTGAGTAGTTGCAGACGTCCAGCGATTTGAACCATTTTATTCATGTTAGAACTGCGTTGGAGAAAAGATAAATGGGCTGAGAAGGCTCTGGTTAAATTCAAAGTTGCAGTGAAAAGGATTTGCATTTTTAGCGCGCGCCAAGTTTGTTGTTATCAAATAACCCAGCTGTTCCCTTTAGATTGTTGATTTTGAAATTTTTGTTTCATATAATGGGTTTATGAGGAGTGTTGTTTGATGAATTTGGAGAGGTTGATGATTTCTAGATCGCACTTGCATCTGGGGCAAGTTTTTTGGATTTCGGGTGCTCTTGCGCCGATTTTCAGCGGTGCTCCACAGTGGCAGCAGTAATATGTTAGGCTTTGTCCTTTCTGGGAGAGGTTTTTGGCGAGGGCAACTGCTTCTTTTTGCATCTGGGTTAAATCTTTATCTTTCTTTTTGTCAGGATTTGCTTTTTTCTCAGTGGAGTAGTCTTTGCAGGTTTCTGCCTGAACAAAATACGTGTTAACCCCAGCCTTAACAGGCACCAAGGCTACGCCAGTCTTCTTACATGAATCCTCATTGAAGTAGCCGCAGTCCTCGCAGGTCTTCTTCTTATCATACTCCTTCCGAAGCACCCAGAAACAATCCGCACAGTAAGCCCTCTGTTTTCCATTTGAAGTCACGATTAAGCCTGAGCCAGAGAAGGATTTCTTGCAGCCACTGCATTCAAACCGCATAGTGTTCGCGTGAAAATTACTATGTGATTAGCTTTTATTTATTGTTTGATACTTTAAAATACCAGGTTGCAGTTATTCCGGCGCTCGGTGTGGCTGTCGGTGTGATCGTGATGGCTTGATTAGCCGCGCGTCGCGCGCCTTTTGATCTAGCGGAAAGACAGCACATACCCGTTTCAAGCAGCTATCAACAAGCATAATCGATGTAAAGCCCGAAGCATAGGATACTTCGCAAACTAATTTAGGAACAACCATGCGCGCTATTTTTTCACTGTATCCTGATAAAAATTCTAACTTAAATCAAAACTAAAACTTTTACCAACCTTGATTTAGCTCTTAAATTACTATTATCTTAGCCCGCGTGTCTGTTGTACAATTGCTTTAGAACGTTAAAATTGGAAACTATCCAAAGCAGAATTCAATCAAGAAAGAGCATTCTAGCTGTTTTCTCTGAATGTGTAATTGCATTTTGTGCAGCGCAAAAATTGTGTCGAAGATTCATCTGCTCCACGCGTTTGTACTTGCCAAACATAAGCCGTGTTGTTTCCGCATCTGGGACACTCAATACGCACAGTTGGCAACGTATTCAACTTCTGCTCCTGTTTCCCAATAACAGCCACAAACTGTTGAGGATTATGCTGAATAACTTTCGGCGCCACTTTAGTCTCAACTTTTTTGCCAGTTTCCGACTTCTTATAGCTACATTTCTGGCATACAAGAACTAACGAAGCCTTTTTGCGGCTTTTGGATTTCTTTGGCTCAAGACGAGAACCACATTTAGGGCAGAATTCCATATTCCGTTACTCCATTATCCGTTTTTGAGAGCGGGCACGGGGAGATCGCATTTTTGGCTGAAACACAGACAGCGTTCTCCGTCGTGGTCACATTCATAATTATTCAAGCGGTAATTCAAACAACGCCTAAACAGTTTACATGTCACACCAAGTCACTGTTGTCTTCATAATCCATATTCGCGTTAAAAAGGAGTGTTTCCGGAACAATAATATGTCAAATGCTGTAAGCAAAGGGAGCAAACGCGGTTGATTGGAAGAGAAAACTTAGGAAAAGGGGTAAGAATGGAACTTGGCAAAACATTACAGAATGCTATCAAGACAACTCTTGGCGAGATCATCATGGAAAAAAACATTAAGCTATTATTCGCAGCGCGCTGCCTTGTCCCGATATTAAGTGTTGAAGTAGGTTGGTGAGACTGCTTTATCATATCTTCCTGTGTTTTCTGCTGCCTCTCGATTTAGAACTAGGCATAGAATGCTGAAGAGCGCA
>JBEKNP010000067.1:0-13746 GCA_049522695.1 Bathyarchaeia archaeon | reverse complement strand
GGGTTTCCTCTTCGGTTAGTCTCAGCTGGAACTATCGCTTTGTTGACGAAAAGCCTGACAACCTCACAGGCTTCCATAATAGAACATGATCGGGGGCAGCTTAAATTCTGCACACCCCTATACTTTATAGTAAATTTAATCTTTAGTCATTTTATAAATAGTTGTGACTGTAGCAATGTAGCCACAGCCGAAAGTTTAGTCCAATTAACCCAAATATTTTTTCCTAACATTAGTTTGAAGCAGATAAAGCACAACCACAAGGCTATACGCAACCTCGGTTGCCGCTGCGAACTTTGGTATTCCAGGAATGCTCGGCAAATTCGAAACCGATAAAGTATCTGCAATAATTACAAATAAAGAAGCTGCAACAGTCCCAATCCATCCTGCTTTTTTGCCCTGCCAAACATACACGGTAAAAACTAGCACTGACAAGCCGAAAACCAGGGTGTAAACGTTATAGGCTTCTGTCACCTGTAAAATTGATGCGCCAAACGTAATAAGCAGAGCCCCGAAGAGGGTATGTATGGCTCCAATAAGCATTTGAGCAGAAGTTAAAACAAGTATGCCTATGCTCCTGCCTTTGTAAGTGATTGCTTCACGTTTGTTGGTCATTCAATTCAACACCGCTAAGCAATAGTCAATCGACCGAAGAATTCAAATAACTTTCTACTCTATTTGAGACAGGTGAAGTAACTTTGGTTGCTAAAACTGAGCGTGGAGCTCTATCAACATCTCTGCTCCTACTTTTCGGATTGTTCACAGCTCAATTCTTTGTCGGAATGGCACTTAACCTGCTTGTTGTCACTCCAATGACAACTTTTCCAAACAACTCCAGTTCATTTGGGGATGCGATAGTTTATGTGGTAACGGGCGGTAACCTGCTTTTGACAAGTCACTTCAGTATTGACATAGTCATAATTGCTGTTGGAGCAGTAAATTTGGCGCTTGTAATCCATAAAAGTAACATCTACAAAGTTCTAGCAATCACAGGGTACATATCAGCGTTGTCGGCTTTCGTAAACGGCGTACGCTTTGTTGCTTCAAATTTTACCGTTAACGGTATTTCCTACGGGATGGCGGGCGGTTTCATATTAGCTTTTATTCTGTACTTTGTAATGGCTATGTTGATGTACCGCGACGTAGCTGTTAAAGCCAAACCTTAGTTCCCCGAGAAAAACAGGCAAGTTAAAGCTTATATCTGAAAATCTCCTAAAAGCATTTAACGGAAGTACTGGTCTTGTCCTACGCCATCGAAACCACTGACCTAACAAAATGTTTCGGTTCCCTAACAGCAGTAAACAAGCTAAACCTGAAAGTCGAAAAAAACACAATTCACGGTTTTCTGGGTCCAAACGGCGCGGGAAAAACAACGACCATAAAGATGATAGTAGGTTTACTTAGACCTTCCTCAGGTTCAGTTAAGGTGCTGGGGCAAGAAGTCCATGTGGACGATGCGGATTCACGGTTAAACATCGGTTATATGTCTGAACTGCCCAAGTTCCCTAAGCACCTCAAAGGCGCCGAACTTCTTGACATTTACGGCCGCATGTATGGGATGTCGCAGCAGAAAAGAGCAGACCGAATTCCCAAGCTAATCGAGTTAGTTGGCTTAAAAGGCAGAGAGAATGACCTTATCGGAAAATATAGCAAGGGGATGCAGCAACGCATCGGCATTGCTCAGGCATTGCTGAGCAATCCTGAACTTGTGGTTTTAGACGAGCCAAGCATTGGTTTAGACCCTGTTGGCATGGTGGAAGTTCGGGAACTAGTTAAAACTATTTCAAGAGAAGGCATGACTGTTTTTCTGTCATCGCATTTGCTTTTTGAGGTTGAGCAGCTCTGCGACCACGTAACCATAGTCAACGTGGGATCAATAGTGGCTTCTGATAGGCTGGAGAACATTTCGCATCAACTTGGACCAGCCATGATACATATTGAATTAGTTGACCTTTCTGCTGGAGTTATTGCAGCTGTCAAGAGCTTGTCCATTGTTTCGGGTACATGGAGAACTGGCAATACTCTACTTGTTCAAGTAAACACTTATGGCGATACTAGACCACAGGTTTCCCGGGCGGTAACAGGCGCTGGTGGAGTAATTGTGGGAATGAGCCAGAAAAACGCCAATTTAGAAGATATATTCATTCAATTAGTCACCAAAGAGCAAGGAGGAAAACCGCAGTGACCAAAATGGTGAATCAAAACAGGCAGCGTCCAAGCTGGTTCAGCCGCTTCTGGGCAATAGTACGGTATGAATTGCTGTGGAACATCCGAAAGAAGAAGTTCATCGGCATAATAATAGTTGTATTTGCCATCGCTACCTTAGTTCTGCTGGTACCAGTTATCGGCAGCAGAATAACAGGTGTAGCGATAACAAAAAACCCCGACTATGCAATTACGTTCGGCGGCAACGCATTCGTATTCTTGCTCTTAGCCATCGGAACCGCCATGAACAGCTTTTCAAGCGAGTTTGAAAGTGGAACCATCGTGCCTCTGGTGAGCAAGCCTGTGTCGCGTACAATGATATTCTTAGGTAAACTGTTTGGAGCGTTCGTACTTCTGCTTACTTCATACGTTATACTGTATGGCTACATCACTATTGCGTCAGTGGCTGTTTACGGATCGCAGAACAACCTTCAATATATGCCGCTGATCGCAGTAGGAAGCCTACTTAGCACTTTCATTTGGGTGGGACTACTGTTTGCAGTGGGCACTATATCAAAGAACACAATCGTCACAATCATAGTAGCCATAGGCTTGTTCCTTGCGCTACTCATAGCAGGACCACTCGTTACAGTCTACTCTGGGCCTACACAGACACTTAATTATTTGCCTGGCACAGGAGCTACTGGAACGCTAATGGTTGGCCAAAACGCTACTTCGATAAACGCCGGCACAGACAACATAGGCACGAACCTAGTCAATTATGCGCTTTATCCTTCGGCACACGTTTCCTTCTATAAAACAAACCTGACGGCTATAACAGTAAACGAAACGGCACTGCCAAACGGCGGCTTACTCTACACTGAATCAACAGGCTCGATAACATCTATATCGGTTGTCGTGGGCTGCGCATACACTGTTGGCTTTCTGGCAGTGGCTTGGATTGCATTCAAACGCTCACAAATACTAGAATAAAAATGCTTTAGCCGCTCATAATCTTGGCAAGTGTTACCACAAACACTTCGATGCGTTCTTTTGTCCTGCCGTAATCTGCCACAGAAGTAATCGTGGTCACAGGAGTTTCTCCAGCAATCGACAGCTGCGTGGTCTTTTCATCCACCATCGACAAATCTATCACGAGCTTAGAGGGGTAGGAAAAGAAGGCACCTTTAGTTTTAACTTTAACATGATGTTTCTCCTCGTTTGCTTCTTCTATTGTCCAACCAACCTTAGCGACCACTTTCGGAATAGCTTCCCAAATCGCGTTAAGGGGATATGAGACTTCAAGTTTTTCCTTTTCTTCACGCAAATAAGCCATATTTATTCCACATTTTTAAATTATCAGCTTTGTTAATGCAATCGTAATTGTTTGGTTTATTGCTTGTGCATCAGTTGCTCCTGCCAACTATCAAGTTGCATCCATTTACTTCAAACTAATAACTACCCTTTTCAGCTTTGAAAGTTAATCTTGCAGAGTTATCACAAATATATCTCGCTTACAAATCAGAATGGTTAAGGTGCATTAGTCTGACAAAACTTGTAGCGGTTGTGGAAAGGAAATATTCGGGGAAAACCAAGGTGATTGAACATTTAATATCGGAGCTTAAACGTCAAGGTTATCATGTTGGAACAATCAAAGAGATGGTTCGCGTCCAAACTTTGGACACTCTTGCCACTGAAACCGACAGGTACAGCGATGCAGGAGCGGAAATTATAGTGGCAGTTCCACGGAAAGAAACCGTCCTATTTATAAAAAAACGGCTCAGCGTTAAAGAGATTTTACCATATTCTAAAGGATTGGATTACGTTATTCTGGAGGGCTTCGAAACAGAAAGAGCGCTTCCCAAGATAATTGCAGCAAAAACCGCCGACGAAACAAAGGACTACTTAGACAGCTTAACCGTCGCAATTACAGGCTTAATTGTGGAGTCTGAAGAGGAATTGCGGAAAACTGCGGGATTTAAGGTTCCAGTGTTTAAGAGCTTAACGCAAGCTAGGGAAATTGCTGATTTAGTTGAGCGAAAAGCAATAACGTATTAGCTAACTTCGAACGAACAATCCAAATATTCACCAGAAAATTAGTTACTATTTAAATTAAACCTTGGCTTATCCATCTTAACATTGTTTCCACACATACGCAATTAACTCTATGAAGAAGGGACTTACCACTCACAAAGATAAAACCCAAGTTGGCCATCTGATGACGCTAAGGTTAGTTAATAAAGAAATTCGCTCTCTTCGATGCCTTAGGCTTGTTTCTTTAGAAGCTTCCGTTCAAGCTGGAGGCAACCGCGGTTTTTTGAGGCAGGGTCGTTGGCGTTTTAGCAGGAATACAAAATGCTTGATAGCGTTTGCGATTATAGCCGTTTTGTTAGTTTCTCTGTTTGCTTTTTTGCCCAGACAAAGTGAGTCCTCACTTTCAGGTTTAGCGAAGTGGTTCAGCGGAATAACTGGCGCTGCAAAGCAAGCTCTTGTTGGGTCTAAGTCGCCTGGTTTAATTGAGTCTGCTCAAACTATCAACAGTACTGTTTGGAGAGATGTGGCGGCGAATGCTTGGGCATATTTCCAACCTGGTGTAGGTGTTGATTCTAATACTGGGCTTCCTTACGCTGGAGGTTCAAGTTTTCGCGGTTTTACTGATTGGGATTTAGGTGTTTATATCCAAGCCGTTATTGACGCGCAGGAATTAGGTTTAATAGGTGCTGGTGGCGCTTGGGGCTCTGATGCAAGAATAGATAAGATTTTAACGTTCTTGGAAAACCGACCTCTTAATGCTGCTGGTTATCCGTTCCAGTTCTACGATGCTACAACTGGAAAAAGCGATAGTTCACTTTCAAGTAACGAAACCGCTGATGTTGTTGATACTGGAAGGTTGTTTGTTGCTCTTAACCGTCTTATAGCTTATAACCCAGGCTGGAAACAACCTATAGATAACTTTGTTTACAATACATATGGAAATAGATCAAACTACGCTGCTTTAGTACCTAGCCGTGAGGGTGACGATAGTTCAAACAGTATTTATGCTTACTATATTGATAGCGGTTATGCAAGTTTTTGGCCGCAACAACTCGGTGATGTTCCGAATCAAATAATGAATAACATATTTAATTCTTCTACCGTTACAGCTTATAATGTTACATTGCCTGATGCTCCAATTTCTTGTGACCCGTTGCTTTGTTCAGTTTTTGAACTTAACAATAATAATTCTCAATTGATGGGTTTAATGAATCAGGTTTATTTGGCACATGAAGCCTACTATGACGCGACAGGGCATTATGTGGCTTTTAGTGAAGGAAGCGGCTTCTTAAACGATTACATATATGAGTGGGTGGTTGCGTCTGATGGGAGTACTTGGAAAATAACTACATCTAGGGGCGCCGCGTATGCAGGAAATGCAGTTATTTACAATAAAGTAGCATTTAGTTTCTTAGCTCTCTACAATACAACATTTGCCCGCAACACGGTTGTTTACCTTGAAAAAGTTCTTCCTAATCCTACAAACGGTTACTCTGACGGGGCGGATAATACTGGACATTTAATTTCAGGGGTTGGCAGTGACACGAATGGTTTAATCTTAGACGCCGCACTGTACGCAATACAACATGGTTCGTAAATGAACGCTTGATTTTGGGGTTTCTTTGAATAACGCTTAGGTCTTTTCTAAGTTTTGCTTGTGCTGATTTGCTAATCTATTTTTGTTATAAACCCGAGTTATTCATTGTTGTTGTCCGTAAATACGTTTAATGAGTCGGAGCGAAAAATCACGTTTACTTTGTCCCCTATGCTTAAGCCTAAATTTTTAATGGAACTTAGGGGAATCCTTGTTTTTATCAGAAATCCTGCATCCACAGTAACTTGGGCGGACGACCTCATTTGTACCATCTCAGTTATGACCCCCTCAATACTGTTGCCTGAATCACCTTTAAAATCCAAATAGTCCGATTTATTCATTGATAGCATGATATTTTCAGGTTTTATTGTGACTATGACGTTTTTTCCAACTAAATTAGGCGCTGAAGACGCTAAGAGTGATACGCCGTTTACTTCGATCTCCAGGACCTCGGCATGAGCTTTAACAGCCTTGCCCTTGTACTCGTTAATTCCGAGAAACTGTGCCACATACTCTGAACCAGGCTTATCAAAAACATCAGTTTTGCTACCTATTTGTTCTATACGACTATTGCCCATCACTGCTATTCTGTCTGACATTATGAACGCTTCAGACAAATTGTGAGTAACGTATACAGCCGTAATTTCGAGGACTCGCAGGTAGTTCTTTAGTTCAAGTCGGAAGGATTCTCTAAGTTGTGGGTCCACTGCAGAGACAGGTTCATCTAAAAGCAGCACTTCTGGATCTGTAGCAAGAGACCTAGCTAGTTCTATCCGCTGTTTTTGGCCTCCACTGATTTGGTGAGGAAAATACTCAGCGTATTCGCGCATGCCCACAAAGTCAAGAAGCGAACGAGTTTTAGCCTCCACATCCTGTTTAGACAGATGCTTGGCTTTTAATCCGTAGGCCACGTTGTCGCGTACTCGCATATGTGGAAAAAGCGTCATGGTTTGGAAAACGTACCCTACTTTGCGGTCGTAAGGCGCCAAATGAACCGTTTTGTCTCCTCCTGATTTCCCCTCGACAAGCACCCCATCTATGAAGATGTTGCCTTTGTCAGGTCGGGATAAACCAGAAATTACGTTGAGGGTGGTGGTTTTTCCGCAACCATTAGGCCCTAGTAAAGAAAGAATTTCGTTCTTTTTCACATCCAAGCAGAGCTCGTTCAGAACTGCTTTTTCCCCGAAGGATTTCGTGACTGATTCAAGCTTAATCATTTTTGCCACCATACTTCTTCTGTTGCAACAATTTTACGACAATAAGAATAGAGAATGAGAAGATAATCATTATAGCGGAGAGCACGGTAGCTGCGAACGGGTTCTCCGAGAGGAGCATGTAAATCGCCAGAGGCATGGTTTGAGTTATTCCTGGGAGGTTTCCTGCGAACATGAGGGTTGCACCGAACTCGCCCATAGACCGCGCCCAAGTCATCATGACGCCTGTTAAGATTTGGCGTGTGCAAAGTGGTAGGGTAACCGTGAAAAAGACTCTGAGACGTGAATCACTTAAGATTTTTGCACTATTGATGAGGTCAGGGTTAACTTGTTCAAAGGCCGATTTTGCGGACCGCAAAACGAAGGGAGAAGCCACGAACATTTGAGCCAAAACAACGGCTATGGTGCTGCCCGGCAAAGTTAAGCCCAGAACATTCAGCAGGGGACCTAAAAGTCCCCTTGGTGCAAAAGCCAGAAGCAACGCGACACCGGCTACGGCTGGCGGAAGAACCATAGGAATATCCATTAAGGTATCAAGAACAGCTTTCCCTGGGAACTTTCTTGTCGCCAGCACGTAAGCGGTGGGCACGGCGAAAATGAAAGAAGCCACAGTAGCTGCCACAGATGTCAGCAGCCCCAAGAATATGGCGTTAAGTATTTGGGGATTTTGCAGTTGCGACGAAGCTTGGCTTGGGTTAAGTCTTAAAAATACTGCTAAGATAGGGAGAGAAATGAACAATACAAACACTAAAATGATGATACCTATGGCTACGAGTACGAGGTTGTTTGAGACACGGTTAAAGTTTGGGCGTTTCAGTTCTTAACACCATTTTAAAGCTATTAGGATTTACTGTAAAGATAAAAAGTGTTGGAAAATAAATGTGCATATCTAATTTGCCTTATGTTCCAAATCCGAATGTCTTTAGAAGGTTCTGGCCGATCCTGGATGTCCAGTAGTTCATGAATTTGGTTGCTAAGTCGGCGTTGCTGGTGCCTTTTATGACTGCTATGCCATAGGTGCCTTGGGTGTTTATGGCTGAGGGTATCTGGATGTACTGGAGTTGGGAGCCTGTCATTGCGCCATAGGTCGAATCAGAGACGAACACTACACCAGCGTCAGCTGTGCCTAACCCAAGCGAGACCTGGCCGACAACACTCTCATCGGAATCTTCGTAGGAGACGACATTTGCTAGAAACTTTGTGCTGTAGTCTTGCCATTGGGGTCCTTGGTACAGGGGGTTGCTTGCGTTTCCCCAAGTTGCGTCAATTGTAAATAAGGTATCGTTGGTGTATTCTCCTGCAGGAACTGATTCTTCTGCTATGACGATTTTTACGCCAGGGTGGATTAAGTCTAAGAGCGAGGTTATGTTGTCCAGGTTGCTTTTAGGCAGTACCACTATTAGTGAGTTTGTGGTGAAGTTTGTGTAACTGTTGCCGTATAGATTACTTGAGGAGTTGAGTTGGTTGTCCCATTTGAAGTTGGCGGACATGAAAACGTCGCATGGTGAGCCCTCAATGATTTGTGTGTATAATGTGCTTGATGAGGCAGAGTTAACTACTATGTTGCAGTTGTTTGCTTTGTCGAATGCTTGAGTCATGTTGGCAACGACGTAATCTAAGCTCGATGCTATGAAAACTCTAAGCGTTGTCTTGGAGGAGAATATTCCGTTGTATGCTAAGTAGCCTGCTGCTGAAGCTACTATTATTATGACTACTAATGTTATAGCAACATATTTCCTGTCCATTTTTCATCACTCGATATTATCAATCAGTAATATCGAACATTATAAACATTTCTTGAAAACAATACTAATCCAAAAAACACCTTAAAACAAAAATAAACGATAAATCGGCAACCTCACTTAAACAAAACATCGCCTAATAACTATCACAATCAGCTCAGGGCATTTTTTCCAGTATTCTGCTAAGCTCTGTTTGAGCACTCCGGTATCGCTTAGCTAAATTCCTGCCAAAATCAGTAACTTCCGAAGACCCACCACCTTTTGCTCCGCCACGCACTCGTATAACCAGCAGTTGCCCAAGCCGTTCCTCTGCCAAGGTAATTCGGTGCAACGCATACCGATAAGACATGCCCATATGCTCTGTTGCAGCCAATATCGAGTGATACTTATCAATCTCTTCTATCAATTCAGCTAAACCGTCGCCGAAGACTGCTTCTTTCTTTTCGTTAATCATCCAAAGCTTGATCTTATAGCCAAGAGGACCCAACAACTAGCCACCATTGGTTACTTATGGACCTATGAAGAATTAAGTTTAGCGATTCCACGAAGCCCAATCCGCTAACAAAAAATCAATTACATTTAATTAATATCGGTTAAAGAATGTTTATTTGGGTCTAAAATTGAGGGAGCAGACTTACGCTTCTATAACTTTTGCGTTTTTTAGAACGTTAACGTTTCCATTGCCTCTAGTTACATAACCTACTTCAAAATGCCTAACCTTACGCTTGTCTAACTCATCCAGCAAAGCATCCGTATCTTCTTTAGCTAATGCGATAAGCATTCCACCTGCAGTTTCTTTTGCTTCACCAGTCAACAACGGATAACCAAAAAGCTCAGCCAACACTGGCGTCCCACAAATCACTGCCAACTGATCAATTACGATGTCAACTTTACCCAGAACCGCCATGTTTGCGGCATGACCTTTAAGACCAAAACCCGTCACGTCAGTTGCGGCATGAACTGGAACTCTCTGCATCGCTTCAGCAACCGGCTTGTTCGAGCTCGTCATTCCATTAATAGCTTCGTTAACAGCCGCTTCAACTAGTTCTTCTGGAACCTCTTTGAGTAATTCTTGTCCTTCATCCTCTTTCCTCAGCCTGTATGCAGCCATTGCAGGCGCAATCCCAAGCGGCTTAGTCAAAAACAAGCGGTCACCAACCTTGGCTCCACGTGTGTAAACGATTTTTTCTGGGTCAACAACGCCAGTTGCGGCGCCGCCAATAATTGGCCAAGGGTTCCGAATCGTGTGACCACCAACAACAGGTGCCCCCATTTCGCGGCAAAAGTAACCGAAACCATTCAACATGCCTACAGCTAACTCGTCAGGCATATTCTCTGGGTACGCCATAATTGACAAAACACTAACAATCTTGGTAACCGCCAAAGCGTAAATGTCACTTGTTACGTTGCTTCCTGCAATTCTGCCTTGAATTTCAGGTTCATCAACCATGGGCGTGAAAAAATCGAGAGTATTCAAGACAGCAATTCCATCGGCGATTTTTACTACGCTGGAGTTCTCCCAAGGACCAGCTAACACATCCTCGCCGAAATCAGTCGTCAAACCTGATTTATCCAACAATTCGCCTAGCTGGTACTGTGGAAGTTTGCAACTGCAACCATGCACGGGAACAACTTTAGTTAACCTATAACCCAAACTTCTCATTTCCTCCTAAACTCAACTTTCGCATATAGGCTTAATGTTTTTTTATGATTATTCGAAACTCATTCTCTGATTTGGATGTTTCAACCACTTCATGCCCATTATTTTTTACCCAACGCTGAATATTATCAAACTCCAATACCCCCTCACCAACAACCTCCAACAACTGCCCAGAAGCCATACTTTCGAGCTTACGCTTAGTAAACGCTACGGGGATGGGACACATTTTTCCCTTGACATCTAATTTCTCAAAGTCCAAATAAAGCCTCTAGAATACTATTACTTTGTCACTATTGACTGTCCACTCAACAAGCTCATGAACAGTCGCAATTTTAACTCCATCAATCAAATCCGCTTGGGTTAAGCCACGGGCGTCTACGCAGACAACGCAGGCTTTCACTTCAGTGCCGCCTTTCATTAAGTCTTCTAGCATTTGACCGTAATTGGTTAAGCCTTGAGCAGGTTTTTGACCTTTCTTAGCAAGGTAAACGCCGTTTTCAAACAGCCAAATTCTTACTTTGTGGCCTTCTACGTCGCAGGTCCATGCGAATCGTAGTGTTGAGAGTGCCCGTTCTTTTGCGTATGGAGCTTCATATATTATTAAAGTGAATGTTACCATATCATTCAACCTCAATTTTCCTGATAATATTTATTCAAAAAACTAATATAAGCGTTTTCTAAAACAAAAACAAATAACATATAAACATTCCACAGAAACATTACTAACAAAGCAAATGATGGAGTTCTATTGAGCGCATGGAAACCATAAGGTTCGATTATCTCAAAACGTTCCTCACAGTAGCCAGAACACACAGCTTCTCAACAGCAGCCAAAGAACTTGGAACAAGCCAAGGCACAGTAAGCCATCATATAGCCGCATTAGAAGAATACTTTGACGCTGAACTATTCAAGCGCACAGCCAGCGGTGTTGAAGTCACCGAAGCAGGGGCAACCCTGAAGGAAGGCATAGAAAAAATTCTCGAAGAAGCCCAAAATGCTAAAACAAAAATATCCTCAGCCAAACACAATTTGGCAGGAACAATAAAGATTGTCGCAAGCACAATACCAGAAGAACATATAATTCCCGGCTTAATCGCTGAATTCCAAAAAAAGCACCCTGACGTCAGATTCAAAATAAAAGCGCAGGACAGCATAACAAGTCTTCAAAGTCTACAAACCAACGATGCAGATTTTGCAGCAGTGGGAACTGTATTGGGATACGAGGAAAAATTCGATGCTGTCCAAATAGGCGAAGAAGAGCTGGTGCTAATTGTACCGTGCAATCACGAATTAGCCAATCATAAATCAGTCAAGCTAAATGAAATCAAAAAGTACCCCTTCATTAATCGGGAAGAAACATCTGGAACTAGAACGGAAATAGAGAAACTGTTTGAAAACAATGGCGTCTCAATATCGCAATTAAAGCTAGCATTAGAGTTGGGAAGCACAGAATCAGTAATAACAGCCGTTTCAGAAGGAAGAGGCATAAGCATAATTTCTTCAATCGCTGCGAAAAAAGCCCAAGCAGCAGGCCTAGCAAAAATAATTAAAATTGAAGAAGCAAAAAAGCAAAGAAAACTTTACATGGTAAGACCAAAAAGAACTCTTCTTAAAACGTGTGAGGTATTCTGGGATTTTTGCAAAGAATATACCTTCAAAAACGCCGCTATTTCATGTCTAAAGAATTAAAGCTATTTCAAATGGCATATTATAAACGCAAGTAGATGGTCAGAGTACGATTATGTTTCTTCTTCGAGCTGTATCCAAATCTTTCTTGACTTAATTTTCAAATCATACTTTGTTAACTTAATGGATGGTTCATCTTGGTACTCACCTGTTCTTAAATCAAAGCGCCAATCATGACAGGGACAAACTATTAAGAAGCCCTCAAGGGTGCCGCCTGAAAAAGCACAACCCATGTGTGGACAGCGGTTATCGATAGCGAAAATTTTACCATATTGCTTAATCAGTAAAACTTGAGAACCTTCAATCGACACAAGTTTCATTGTGCCTTCTTGTAGCTCTTTTTCTTCTAAAACAGGAACAAAATTATCCATCTACTCAACTTCTACCTCTGCCAGATATTACTCGCTAATTATGAGATAAGTTTTGTGGCTTTTGCCAATTACGTTGGAGAACTTGCCTTAGCCACCTTAGGTTCAAATCGAAGTCAGAACAGGCGACCTAACAATAAACGAAAGCGTAGAGTTGGAAAGAGCCTACGTCATAATCATCAAAAACTAACAACAACTTCTGTACTAAGTCGATTTTACTAAAAAAGTTAAACATACTTCTTAAAGAAAAGGTTCATGATTTTTACGGGTTACCCGAAGCATTTTTGCTCAAGGTTTTTTTGACCGTATGCCAAGCTTAAGATTAACCTCAACCGTGTATTCCTTGTCAGATTTCCCAACTGCAAAGTTCCAATCCTTTACTTCGACTTCCATGTCTTTGAATTAATCAACAATTGCATCCTTGTAGTCTTGAGCAGTTTGACCGATCTTCTGTAATTTCTCTGTTATATTAATCGATGTTTCAGGCACAAATTACACCTCCTCAAAATCTGGTAACTACGATAAAGACATTGACAGTTAACTGCTTTTTAAAATTTGTGACTGTACATACACAACAGCCAAAAATTACATTATAGTTTGGATTTGTAACTTACTCTTTTTTTCAAGGTTAGCCCTGAGCAACTTTTTTTTGTTTAGAAGTAGCTAGGTGCTTTTTGATTTAATAGTATGGATGAATGTGCTTTATGCCAAACCAAATATTCATTGCGAAGAGGGTTACAAAGATTGCTTCAATTATCACTATTAGCGAAAAGGTTGTCTGGAGATGTTCGTGCATCGTATAGATCTAGTTTGTCGCATTGCAGCTTGTTATTATACCAGATTGTTTCTTGCGTCAACATAATTGTTAAAGTCTTTGTCTGCCTGCAATGTTAAAAGAACAGGCGGTGTAACCAAAGCTATAGCCAGAAAAACGGCTTCAAGAGCGAAAACAGGTTTTTATGCATAAATAACCTAAAATAATATTCTTTTTCAAAATAATGAGCGATAACAATTTTGGTTAGTGATATTTATGGTCAATTTTACAAAGTTAGATTTAGAGTGTTTCTAGAGTCCGTTTTGGTCTTAATTGCTTTAGGAAAAACACATCAATCTACAGCAAGACTACTATCCACAAGTTATGAATAATAGAAGTGGGCCGTACCGGATTTGAACCGGTGATCTTCGCCGCGTGAGGGCGACGTCCTAGCCAGCTAGACTAACGGCCCGCTGTGTGCTGTGGATTGAAAATACGTATTTTCCCTTCATAAAACCTTTCCCCTCCTAAAACAAACAGCATAGTGGTGCA
>JBEKNP010000066.1:0-13783 GCA_049522695.1 Bathyarchaeia archaeon | reverse complement strand
GTTTCCTCTTCTTTTAGTCTCAGCTGGAACTATCGCTTTGTTGACGAAAAGCCTGACAACCTCACAGGCTTCCATAATAGAACATGATCGGGGGCAGCTTAAATTCTGCACACCCCTATATAATTATATAATTCTTTAAACTTATGTTCTTTTGAGGAAACTGCTTTGCTAGAGTTTGTTTGGAATAAGCCTGTCGTGTGCATTTTTAAAGAGCGCGACGTTAACCCTGAAATAGACCCTTTTGTAGTTGTGAAGGCCAAGAAAATAATGATTTCCCGTTCCGATAACTCTCAAGTGGTTGGCAGCCTTGTAGATTTCTTCACGTTAATGGGCGATGCTGACTATCTTGTGTCGCCTGAAGGTGCGGTTGACCATTATGTAATGTGCTGGTTCGACGATACTGAGCCGGATATGACTAAAGACCTGAGGCGTTTAAGAGGAGTTACCCTTAAGGGAAAAGTTGCTTGCGCACTTAACACGTCCGGCAAAAGGACGTATAATGCTACTTTCAAGGCTGAGCACGCTAAACTCAAATAAACCTGCTTTCTGGGTAATCTTACTTTTCAAGTACTTTTAACTTCGGTAAGTCAAGCTGTAAGTAGCTTTAATCATGCGTTAAACCGCTGCAATGTATCGAGTTAAGGGTGAATTTTACATTTTTCTTAAACTTAATTTTAAATATAACTGCATAAACTCTATTGAGTAAGGTCGTAGACCATGGTAGAGCAAAAGTTACATGCAATTCTAATTACTGGTAGAACAATCGATCAAGGTGTTGGAAAAGAGATGGGGAAAGGATCAAAAGAGTACTTTGACAGCTCCGCCCTCTGCTTTATTGATGAATCTGACATGAAAAAAATGGGCATAAAAAGCCGAGCAAACGTCAAGGTTACTTCAAAGTACGGTTCAGTCATCGTTAAAGCAACCAAGAATCCCTATGGTTCCAGTCCTGGCTTGGTTTTCATCCCTTGCGGTTTATGGGCAAATGCGGTCTGCGGAGATGAAACCTTCGGCATGGGTATGCCTCTGTTTAAGGGTTTTCAAGTTGAAGTTGAATGTGCCTCAAACCAAGTCATCTTAACGCTTGATGAGCTTTTGAAAGAGGAGTATGGAAGGTAATTGTTATGACAGAAATAATAAAATCAGTTGTTTGTCCAATATGCGGTTGCTTATGTGATGACATAGAGGTAACAGTGGAAAACAACGAGATTGTTAAAATGAAGAATGGCTGTGCCCAATGTGAAGCTAAAATGGTTCACGGCTACAAGAGCGATGAGAGAATTTTAAAGCCGCTGATACGAAAGGATGGCAAGTTAGAACCTGTATCGATGGATGAGGCAGTACACAAGGCAGCTCAAATTCTTACGGACGCAAAGTATCCACTGCTATTCGGTTGGAGCAGTTCAACCTGCGAAGCGCAACGAATTGGTGTTGAATTAGCTGAAGAATTAGGCTCAGCACTTGATAACTGTTGTAGCGTTTGCCATGGTCCATCAGTTATGGCTACACAGGAAATCGGTATCCCCTCATGCACTCTTGGGCAAATCAGACATCGTGCAGATCTAATAATTTACTGGGCATGCAACCCTTGGACTTCACACCCAAGACACCTTGAAAGATACACCAGCTTCACTGACGGTCGTTTTGAGGGTAGCGAATGGAAAAGTTACCTGGAAAAATTAAAAGGTACCCAAAGCAAGAAAAAAGTTGAAGCAGCTTCACGGCGAATCGTAGGTGGATATGAACCGACGCCTCCTCCGCAAGCATATAGTGTTGATGCGCCACCACAGACAATGCAGAAGGCGGGGCGTAAACTGATTGTTGTTGATGTAAGAAAAACTATGACTGCCGAGGCAGCTGATTACTTTATTCAAGTTCAACCAAACAAGGATTATGAAATACTTGATGCGCTCAGATGCTTAGTGGTTGATCAAGAACTGGATGTTGACAAAGTTGGCGGTGTTCCAGTTGAATACTTAAAAGAAGTAGCTGACGAAATGGTGAATTGCGAGTTTGGGGTCATCTTCTTCGGTCTTGGCTTAACTCAAAGCGCTGGCAGATTCAGAAACATCGAAATAGCAATTGCGTTAACACGGGACCTTAATAGAAAAACCAAATTTGTAATCTCGCCTATGCGAGGACACTTCAACGTTACAGGCGCAAACGTGGTTTTCGCTTGGACAACAGGTTACCCATACGCCATTGACTTCTCACAAAGGTACCCACAATACAACCCGGGGGAATTCACAACCATCGACCTTTTGAGACGCGGCGACACCGACGCAACACTAGTTATTTCATCAGATCCAGGTGCCCACTTTCCTAAAGTAGCCATGCAAAATATGATGAAGCACCCGTTAATCACCATTAACCCAGATATGAATGCTATCTCAAGGCTTGGCGACGTGGTGTTTCCAACGCAATGGTGCGGAATAGAGTATGAGGGCTCAGCTTACCGCATGGATCACGTGCCAATAATGCTACGTAAAGTCGTTGAGCCACCACCAGGAATCTTAAACGATGAGCAACTTCTAAAGAGAATCCTTAATGAAGTCCGAGTTATTAAAGCACAAAATGCTAAGAAACAGGCTAAAATTGAGGCGGCTTGCTAAATGAATGAGTTACTTATAAAAAATGGTTTCGTCTTTGACCCCATAAATGGGATTAACGGCGAAAAGATGGACATAGCAGTCAAGAACGGCAAAATTGTTGCAAAAGTCACGCGCAGGGCTCAAGTGATTGACGCTACTGGCTTAACAGTTATGCCGGGCGGTGTTGACATTCATACTCACGTTGCTGGCGGAGAAGTTAATACTGGCAGAATTGTACGTCCAGAAGACCACGTTAAAGATGTGGAACGTAAAACCGCAATGACACGCTCAGGCACTGGCTACTCGATTCCATCCACTTTCACGACGGGTTACCGTTATTCACGTATGGGTTACACAACAATCATGAATCCATCTATGGCCCCGCTAGAAGCAAAGCATACGCATGAAGAATTAAACGATATTCCACTCGTTGACAAAGCTACTTACCCGTTGCTGGGCGACTGGTGGTTTGTACTAGAAAACCTAGCCAAAGGTAACATTGAAGAATGCGCACGGCACGTTGCATGGATGCTTGATATAACTAAAGGTTATGCCATAAAAATCGTCAACCCAGGCGGACTGGAATCTTGGGGTTTCGGGCACAATGTCCACAGCATAGATGACCAGGTTCCAAACTTTTGTATTACCCCGCGCGAGATAATGAGGGGGTTAGTTAAAGTTAACAAAATGCTAAATCTTCCTCACACAATTCACCTGCACACTAACAATCTGGGGTTGCCAGGCAACTACACTACAACGCTTGATACCATGAGGGCGCTTGAAGACTTATCTACTGACGGCAAACCAGTCGCACACATAACCCACTTGCAATTTAGCAGTTTCGGCGGCGACGGCTGGAGTCACTTTAACTCGGCAGCGGAAGAAATCTCAAGCTACATCAACGCTCACAATCACATGACCGTTGACATGGGACAAATCATATTCACAGACACCACAACCATGACTGCTGACGGACCCTTCGAGTTCACGCTCTACGAGCTAAGCGGTCACAAGTGGGTTAACAGTGACGTTGAAACTGAGACAAGCGGCGGAATAATCCCCTTCCAATACAAGAAAAATAACGCCGTCAACGCAACCCAGTGGTCAATTGGCTTAGAGTTAGCCTTACTGATTAAGGACCCGTGGAAAATCTTCCTAACCACAGACCACCCCAACGCCGGACCATTCTTCGCATACCCAAGAATTCTTGCTTGGCTAATGAGCAAAGATGCACGCACAGCAACGTTAAATCATTGCCACAAGAAAGCACAGAAAAAGAGCTTGCTACCCTCAATTAACCGAGAACTGTCGCTCTTCGAGTTAGCAATAATGACTCGTGCGGGACAAGCTAAAGCTTTAGGGCTCAAAAACAAAGGTCACCTTGGCGTTGGTGCTGACGCTGACGTTGCGATATATGCCATTAATCCTGAAACAACCGACATAGCTAAAAAGTTCAAGACTGTGCGCAGAGCCTTCAAACATGCCGCTTACACGATTAAGGATGGCAAAGTCGTGGTTAAAGACGGCGTCGTAGTAGGGGAAGCTAGCGGCAGAACCATGTGGCTTGATGTCCAGACAAAAGAGCCGTGCATAATTGATGAAGAGATGAAACGCAAGTTCAAGCAGTACTGGACCATTGAATACGACAATTACCCAGTGTTTGATCATTACCTTAAGGTTCCAGAAAAATTAAGCATAAAGGCAAGTGTCTAAAAATGATAACTTTAGTGCCGCTAAGAAAATTTGAGGTACCCGTTCAGGCGGCATGCATTAGCCCAGACGTCTTCAAGGGCAAAACCACCGCTGAAATAGCAAACCTACCCGTTACCGAGGGAAACCGCCAACTAAAACTTTGCAACCTATTTGAAATAACCGAGGACAACGCTGAAACCCCAGCTATAACCATTAACGGCGATGTAGGCAAAGTTAAACGCATAGGTTCATGCATGAAAACTGGAGAAATAGTCATCAACGGCGATGCAGGCATGCACACAGGCGAAAAAATGTTGGGCGGCAAAATCACAGTAAACGGCAACGTAGGCGGATGGACAGGCAACGAAATGAAAGCTGGAACCATTGAAGTTCACGGCGACGCAGGCGATTACTTGGCTTCACCATACCGTGGAAGCAGCAGCACAGGCATGAAAGGCGGCTTAATAACTGTAGACGGCAAAGTCGGCAGCGACGTAGGCTGTTATCTTCGCGGGGGAGTACTCAAAATCGGCGGTGGCGCAGGCAGATTTCTGGGTTACCACATGAGCGACGGCGCAATTCTTGTTGATAAACAAACTGACACCAGAGCTGGCGCATGCATGACAGGCGGCAAAATCGTCATAACAGGCACAATTGAAGAAGTAATGCCCACGTTCACTATAGACAGCGTTAAACCAAAAGTCAAAATCGACGACACCCAAAGCGTCGCTGGACCATTCTACGTGTTCCTCGGCGACCTGGCAGAGCACGGCACAGGCAAAATCTTTGTCTCAAAAGCCAACAATCCGCAGCTAAAAGCATACGAAAAATACCTATAATTTTCGTTTTCGAGCAACGCTTTAGGCGTAAAGCTCATTCCACTTTCTTTTAAATAGTCTCGTAATTTTGAGGCCGATTCTTTCTGAGCCTTAGAGGTTGACGGTAGCTTCTTAGGATATTTGTGTACACAACCTACCCTCCCAGACTACTAGATGCTTCTAAAATGCTTCAAATGTGATTCAACATAGTTCAACATGGTTCGTTGCCCGCACTTTTCACTGTAGATTAATGCTTTTTCCACATACTGAGAATTGCAGAATTTCTTCACTTTTAACATTTTGCGTTAAAACGGATTCGGGAAAAAACGGGTTTAGTTTATTGTCAAGTTTTGTGTACCTCAAGCTGTTAACGCCTTTTTTCCGAATAAAAGACCAAACAAATGGCTAATGATTTGGATAGCCGAATGCCTTATCAACAGCGCTGAGTTCAAAACACAACAAATGAAGAGGACAACATTATGCGTCAAGTTGACATGGTAAGGCTTGACTTATCAACTGGAAAGGCAGAGCAAACAAAAGACTGCGTTGCAGACGAAGTCCCCCTTCAAATCTCACTTAATGATGCTTACACGTTTGTTATTTGGTGTTCTCCCTCACAGTTTAAGGAGCTTGCAGTCGGCTACTTGCTTGCCGAGGACATTTTAAGGTCGGTTGACGAAATCGAATCCTTAAGCTCCGAAAAGAAAGAGTATAGATGCCAGATTCAGCTGAAAGCGAGTGTGGATTTGGATGAGCGAATGAAAAACTCCCGCCGAAGCACCCGCATCATTCCCTTAATCAAAGCAAGTACTTCACCTTACCAGCATGACGAGAGAATACCCGTCGTAAAATCGCAGCTTAAAGTTAAAGCCCAAGTTATTCTAGACGCAATAAGCCAAATCAACAGTCTTGCTAAGGGCTTTAAGGAAACTGGGGGGTTGCATGATTCCGCCATTTTCAAGTCAGACGGCACAATCGTGGCTTTCTCCGAGGATGTGGGAAGACACAACACCGTTGACAAAGTCATAGGTCAAGCGTCACTAAATAAAGAGGACTTCAGCCAATGCTTTATGATTATAACTGGTCGTGTTCCCGGTGACATGATTTACAAGGCGGCGAAAGTTGGTTTACCTGTTGTTGCTTCCGTGGCGGCGGTTCTTAATTCGGGCATTTCATCGGCTGAAAAAGCTAACATTGCCCTAGTGGGGTTTGTGCGTGGGAAGCGTATGAATATTTACACTGGAGTAGAAAGAATAATCCTGTAGGCGTTCGTGATGAATAGACCTGATATTAGGCGACTGCCAAAACGTGCTAACCCCCAAGAAGCATTAACCAAACTACTTGACGCAGTAAGCTCAAAAACACTATCCAGCGAAAACATCGGGTTAGCCGAAGCTTTAGGCAGAGTATTAGCAAAAGATGCTCATTCAAACATTAACATACCCGGCTATGATAAAACCTTCATCGACGGCTATGCAATCAACCCAAAAGACACCGAAGGCGCATCAGCCTCAAGGCCTGCTGTGTTTAAAGTTGTTGGTAAACTCTTCCCTGCTGACTACCCAACTAATGCTCAAGCTACAAGTGGAGAAACAATTTACGTTGCTTGTGGAGCCCCAATACCTAAAGGAGCCGCGTCAACCGTTAAAGTGGAAGAAACCCGATTAAAGGGCGACAAAATCGAGATACTTAGAGAAGTAAAGCCAGGCGAGGGCATAATACCGCTTGGAGACGACGTAAAACAAGACGCCTTACTTCTTAAGCGAGGTCAAGTTTTAAGACCGCAAGACATTGGGCTGCTCGCATCAATTGGAATGTCTGAAGCTGAAGTGTTCAAAAAGCCAAGCATCGCCATTCTGTCGGGCGGAGACGAGCTAATTCAGCAATGCAAAAAAGACCCAGCAAAAATCGCAAATAACTACGCCTTAGTCGTTGCGGGGCTAGCATCTGAATTGGGTGCCGTGGCAAAGTTGAAGGGGATAATGCCTGACGCTTTAGACCAAGTGCAGGCGAAAATCGGTGAAGCCTTGCTAGAAGCCGATATGGTTGTTACTATTGGCGGCACATCGGTAGGCATGAAAGATTTTGTTCCCGACGCCATAAACTCGCTCGGCGAACCAGGCGTTGTCGTGCACGGTGTTTTGTTGAGACCTGGAGCTGTTTCAGGCTTCGGCGTTGTTAAGGGTACGCCAGTTGTAATGTTGCCGGGTCACATCGGGTCTTGTATCGCTGGGTTTTACCTTTTTGTGGCTCCCTTAATCCGCCTTTATTGCGGTTTGCCAGGAGACGGTTTGATTCCATGTTTAATCGCTGAGTTGACTGAAGCGGTTGATTCTGGTCCACAATTCAGGTTTCTACTGGTTCACCTAAAACGAGCCGAAGATAAACTCTTAGCTGAGCAGGTTGAGGGTGGTTCAAGCGCGTTAACAACCATTGTCAAATCAAACGGGTATTCAATAATTCCGCCACACACAAATTTAGCTAAAGGCACAAAAGTAGATGTTCACTTGTTCGGAAAACTAGAATTGGTGCAAATTGCTTAAGCAAGTTTACAGCACTTTGCGCGGATATCTGTGGACATTACCTTGCTTCCCCATAACCCATGATTCGCACCATGATTTATCAGCCAAAGATAGTTCCGCCAGCAACCAGCAACGGTTTTCCTCGTGTATTTCAGCTTCTCTTCGATAGTTGTTTGCAGCCCCAAGGAAAGCCTCTTTGCCCTCAAAATCCAGTTCAGTAGCCGCTTTGGGGTCAAGTTGTTGCTGAGACAGCTTCAGAAATGCTTCACCTTGATTTTCTCCGCTTACCGCTGCCCAAAAAAAGCTGTTAGAAACCTCAAAGTTGCCGGCGCATGAAGCAAATGTGCTCTGTGCCTCCGAAAGTTTGCCGTCTTGGAACATTTCTGCGCCCTCTCGAAGAAGTTGCAAATCAGAAATTGATAAAACACCCAAGTTTACTTGCATATCTTCTGTGACTGGACCATGAGTCCAGCGGGTCTGCAGCCGATTTAAGTCTTCTTTAAAGTTAATGTTGATGAAACTTTTGAGTTCCGGGTCAAGCGTTGTAATATGGTTCATTGGAGAAGCAAACAGTATTTTGGAGGCGCCTCGCGGTATATCGTCTGAACGTGGCCGCCTCAACCTGTACAGTGTATTAGTGATTTCTAAGCCGCTGTTCCTTTCAAGCACCATTATGAGGGTTTCAAGCCTGCCGTTAGGCCACATTGGAGTAACCACCTCAAAACCTTCCGCCGCATTAAACAGGTAATCAGCAACAGCTGGTTGAACAAAAGGCATGTCACAAGGCAAAGTAAGACAATAATCAGCTTGAACCGATTTCAAACCCGACATGATTGCCACGGTAGGGCCACTAATATGATTATTTTTTTCGTCAATAACTATCTGGATGTCTGTTAAAACATATTCTTTTAGGATTTGAGCGTATTTTGCTTTCCTTTCCTCATCGTTTACGGATATTGCAATTTCATCAACAACGCCTTGAACGTTTTCAACAGCGTGAACTAAAAGAGGTTTTCCTGAAAGCTTTACGAGGGCTTTGTCTACCCATTTTTTGCCCTTCGACTGGAACCTGCGGGCTTTTCCTCCTGCCAGTATAAGTGCAGCCCGTTTAGCCATGCGATTTTCCTCAGTTAACTGGTTTTTTGCTGGGTTTGCTCTGTGGCTTTTCTAATTGTTTTTTGACTATTTCCACAAGTTTTTGCCCGTCTTCGGGAACCTTAATTACTGGTATATTGGTGTAGGTTGAGTTGCTTGTGTTTTGGGCTACTATGCCTGCAATCGCTAAGATCGGCTGAACCGTACCCTCTAAAGTCTGCTCAAGGCCATTTTGGTCCTTTGCGGTAATAATCTTGGGTACGTCTTGCCTTTTAGCGATTAAACTGTGGAAGCCTTCAATGAAAACAATGTCAAGCTTCTCCTGTTGCAGTAGAGCCATTATCTGGTCCAAGTTATTGAGCGCCATCTGGGTTTTCTTAATTATGTCTATTTCTTCAGGTGAAATTGCTACAATTACTTTGGAGCCTGCCTTAGCGTATCTCCAAGTGTTAGTGCCCTCTTTATCCATGCTGAAGCCCTTGTGGTGGACATGTTTTATTGAGCCGATTTTATAGCCTTCGGCTGAGAGGCGAGAAATCAAGTATTCTAACGTTACTGTTTTTCCTGAACCACTAACGCCGACAGCGGCAACAACCAAAACCATACCAGGTTCACGCTCATGTTTGAAAAACAATTACTTAGCTTTATAAATTGTGCCTCCTTTTTCGTTTTTCCTCAAAAACAAGAAAAGGGAATACAGATGCCGATTTAAAGAACTGAAACAAACTGCTAAGACTATTTATTATCCAGGAAAATATAGCCGTTAAGGTTGAGTTCGAAAAAATAAGAATAGTCTCCATTTTCTTTTTTAACTCCTCATAGAAATTTCAAGCACTCTACGTTTAACGCTGTTTTGCTCTAAAAGTTATTAATTTATTTAGAAGCGTGCACAATTCGTCTTTTATAGCTTATCTAAAATGGAAGTGTTAACTCGTGGCTGAATCCGTAACTTTTGAACCCAAGAGCTTAGCAGAGCTTAAGCAGTTTTTTAAAGAAAATAAAGGCAAATATCATGAAATCTGGGTAGTCATAATGAACAAGAAAGCCGCAAATCCTCAGATTGTGTCATTTAATCAAGTCTTAAGCGAAGCAAGAAATCAGGGGCTAATTGACAGCCGCATAAGAAATCTGGATGAGAAAAGGTACATGATACGTTTGACGAAAAGAGTTAAAGCCTAAATGTCATGAAATCGAGAAAAAATATACTAAATTTTTAAGTTCAACACCCACATTAAACCTAGGAAACACTAGGAAGATGAGCGTAATTTGGACATAGAAAAGAAAATTGAGTTAATCTGCAGACCGCCAACAGAAGAAGTTATAACGTCGGAAGATTTGCGTAACCTTTTGGAAACAGAAGAGCATCCTGTAGCCTATAACGGTTGGGAGCCCTCTGGTCTGGCGCATTTGGGGACGGGCGTTATTTGCGCTTACAAAATGAAAGACTTTGCAGAAGCAGGCGTGCACTTTAAAGCCTATTTGTCAACGTGGCACGCATGGTTAAACAACAAGCTAGACGGCGATTTAACTCTCATCCGCAAAGCCGCTGACCTCTTTAGGCATTCATGGCTTGCCCTCGGTGTGCCCGGCGACAAAGTCGAGTTCATTTATTCAGATGAGCTCTACAAGGACATTGATTACTGGGCTAAAACAGTTATAATCGCAAAAAACTTAACCATTGCCCGAACCACCAGAACCTTAGAGATTGCGGGAAGAAAAGAAGCTGAAGCCCACTACGTCTCAGACTACCTGTACACGCCCATGCAGGTTGCAGACATTTTCCACATGAAAGTAAAAATTTGCCAGTTAGGCATGGACCAGCGAAAAGCAAACGTGGTTGCAAGGGAAATAGGCGAAAAAATCGGTTGCTGGAAACCCGTCTGCGTTCACCATCATTTGTTGCAAGGCTTAGAGAAGCCTAAAATTTGGCCGATTCCAGAGGGGCAGGAAAAAGAAGCCGTAGCTTCGGCTAAGATGTCTAAGAGCAAGCCTCAAACATGCATTTTCATCTATGACAGCCCAGAGGAAATAAAGCAGAAAATAGCGAAAGCTTTCTGTCCAGAAAAAACCGTTAAATTCAACCCGGTGCTTGACATCTGCAAGTACATAATTTTCCGAGAAAAAGCGGTCTTCAAAATCGAGCGTCCAACAAAATTTGGAGGAACCATACAGTTCCAAAGTTTTCAAGAGCTTGAATCCACTTATGCAGAAGGTAAACTGCATCCTCAAGACCTGAAAAATGGCGTTGCAACCCAGCTTGCAGACATACTTGAGCCTGTTAGACGCTACTTCGCAAATAACAAAGAAGCTAAAGACTGTTTGGAAACTGTGCGGCAAGCTAAGATAACAAGGTAAAACTGTTGTCAACACATCTGAAAAAGAAAGAGGAAAAAATCCAGCTCATCATAACAAAATTAACTGAAGAATCAGCGAAGGGCAGGCCGATAATTGTTGAGGGCAAAAAAGACGCCCAAGCCCTACGTATGTTAGGCGTTAACGGTGCAATCTTGACAGTGAAAACTGGAGGCAAATCCTTCCTTGAAGCAACCGCAGAAATAGAAAAGCTCGGCGGCCACGAAATTATTCTCCTCTTAGACTTTGACAGAAGAGGCAAAGAAGGCACCTTACGCCTCCAACGCAGCTTGGAATGGTCAAAAATTAAGATAAATGTTCTGTTTTGGCGTGAATTGCGGGAGTTGGTTGGACGAGAAATGCAATGCATTGAAAGCTTAACTTCCTATTTGAGCACACTTCAGGAAAAAACCAAGTGAATACCATCTAGAAACAACGGAGAAACGCTGGAGAAACTATACCTCGTATTAGCAAGAGAAACTAAATAGCAGTCTGTCTTCTTTACTAAATTGTGATAAAGAAATCAGTTAACAAAAATGACGGCCCTGCCTACTTTTTACAACTGAAACGACCAAGTACAAAGCATACCAATTGACCTTCTGAAGGCAAATTCAACAGCAACAGTGCGCCTACCGTATTAAAAAAATAAAACTGGCGTCTTTTCTGTTAGGGAACAGTTTTTATAAACCTACAATCTTTCTATACATTGGCGAAATTTTATGGTTACAAATCCTGTTATTGAAGCAATAAAATTAAGGCGAGCAATTCGCAGTTATGAAGATAAACCTGTTCTTGAATCAGTAATCCAAACGATGCTTGAAGCGGCAACTTATGCGCCTTCAGCCATCAACGTTCAACCTTGGAAATTCACAATCGTCACCAAAAAAGCAGAAATGAACCGCCTTTCCGATATAGCAAAGCCTGCATTGGTTCGGGCGTTGCCTGATGTTGGCGACGAAGGCTTAGTTGGCTTAAAAAAGCGACTGACGGATCCAAACTACAACATTTTCTACAATGCGCCGCTCTTGATTTTTGTTTCTGGCGCTAAATCTCCTTACGTAGTTTATGACTGTACCATGGCAGCGCAAAACATGATGCTTGCCGCCTACACGCTGGGCATCGGAAGCTGCTGGATAGGCACAGCGGTTCCCACTGCAAACGACCCAAAGATTAAACCGAGCCTTGGCATCCCAGAAGACCATGACGTCCATGCCGCAGTCATCTTTGGCTACCCGAAGGGCGGCTTTCCAAAGGCTCCTCTAAAGAGTCCAGCGCAGATTCTCAAACGCATCGATTAGAGGAAATCAGATGGACATCAAAGGAAAAGTTGCCGTTGTCACTGGGGCATCTGGCGGCATCGGATTAGCTACAGCCAAAATTCTATCCAGCAAAGGTGCAAAGCTGGCTTTAGTCGCCCGATCAAAAGACAAACTCGCGCAGCTTGCCAAGGAACTGCCCGCAGCAATTGCCGTTACTGCAGATATTTCTAAGGTTGAAGATGTTAAGAACATGGTTAAGCAGGCGTATGAGCACTTTGGACGGATAGATATTCTTGTTAATAATGCTGGTCGAGGATACGATGCACCGGTTGAGAAGACGGACATCGAAATTTTCCGTTACCTTTTTGATTTAGACGTTGTTGGTCCGCTGGTTGCTATGAAAGAAGTTATTCCGCTTATGCGGCGGCAAGGTGGAGGAACAATCGTTAACGTAAGCTCAGGAACAGCATTGATGTACTTGCCTGATAACGGTCCATATTCAGCCCTAAAACGTGCGTTAGCTCACCTCAGCCTAATTGCAAGAGAAGAACTTGCAAAAGACAAAATAGTTGTCAGCGTTGTTTACCCCTACATTACCCTTACCGACTTTGAAAAGAACACGATCAAAGATGCTTCACTGCAAAGGCAAGAAGAATCGCCAGGGGCGCAGGAAGCATTTAGTAAAGCTGATCCGCCTGAGTATACAGCGCAACGAATAGTTGAGGGCATTGAAAACGGGGAAGCAGAAATTTTTGGGCACGACTGGATGAAGAGCCCTCAAACAGCGTGGAGCCAGAGCTAACAAGGGTTGGTAAGCTTAAAAATCAAAAGTTGCTTAACCAAAAAAGATTAAGCCAAAAAGATAAAGTCCGCTAACAAAACAACATTAAAAAAAGGGATTCTGAAAAATTTAAAATATAGCTAATGCTTAATGTTTCATGGTTGCTTGCCAAAGGCCTAAAATGTTTCCTTCAGAGTCTTGAATATACGCCGAGATTCCCATGTTAGGGACTTCCATTTTGCCCATGACGATTTTGCCGCCTAAACTTTGAACCTTTTTTATTGCTTGATCAATGTTTTCAACGCTAATAGTTAATACTGGGCACTTTATGGGGTCTTTGCGCTGCATCATTCCACCGTTGATTGCGCCTGGTTCCTTAGGCATGTTCATAGCGTCAACTTCCGTTGTGTGAATCATTGTATAGTTCATTTCTGGAGCCGGAATCAATGTCCAGTCAAAGGCACTTTTATAAAATTTTTTGGCTCTTTCAACATTATCGACGGGTATTTCAAAATGCACTACTTTATCCAAAAAAATCCTCCTAAAACTACTTTATAGACGTGTGCACAATTCGTTTTTTATAGTTTGTTAGCTAAGTTATCTTTGAGCAGGTTTGGGCTGGTACGCGTGTATACCATTGGTTTGGTGTCTTTGCGGGTTCCATGACCATTGT
>JBEKNP010000065.1:0-16562 GCA_049522695.1 Bathyarchaeia archaeon | reverse complement strand
GTTCAAGTCCCACCCCCGGCACCATAGTTCGAGTTCAGTTCCCACATTACCTATTTCTCTTATGGGTACTAAAGTGAACCCGAACAAACGAATAGAAATATATCAAATCGAAAAAATCTTTGAACAAGCCCTGAAACGATTGAAATCAAAACCAGACGTATCGGAAGAAGACAAAATCTGCATAAGAGAATTTGTTGACCATTTGCTGGCAAAAAATATGACCAAGCAAAGAGTCGTCAAATACATCAACCATTTGACCGTAGTTGCCCGAATTGCTGGGCAACCCTTAGGCAGTCTCGATAGGAAAGGCATGGAGAAAGTAATAAGCCACATCAACACCGCAAGCTACACCGAAAATACCAAACACGACTACAAAGTTATAATCAGAAAATACTTCCAATGGATAAGAGGCTGCGATGAAGAACAGGGTGAATTTCCAGAGGAAGTCAGATGGATAAAACCCGCGTGCAAGACTAAACGTTTGCTTCCAGAAGCCCTTCTAACAGGGGAAGACCTAAAAAAACTTGCCGAAGCCTCTGAAAATCCTAGAGACAGAGCCTTGATTCTAACTCATTACGAGTCCGGATGCAGAATTGGCGAAACTCTTTCACTGTGCATAAAGCACGTGACGTTCGACAAACACGGTGGGGTTCTAATGGTTGACGGGAAAACAGGCCCCAGGCGAGTCAGAATTATTGCTTCAGCGCCAGCATTAGCCTCATGGTTGAGTATGCATCCTCTGAGAAACGACTTAAACGCTCCTCTTTGGATCGGCATTGGCACAGTCGGAAGATACGACGCATTACTTTACAATGGCGCCAGGGCAATGCTCAGAAGGCTTGTCAAAAAAGCAGGTTTGCAGAAGCGAATCTACACTCATCTTATGAGGCACTCAAGGGCAACAGAACTGGCAAGCATTCTAAAAGAAGCACAAATGAAGGAACTTCTCGGTTGGGTTCAAGGCTCAGATAGGGCTTCAACATATGTTCATCTAAGCGGCAGAGACGTCGATGGCGCTCTGTTAGCATCAAACGGAATAACAATCGACCAAGAAGACAAGAAGCAAATGGCTATCACGTTGGTAAAATGCCCAAGATGTGGAAAGGAAAGCGGTTCAAACGCCCAATTCTGTCCAGCCTGTGGTATAGTCTTAGACCAAAAAGCAGCGATCTTGTTGGAAGAAGAAAGAACAAAAGCAGATAAAATTATGGACATGCTGATGCAGGAAAAAAGGCAAGAATTCTCGAACTGCTTTACTTTTTTCTTCCGAAGTTTGGCTTTCATCCATTTTTATCTCCTCTATAGAAAAATGCAATTGATGAAGCGCCAAGCTCTGTAACCTACACCGCGCCATGCGTGCTCCGGTAGCTTTCAGCTTTAAATTTGCCTTCCTGCGTGCATTCGAATTCAAACTTGCAGGGATAGGGTTCTGCCTTCAGCTGCTCAGAGGTAGGTAGAGCAAAACAGGAGGACTCGTAGATGTCGGCTAAAAGCATTCTTGAGAAGCATGCGGAACAGACCCCGGCTTCGGCACCTGTAGCTTTAGCTAGAACTATTCGATAATAACGATCGAAACCGCATATTTTACGCACCCGCCGATTTAATAGAGCTTTCTTTAAGCAGTTTGTCAGCTCGTTCTAGTAGCGTGTTTAGCTCTGGATCATCAATATGCGTATGCTCTGCAAAGTTAGTTGATTTAAGCACTATTTTCTTCAGATCCCGCCGCAGGCCAGCAATAAACCCTTCAAACGGTGGAGTTTTTTGTAGCGTCATCCTGTGGAGGTAGCTAGGTATTTTAGTTAATTCCACGCTTAGATCTTCCTTGAGCATATATAATTGAAGGCTTTTGTTCTGATTTAATTCGCCAGGCTTTTTGGGGCAACCATTGAAATTCACAATAAGAGGCCGACGGGACTCTGGAATATGCTTCTCAAAGAATTCAACAACCGCTTTGTCAACAAGATCACCAAAATGGCGATATCCCACTAGGGAGCTATTCTCAATACCAAACTTATGAAGCCCTGAATCAAGGCTGAGTGTAACATGTTCTTTGACGCCTGACCTAAAACTATGCACATCAGGCGTGTTATTTTCTGTAAACGTATTTACGGCATGTATGGCAGATTCATCATTTGTATGTATAGTATGTATCGTATGTATGGCTTCGTTATTTGATGATGACCCTTGTTCTGGCTGTTCCGGCAATTCTTAAGCCTCCTGATCGGAACAAGCTACAACCAAAAAGATGTGAATTCCATCTCCCTTGTCGTTTGGTTTTTCTTTTCCCTCTAGGAACAACGGAAAAACTGATTCAACTTGTTTTAGAGTTTTTAAAACGCGGGTTCTTTCACCGCTAATTTTGATTATTACTTTATTTTGTTCTTTGTCTGTGGGCAAGTTCTTTTTTCCTGCAGGGCCTCAAAACCCTACATAAGAAAAAATGAAAAAAGTAGAGGACCTGAAAGCTAAGCTTAAAAATTTGTTTCAGAAAGGTACTGTCTAGATCTAGAAAGAGATTTTTCAATATTCTACATACATACCATACATACAATATCAAAAAATTGTAGAGTAGCAGTAGGTTCTCGTGGAAGAAAATAATTTTAGATACACCGAGATTCCTTCTCACTAGAAAAAACAGAAAAGTGGAGGTTGTGCTTGCAAAAAATTCCAACATAGAAAAGAAATGCGGGGGCGATCTTAGCCCTCTCTCTTCGTCAACCCTCTCTTCATCCGTGAAAAACTTATTTTTTCAGCGTGATTGTGCAGGGTGGAAGAAACACGAATGCCTTGCTGGTTTTTAATGCTGTCAATTCGCCTTTCAGACTCATCGACAGTAGAATTCTGTTAGCTGTTGCCCAACTGAGCTGCAATTTGTTCGCTATAAACTGGGTTTCAAGAGGGTCCAAGCCGTTTTTCTCGATAATCTCACAGATTTGATTTTCAATCTCTGCCTGGTTTTTCAAATTTTCACTCTCCTTTTCCTTTACACTAGAAAAATATGTATAATGTTGTTGTTCCATTTAGGGTTCGTTTAGTGCAATTGTTCCACGTGGAACAATTATCGTTCAGTGTACTTGCAGTGTACTTGTTCAGGTTCGTTTAGTGTAATTGTTTCACGTGAAACATTATCGCTTAGTATACTTGTTTAGTTTCGTTTAGTGTAAATTGTGCCACGTGGCACAATTATTTCTCCACGTGGAGAATTTTCTTTGATCGATTATCGTTTAGTGCAATTATGCTACGTGCCATAATTGTCATTTAGCTTGCTTCCATTTCGTTAGTGAAAATTCGTCACGTGACGAAAAAGCACTAAACGAACCTGAATTATCGGTCATCCGATAATAACCAGTTCTTCGATACGCCGTTGTCCTCTCACGAGTTGTCTTGCGTTTTTTATTTTTCTTATGTAGTGATTGAATGCCAGTTAGAAAATTTGAAGATCCAAAAATTGAAAAACAAATATTAAATCTGCTGCATGAGACAGCGAAACCAACTACCACCGACTATGTTGCAACCAATCTTAAAATCTCTTGGTCAACTGCCAGGATGATGCTTTTATCAATGGCTCTTCATGGAAAAATTGCTATTCTTGAAACCACCAATTCGTGCGTTTTCCTTCTTAAAAAAAATGAGGCTTCTCCGGCCCTCAACCAAGAGGCCTCAGAAGACAACTCACCGCCGGAGTCATGCTTCACATGAATAATACTGAAAATGAAAATGCAGATTCAACCTATCAGCAGAAACCGCAGGAACAGTTCAGTCTTAATGCCGTCAACTTACCCCTTGAGCTGATAGATCCCGATCCTGATCAACCAAGAAAATATTTTGACGACCAAAGCCTGAAAAGACTTGCAGAAAGCATCAAGCAAGATGGTCTACTGCAGCCGATACTCGTACGGCCGAACGCTAACAGATACTTGATTGTTCATGGCGAAAGACGCTTCAGAGCGCATAAGGTCATTGGCCTTAAAACGATATGTTGCTTTGTGAAGGATTTAACCGACTCTCAAGCCAGGGACCTGCAACTTGTTGAAAATTTAGACCGACGAAATCTTTTACCCATTGAGTTAGCTCGCGACTTTGCGAGACGAATCGAAGCCGGGCAGACTCAAGAACAAATTGCGCGTGTAATAGGTAGAAGCCGAGGCTTCGTGGAACAAAGACTGAACCTGTTGAGACTGCCTTTGTATGTTCAAGAGCAGCTCACGGAGGGAAAGCTTAGTTTCACCCGAGCAAGAGAACTGCTAACTTCTCAAGAAGAAGATAAACAAATCTGCGCCAGCAACACGCCTGAACAAGAAAACGGACCAGCAGCTTCGTTGAGCAATACTTCTTTTGCAGGTCATCCGCAAGAAACTGAAGATAAAAAGAACGCCTCTGAAGTTTTCAACGTTAATGACTTAGCGCTAGGCCGTCTCTTGACAACAAGAAAAACTGTAACGCGTGGAGAGTTATGGCAGGCTATTGACCAGGATATGTCGCTTCTCAGAGGGGATTAGAATGGTCACTTTTACCGAGAAACTGGGAAATGTGGACGAGTATTTCAAGCAGCTGCAAATTTGTAGACAGCTCAGCTGGCCAGAGCCATATCCTGTTTTCAAAAACTGGAAGCCTGTCGCTAATATAGATATTCTCTTAGAGGCTAGACGATTTGCTAAAGCTAACGCGCCAGTTATTGTCAGACAAATCTATTATCACCTGGTTACTGTGCAATTGTTGGCCAGCGGCAAATATGACCTTGTGAAACGGTTGATGGTGCAAGCCCGTAACTGCGGATTAATTAATATGGATTGGATAATCGACAAAACACGTCAACGTAGAAGACCTCCTGTCTGGGATAACATGCCTGAAATTTTAAATGCTGCAGTAAATCAATTCAGAAGGGATTGGCATATTGACCAAGGTACATATGTGGAAGTCTGGCTAGAAAAACACAGCTTAGAAGAGATATTTTACAACGTTACGCGAGGATACGGTGTTTATTTGGTTCCGGGCGGAGGCAGCCAAAGCACCCCCATTATTTGGGAATCGGCACAGAATTTTAAAACTGCAATAGCGAGAGGCCAGAAGTTAAAGATCCTTTACTTTGGAGATTTGAACGCTACCGGAAAAAACATGATGCCAGATATACTTAGACGTCTTAAATTATATGGCGTTGCTAACGTAGACTTGGATGAAGTCGCTCTTAATGAGGCGGATGTTCTACAATATAATCTTCCACGCAATCCTGAGAAAACGAAAGATAGCCGGGCAAAGTGGTTTGCGGAAAAATACCCAAACGTGAAATACTCAGTCGAGTTGGATGCTCTCTCTCCTGAGATTCTGCGCTCTAAGATCAGAACAGCGATCGAAAGCAACATTGACATGGAAAAATTGAGAGCGCGGCAAGCCCACGACGATCTTATTCGCAGCATTACCCACGATAGATTGAGGAACCTTGTTGTTTAGCTAAATATTTTAACATTGATACGACCGTATCAATGTTAAAAGCCCTCTCGATTTTTTCTCAGGTCCCAGAAAAGAAATACGACAATTTACTTATTTTTCAGTCGGTGAAGACTATGCCAAAAACTCCAATGTTTATGGAATTCGAAAGGGGCTCAAAAATCAGGGATACAGTAATTAAGGAAGACAAACTTCTGGAAGACATTTTGCGTACATTAGGATTCAAACCGGGGCAAATATTCAGTCTTCAAGAGCTCCCAGATAAGGCAAGACTGTTTTATAAAGTTGCAACAAAAGAAGAGCTTGACAGGGTTTTTGAAGAAACTTTCCCAAATGATGAAGACGATTTTGCCGGTGCAATTGTTGACTTATCCAATTCTGATTTGTTGGAAAAATACTATCGTTTTATCCCGGAAAATGAGATCAAAGAACTTAAAGAATTAAGAGGAGAAAGAGGTAGGACCAGCCGGCCGTTTTAGGCTCCCGTATTTCCTCGCCAGCCAGTTGGCGGCGCCCACTGGCGGGCCCGCTGGGACTCGCTTAATTATTTAAGCGAATCCCTTTTCTAATATCGAAGGTTCAAAGCTGCCCGTCCCCATACCCAAAACAGACTGTGTAAAAACTAATTTAAATTTCAGAAAATTACTAGTTTTATTAAAATAATGTTGGATTAAAATACTACAAAATACGCATTTGAAGCAATTTTCTGAGCTCGATTTTAGTTTTCACACAGCCTCAAAAGGGTTCAAAACCGTAGCTAAAAGAAAAGAATTAATCCGCGTTTCAAACGGTTGGAAAGTATTTTCACCATGTTATTGGAGATATTCAGCTAGTGTTGGGCGGGGGATCCTAGCCCCAATTTATCAGTAAAAATTTTTTTCAAGCCATTCCTAACATACCCCAAATCGCCTGAAGTTTTCACGCTTAAACAATGGTTTTACTATGAACATGCTTACCATTAATCGTTATTTGGCTTGTTCTAGGCAAAGGATTTTGATTAGCAATGTTTATTAGAACTTTTTTGGTTCCTTTCAAGTATCGATTTTTAGGTAGTTGAAAAATATGCCAAAGACCAATTCTGATTTAATAAAAGAGGCCGATCGAAAGATTATTATCACAGAATATTTCAAATTTTTAGCAATAGGAAAGTTTAAGGAAGGCTTGCGTTTCTTTACGCCTGACTGCAAGACCCACAATCAATTCACAAGTGGCGGCATAGAAGCCTTAACTGACGCAATGATAGCGGCTTCAAAAGACCTTTCTGCGCAAAGTTCAGAAATGGAATTCAAGGTTCGCCAGCTCCTCGCCGACGGAAATTTCGTTGCCGCATATAGTAATGTCCTGAACAACAAATCCAAACCCGGTGAAGGTGGTTTGAGGCAAATACATCTTTTCCGATTTGAAAACGACAAAATCGTCGAATACTGGGACATAACTCAACAAATCATGCCCAACATGCCTAATGCTGCAGGGGCTTTCTAGCGAAAAACTATTCCACAATCAGTCTAAAAAACACAAACGCTTGGTGTGAATATGGGTAAAATCATTGTTTTCATGAATGTTTCATTAGATGGGGTGATGCAAGCGCCAGCGCGACCTGATGAAGATACTCGTGGAGGCTTTACGCATGGTGGATGGGGTGCACCGTATGCAGCGATGCCCGCAGCAGGAGAGGCTATGACAAACGCAGGCGGCTTGCTATTGGGCCGAACAACTTTTGAGAATTTTTATACTGTCTGGCCTAAGCGAACTGACAGCCCTTACTCGTCGTACATGGATAACACCCAAAAGTACGTAGTATCTAGAACGCTGAAGGAACCTTTACCATGGAAAAATTCCACGCTCATAAATGGCAACGTTGAAGAGAAGCTTTCTAAGCTAAAGGCAGAGCAAAAAAAGGACCTTGTGATAATGGGCAGCGGGGAATTGATACGGTCATTAATGCCGAGCAATCTCATAGAGGAGTATGTTCTTTTGATTCATCCGCTAGTTTTGGGAGAAGGACGTCGTCTTTTTGCTGAAGGAGTCCCTTTTACTTCTCTAAAGCTCATAAGTACAAAAACGACCGACAAAGGCGTTATAGCAGCAACTTATCAGACTACCAACTTAAAGTGAAAAACCATGACGTACAAGGCATACATTGATAATATTAAGGCTAAGACGGGCAAGGATCCCGAATATTTCCAAACATTAGCAAAAGAGAAAGGGCTAACAAAATATGGCGAGTTACTTGCTTGGCTCAAGGCTGACTTTGGCTTAGGACGCGGTCACGCAAACGCGATCATTTTATACATTCAAAAACCTGAGCTTGCCAAGATGAAGATATTGGCAGATCAAAAAAGAAAAACTAAAAATTAATTGAGTCAACGTTGCTTGTGCCAATACTTGTTTCTAGCCACACTTAGAAAAAATGAAAGCCTGCAACAGTGCAAACTCCTTTTTGAAGCTGCGAGAACAAACTAAAAAAACATTTTTATAGGCTATTTGAGTGGTTTAATTTGGTGATTTTTTGAGAAAAATAATCTTATCAATGCAAATGACACTTGACGGTTTCTCCACTGGACCAAACGATGAAATGGAGTATCTTCCATCTTTCACTGATGAAAACATGTGGAAAGACCTCCATGAAGAAATGTGGAAAAATCTCGATCTTGCAGACACTGTGATTCTGGGACGAAGAACTTATCAAATATGGGAGAAATATTGGCCCGCAGCGGCGAGTAACCCTCAGAGTTCTGAAAGCGACAAAAAGTTTTCACGGTATGCGGACGAAATCAGAAAAATTGTAATTTCAAGTACGCTAAACAGCGTAGAATGGAAAAACTCCACTCTGTATAAAAATAACCTCGCCCAAGAAATCCAGAAACTAAAGCAGGAGCCAGGAAAGAACATGATTGTAGTGGGAGGTGCAACGGTAGCACAGACGTTTGCGAAATTGGGGTTGATTGACGAATACCTGATTGTTGTCCATCCTGTGATTTTGGGCAATGGAAAACTTTTGCTAAAAGACCTTGATGTGAGGCAGAAGCTGAAACTAATCGGCACGAAGGCGTTCGCTTCAGGTGCCGTTGAATTAAGCTATGCCAAAATAAACTAAACACTCCTTCATAATAACACGGTTGCATTTTGTTAACTGGCAAGGCTCGCTGACTTATGTTTTGCTTTTTCAAGTTCTTATGCCGTTTGCCTTTGACTAGTGGCTTCTGCGCTATTTTGAAGGTAAGCGCAATTCATCCTCGGCTTCAAATAATGAACCCAATAAAGAGTTTAGTTGATCGCTGATCAAAGATTATTATTTATCTCTCCATTAATTGTCCATGATCCACCCGTTGAGGATACTTAATGTTGGATATAGATCGGTCAATTGCTACCTATTGATCACAGAGGCGGCCAAGCTTCTCATAGACGTCGGCTGGCCCAATGGAATGCAAGAACTCAAGTGGCGTTTTGCAGCACAAGGGCTCTCCGTTAAGGATATAACTCACGTTCTCATTACGCATTACCATATGGACCATGGTGCCATCGCTCAGGAGATGAAAGATAAGGGTGCTAAGCTCATAGTGATGGAGTCGCAAGTAACTTGTCTCAATGCGCAAAAGAAGTTTATTCGACCGCCGATGCAGTTCCATGAGATTAAAGATGAAGGTAATATCGTGTTGGCGTTTAATAATAGCCGAGTCTTCCTCAAATCGCTATGTATTAAGGGCGAAATAATCCCAACTACTGGACATAGTCAAGATCATGTTACGCTCATATTAAATGGCGGTATCGCCTTCACTGGAGACCTACCCACTGAAAACGCTTCTCCAGCAGGCTCTGATGCCTTCAGTAATTGGCAACGGCTCAGGAAATTGAAGGTAAAGAGAATTTATCCGGCACATGGTGTTCCGTATGATCTGCCGCCTTAACAATATGATTTTTGGTAAGCCAATAACAAAAACAACGGGCTATCTTTTCATGACTAATGGTAACTCGATGTTTTCCTAAAAGCCATTCACGGCACTCCTGTTGTGTGCAGATAGTAACTTTAGGTGAGTTGACTATTTATTGCATGTTGTGCCATTGCTTTTTGAGAAAATAGAAATGACAACAAATGTTCAGATGCAAAAGAGGAAACCATACAAGGGCATAGCGATGGAGGGCATTGTTGCCAAGCAGTATGACAGAGTTCAGAAGCACATGATTGAACAGTATAAGGCGTGGGCTAAGCTGGCAAGCGGCAGCACACCCCCAAACGGCAGCGTGCTTGAAGTGGCACCTGGCCCAGGTTACCTGTCGATTGAAATTGCAAAGCTTGGCAACTACAGCATAACTGGCTTAGACATAAGCAAGACGTTCGTGAAAATCGCCCAAAGCAAAGCGGAAAAAGCTGGAGCTAAGGTTGATTTCAGGCAAGGCGACGCCGCCAATATGCCCTTTGAGGATGAAAACTTTGACTTCATAATTTGCACCTCTGCTTTCAAGAACTTCCCAGAGCCAGTCAGAGTTTTGGACGAAATGTTCAGAGTATTGAAGGCAGGCGGCAAAGCCTTGATCGACGATATGAACAAAGACGCCCCAACATCTAAGCTCAATGAATTCGTTGATCAGATGCACCTAAACCGATTCGATTCATTCTTCACCAAAACGACCTTCAAATCGCTGGCTAAGTCGGCATACACAAAGACGCAAATCCAAGAACTCGTCGCCCAATCTAAATTCAAGCGATGTGAAATCGTCGATGAAGACATTGGCTTTGAAATATGGCTGAATAAAGCCTAATTTGAATTGACTCAATCACTGCAACAGCGCGCCGCGCGAAGCCAGCGGGATCATAGGCTTTTTTACTTATATATGGTGCAGGGGTTTAGGTCTAAACCCACGTCTAAATTTAACGCGCAAGGACCTGATCGCTTTGACCATAATATATGTTCAAAGTCTTTTTGAAGGTAAATCCCACCGAGACACAGACTTGAAAAGGGTCAAGTCCAAAAATTGTTTTTCCGGGTTTCCTCTACGCTTTTATATCCTTATTTTATTAACTATGATTAGTGATTTTTTGTGGATAAAGTCGAACATTTTGAAATACCAGCAGATAATGTTGAACGCGCTACTAATTTTTATATGAAGGTTTTCAAGTGGGAGCTGAATCCGGTTCCAGGAGTCAAGTACTCAAGACTACTGACAATTAGAGTAGATCCGAAAGTTGTCTTGCCCATGCCATTTGAAGTAAATGGTGCAATCATTAAGCGAACTAAAGAGGTAACTAACCCAGTTGTGACAATAACTGTAATGGACATGGACGATGCCTTAAAAAGAATAGTACAAGAGGGAGGCAAGATAATCGTAAGCAAAACGGAATTTGGTAATAGAGGATATACAGCATACTTCAGTGATACTGAGGGAAATGTTATGGGTCTTTGGCAAATCAGAGCCAAAGCTTGATTAGTTAACACCTAAGCATTCCTCCGTTTTCTGCCGAAATAATAAAGAAGTCAACCTATCACGAAAAGCGCTATAGCAACAGGAATAAGCAGAAGCCGAAGTTTTCGAATCGCTCTTTTTGCTCTGCCTCATACTAGCGCGCGCGTTGAACGCAGCTTTAAGTTTCTCAAAACCTATCATATTTTTCTTCACTCATCAAATCACCTCATTATAACAAATTAATTCTTTAGTGAATAACCGCACAGTATGCTTATTAGACGCGCCCGTTGCGTATGCTCAATCCAGATCCGCCGAGGTTCGAACCAAAGATGAACCGAAAAGGAGTAAGCTACGATGTCGGACGAGTGATGGGTTTCAATTGGCGCCCAAATTTTAATCCTAAAATCGTTCGTCGCGAGCTCGAGATCATAAAGAATGATTTGCACTGTAATGCCGTAAGAATCTGCGGTCTTAATATCGATCGATTAATGACTGCTTCTGAATCCGCTTTGGATGTAGGTTTGGAAGTTTGGTTTTCTCCTGAAATGTGGGATAAGAGTCCAGAGAAGACGCTTAACTATGTTACAAAAGCCGCCGCGGCTGCTGAAACGTTGAATCGGCGCTATCCAGAGCGGTTGGTTTTCATTGTCGGTTCCGAGTTAACTCTGTTCATGCAGGGCATTGTCCCAGGAAGAAACCTCACGGCACGCATAAAAAACCCCCAGTTCATGTCTCGCGTTAAAGCTGGCGAGCACAACAAGCCTCTTAACGAATTCCTTGTGAAAACAAATAATTCAGTGAGAAAAGTGTTTCACGGAAAATTAACTTATGCTTCGCTTGTTTGGGAAGCTGTAGATTGGGAACTTTTCGATTTTGTTGGCGTTGACCATTATAGGATCAACCGCATTGAAGACACATATATCGAGATGCTCAAGCCCTCTTTCGCTCATAACAGGCCAGTTGTGATAACCGAGTTCGGATACAGCACATACCAAGGCGGCATCGGGTCCGAAGGTTTCTTAAGCTCCTCAGGCCTGGGCGGAGGCATCATCGACCTCAAGTCACAGTTCCTGCATCAAATCCCCGTCTTAGGCAGACTTATTCGACCGCACACAAAAGGCGTCCATGTCCGTGATGAGCAGTGGCAAACACGTAAACTCGTTGAAAACCTAAGCATTCTGGACAAAGCAGGGGTCGACGGCGCCTTTATTTTCCAATTTATGTCGCAAATCACTCCCTACAGCGACAATCCCAGATTCGACCTTGACATGGCAAGCTCCAGCCTAGTAAAATACTGGGATAACGGAAAACATGGCACAACCTACCCGGACATGACTTGGGAACCGAAAGAATCCTTTAGGGCGGTTGCAGGTTATTATGCTAAACCAGCTTAATTGTGCATTTTCGGCAATATAAACATGGAAAATGACCGAAAAATGGAAAAGGACTTAGAATGTGCTTGCGACCACGCTCTGTGCTTCACCGCTAATGTCATTTGCAATGGTGCCTTTCTGCCCGTTCTTCACGCTGTAAGCCGTTAAGACAACGTTGCTTAACTACTATTATTATATCCAGCGACGGACTCTTTTGCAATAGTCCTCATAGGTTTTCCCAAAAGTTTTCTTCAATTGCGTCTCCTCGACTGGAATCACTATCCAGTTGACATAGTATAATACAGGAAGCAGGAGAATAAGTGACCAAACAAACGTCAAAATCCCGTCTATGCCAATAAAAGTCAAGAATAAACCTGTGTACATTGGATTACGGGTAAACCGGTAAGGTCCCCAGGTTATCAATTTCAAAGAAGTTTGGGTGGGATCAGTGGTTGTATGTTCTTTATGAAAGATTAATTGAGCCCATACTATAATGGCAACACCAACCACTAATAGTACCCCACTGAGAATACGAGTGATTGCCAGTATGAGAGTTGAACTGATGGAAATTGGATATACAAGCTGGATTACAATTCCAACTAAGTACGCTATCACATATACCCAAGGAACAGGGATATGTAATAGGTGACTTTTGCTGCTGTCATTACCCAGATAATTAGTTTTCATTTTTTTGCCTTTCAATATTTGATGCTGGTTCCACTTTTGAGACATATTCTGCTTGTATTCGAAGATAGGCACCCAGGCAAACAAAAAAGGCAACGCCGAGAACAATAGTTTGCTCAAATAGCCCTATCTCTTTTAGTTGGTAAAACTCCGTTGCAGAACTTAGAACCAACAGAGCAGCAAACGCGACAAAAAGACCTTTCAAGATCGTTTCTGCATGCTCAAGATAATTTGCAGCCTTCCTGTTCGCCTTTAAATCTGCAACCTTTTCCACAGTTTGCACGCTCAGTAAAGCATCTCTTCCTTGATCTGAAAGAGTATATTTGCCGTATTCATCGGTTTTTACCAAGCCATCAAGCTTGTTTAAATGGTGCAAAAGGTGACCGCTACTTTCGATCACAGTTTTCTTTTTTAACTCAGCAAAACCAACTGGTCCCTCACTTAAAACCTTCAAGATAACCACTCGTGTAGGATGCCCCAATGCATCAAAAACTTCCGCTTGTTGCATATCTTTTTCAGTCGCATTGTCGTCGTTTGACAAATAGATGCCTCATCATAGCATAGTTATTTTTTCTTATTTAATCCTCGTTTGTAGACCAACGACCGAAACTGATTGTGCCTACGCGGCTACTTTTCAAAAAAGATTCGTTTAAACTTTTAAGCGAGTCCGATGGTGAGCCCGCTGGGATGCGCTTAATTATTTAAGCGAATCCTCAACGCGCTTAATTTTGAGATACCTCAAGCTGGTATATCTGCGCTACCAAGCCTAATTAAAAGCCCTCATCCAGTATGCATTTTCTATTCCGTTAACTTGTGCTAAACTAGTGCGAATTGCCGTTACGAAGGGCAGGTTTAACTATTTTTCGCTACTGAGCCGTGCTTGCACCCGCGCGCGCATGCACCTTTAGGTTTTTTGAGCAGCTTTGCCACCTGCAGTGACTTGGGTAGACGAGAACGGTCCAGAATTAATTTTTTCTCTTATTCCATCTGCGGTTACCAGGTGGTCCTATAAGAAAATAACCTATTAACATAAGAGCAATGGTTACAACGATAATTATCACAATTGTTTCTTCAGTCGTTACTCTCACCTCCATTTTTAGTGTCTAAGTCTAAATACTTCCACTTAGCGCAGCGTAATTTTTTTGCGTGTTTATTACTTCAACCTGGAACTTTTTTGGCAATGACGAAAAGTGTGATTCATTAACGACTTTTTCGCCATCCACTTCTATGGCGGTGTATTTTAGAAGAGGGGTCACATTAACAATAATGGTGTGTTTTTCAGTCTCTCCTATTTCAAACTTGGCTTTTGTCATTTTTTTGAACATCCCTCCTCTAACTTCGCTACTTCCACTTTGTTAGTATTTCCTCCCTTCGGAAAGTTGCTGTGCTAACATAGAACAGCGCTACATCAACTGCTAAAAGTATACCTGAGATTATAAGCAGGCTGTTTACGTCAAGAGTTATTATGCTTGTCTCACTGAGAAGGTATATGCCCAGAAGGGGGAAGAGAATAAAAATTCCAAAACTGCTAGCGCTGCGCGCATCATTAACTCGCGATGAAACAATGACGCTGAACAAAACGCTCATTACAATGGCGACCGGTGATACTGGAGTATTTAGCAGTAAGGGGGAGCCACGGACTCGCAGCGCCGGAAACAGGACTGAGATAACAACTGGGAAAATAATAATTGAGGACCAGACGTTTTTTACTCGCCTAAATATTTTGAAGTCCCTGGCTGCTATAATCCACGCCTTTGAGAGCCGCATTTTTATTTCCTCACAAGTTTTAGATAGGTATCTTCTAAAGTGGAGCCCACTACATTGATTGATTTGACATGACCGCCCGACAGCACTATAGCCTCTATAACAGGTGAATTTTCCTTGTCTGGGTTTTCCACGTCAAATGTTATCGTGTCGCCGCCGCTGGACAAATTCTTGAGCGCCAGTTTTTTCAGTGCCGCCAAAACTGCATCGTTCACTTTCTGTTCCAATCCTATAACTGTCTTCTTGCCGCTGACGGACCTTTCAAGTTCCTGCGGAGTGCCTATTGCCCTAAGGCTCGTGTTCATTATTGCTACCCTGTCGCAGATTCTCTGTGCCTCGTCGAGGTTGTGAGTGTTTAGGAAGATTGTTTTCTTCTCGTTTTTTAGTTGAAGGATGAAATCTCGGACTGTTTTCGCAGCCTCAGGATCTAGATTTGCAGTAGGCTCGTCCATGAAAAGTACTTGTGGGTCATGGATGAGGGCTCGGGCTATGGCGAGTTTTTGTTTCATGCCTTTGGAAAAGGTCCCAGCTAAATCGTTTCTCTTATCCCAAAGTCCTAGCATTTCAAGAAAACGCTTATTGTTCTCTTTTCTTTGTGCATCCGAGCAGTCGTATATTTTTCCGTAAAAATCTATGTTGTCGTAGGCGGTCAGATTTTCAGATAACCCAACGTTATCAGGAACTAATCCGATGATTTTGCGGATTTTAATTGAGTCTTCCTTTTTTCCTATGTCATAGCCGCCTATGTTTGCGTTCCCACTAGTTTTTGATATTATTTTAATTGAGTCTTCCTTTTTTCCTATGTCATAGCCGCCTATGTTTGCGTTCCCACTAGTTTTTGATATTAGGCAGCAAAGCATTCTGACAGTTGTTGTTTTTCCTGCGCCATTCGGGCCCAGAAAACCGAAGACTTCGCCATCGTTAACATGCAGCGTAAGATTGTCTACGGCTGTTAGATCCCCAAACTTTTTTGTAAGACTGTCAGTATCTATCAATGCAATTACCTTTTGGATTGAACGCTGCCGATTGTTTGTTAGTAAGGGTTAATAGTAAATAAATAATGTTGTGCAGGGCCTATCCCCAATATTCAATTGCAAAATTGGTTAAAGCCCAATGCCAGCCAAGAAAATAGGGGGAGCAGGATAAATTCTCCTCTAGAGGGGCGAATTCCTTCGGACTTGAACCGATGGGCTTCCTCATTAATCCTGGAAGAGCCTGAACTTGAAACCTTGGAACTCCAATAGTTTCACTGATACTGGGTAATTTTGCGTGTTAACCCGAGGGTTCAAACGCTAAATTAAATTGCAACCAATAGAAAGAGTCAGAAAGCAGTAATTCTCATAGGAATAGCTTTATTTACCAAAATAAGCCCGTGGCGGGCGGGGAGGGATTTGAAGCCTCGGGAAGGCATATTTATTGTCTACCAGTCCCTGAAACCCAACAGGTTCAAAACCCTCAAAATCGCACATCAACGATGTGAGGCAAATTGCTTCATTATAAATGTAGCACCTTACCTACGTTTTTCATCGCGCTTTTCTAGTTCTATCGGATTCGCTTAATAAATTAGGCGAATCCTAAATTTTCCTTGGAAAAAAGTTAAGACGGGCCCGCTGGGATTTGAACCCTGCGGAGTTCGAACCGCATTATGGACCTGGAGGTTTGAACCCCACCAAAGAGAATACACCTTATCCTTTGTTTGTGAATAAGCAAGAAAATAGCAAGAAACAAGCAGAAAATAAGCAAAAAGTGCAGGGGGTTAGCTTGAGGTCGCCGTTTAAACCGTCGTTTGCGCTCACGAGCTCTTTGACTATGATCTGTCTCAAGGTTAGGTTAGAAACCAATCCCAAGTCTAATAACAAGAAAAGAAAGAAGTTTGAAGGGCTCGTCCCGAAT
>JBEKNP010000064.1:0-14924 GCA_049522695.1 Bathyarchaeia archaeon | reverse complement strand
TATTCCTCTTTGACCTTTAGCCACTCGTTAAAAAAATAGTCGTAAACTTCAACTTTTACAGTGATGCTTTTAAAGCCTTTTTTCGGCGTTTTGTTCCCCTCTTAAGCTACTTAGCGAACGTACATTTATATAAGGTTTCACGATTTACACTTGTTTCAACATTGTGTTTCACCATTAGTTATATATTCAATCGCACCGTAAAGTACGGAAGGGAGAAATGGTAGTTTGCCACGAAAAGGATACAAATGCATAACCGTTACAGAAAAAGTTCACGCAGACATCAGAAAAAGAGCCAAAGAAACCAACCTCACAATGAAAGAATACCTTGAATTTTTGCTTTCTGAGTGTGCCCATTAAGGTTCTTCAATCTAACGACCGTGTTGCTGAAGTGCAATTTATCTGTGATTGCTGTGGCAAACTAGTAAGAACCAGTGTGATAACGAGGGAAGAAGCTGAAGCCAAAAAAGGCACAAAAATAAGTTGCTGTCAATGCAAAAGTGCCAAAAACAAGTGACTTGCCACACCATTTGGATTGCTCGTACGAAGTTAATTTGCTCAATTTTACACAAGAACTTCACATAACTTAGAAAATTGCTAAGAACCAAAGCCATCCAAGACCTAATTAAAAAGCACTCGCAGAACAAGTCTTCGTCTTCTCTCATATAACGAATGTTCAAAATGCTGTGGAGCTTTAGCAAAGATGAGTATTGGACGAGAATTAAACAAAACCCTTAACTTTTTCCGTTGAGGCTAGTGCTTGCAAGAAGTGGCATGATGAGCTTTCTATGGACTTCGAGTAGTTGGGTTTCAAGGTTGTCTCTTTTTGTTTTAATGCTTGTGGTCTATTCGAAATCTAGGTTTCTAATCATGACGTTTTTGTCTTTGTATGGTTTAATTCATGGTGTTGCGTGTGTGCCTGGAAGCAGGGTAAGCGCGGTGAAAAGTCTACTCCATTATGGCGTTGAGGTGCTTCAACATGGGTTAGGCTCACCAATTCAAGCCGCTGACTTTTGATTTCCCTTTCTGCTAGCCACGCAGTTTTACCATAAAGCCCCTATTAATTTAGTTTTTTGAGTGTATTTATCAGGGACCTTTTAGCCAAGAACTAGTTATGGTTAGGCTTTGTGCCTTCTCGTGATGCTGTTGTGAGTGACAGTACCCAAAAATGATTCTCCGTTTCTGTTTTTTTAATAGCTGTTTCAAGTTGCTTTTTTAATTTGGGGTTTTGAATCGTTTGCAGGTTGAGTACAAAGAAGGACAAGGAAGTACAGAAAGTACACTAAAGTACGAGGAAGTATTTTCGTTTCCAAATGGGATATCTGCGTTTATTAAATTCATTTGCGTCTTACGTGGTATTGGTCGATTACATCTTTGGCTTTTTCTCTGCGTTCCCTGTGTTGTTCTAGGAATTTGTTGAGTTTGTCTGCGATGTCTTTTTTGCATTCGCCGCATAGCATTTCGCCTGCTCGGCATCGGCGTTCTCGTTCGGCAAGTTTCCCAGAATCCTCTTCGAAAAGGTAGAAGTAGTATTGGAATATGCTGCAGACTGTTGGGTCAGCGCCTGTTTTTCGTTGTTCTGCGGCTGTGCCTTTGCCTCCTGTGAAAGCGTTCCAAATCTTCTTTTTGACCACGTCGGGTGGGTCTATTGTGAATATGCTGGTTTCTGGCATGCTGGCGCTCATTTTTCCGCCTGCACCGAGGCCAGGTAGGAAGCGACAGTGGATTTGGGCAGGTTTGTAGTAGCCGAGTTTTTGGGCTATATCGCGTGTTACTCTCCAGTAGGGGTCTTGGTCGATAGCTGCAGGAATAAGCGCAGGTACATTCTCGCCTGTGAGTTTTTTGTGGATAAAGCATGGTGCGGCTTGGATGGCTGGCCAGAATACCCAGCCTATGTTGGTGCTGTCTTGGAAGCCAAAGCTGCTGCGGGCGGTGCTGTAAGTGATTCGTTTGGCAACTTCAAGTGTAATGTCGTACAGCAAATCGATGTCTTCGGTGTCATAGATTATGAAGGTGTTCTCTGGTTTGAATCCTAGCGCTATGAGGTCTAGGGCGTTTTCATATGCGTATTTGCGCGTTTCTTTCAAGTTGGCGTCGTTATCTATGAGGTATTTTTCGTCGTCTGTCAGCTGGAAATATAATCGCGTATTGAATTTTTGTTGAATGTGAAGTGTGAAAATCCATGGAACAAGGTGCCCGATATGCACGGGACCAGACGGTCCTCTGCCAGTGTAGAGGACGAATTTTATGCCTCTATCATAGAGGTCCAGAACTGTGTCTAGGTCTCGATGGCTGAAGAATATTTTTCTTTCAAGTTGAACGTGCAGTTTGCCTGTACGGTTTTCTAATTTTTCAAGTAGCTGGGTGGTTAATGGTTGGGTGCCGAACTCGCGTATTAAACGTTCGTAGTCTACCTTACCTTTTACTTCCCAAGGTGTAACAACCATTTCGTCATTGTTTTCTTCAGCGTTAGATGAAGCCATCTTTTATCACCAGTTATTGTCAAGAATGAATTCGTTTTTGAATATATCTTTTTTCACAAAGCTAACTCTTCTGGTTTGGTTATTTCTCTAATCTTTTAGTTCAAGAAAGCATTAAGTTCAGATAACCTATCGGCAGGGGATGCAATAGATTTTTTAATGTACACTTTTTATCTTATTCGCGGTGCATGCACACGGCAGAAGAAATTTGGGTTCCAATGGATGGAGATACCTTTGTAACTAAAGACGGCTTAATACTCAACACCTTTGGATACGAGCATCCGGACGACCGCGTTTTTGCATTTCTCAAATACATCCCAGCCAAGTACAAGGAGCTTTTTAACGTTGAAATGCTGGAGAGAACCTGGAAATTCGGTGACAACCAGCTTTTCAGGGCAGAAAAGTTGTACACTGCGAAAAACTACCAGACTTTCATTGAAACGTTCCGCAAAAACTTCCCAGATTACCTCTATTACTGTCCCTTCCGCAACAAGGAACTAATCACTGCACCCTTCGAATTAATTCAGCAGGTTTTTGTCCCTAAAGACCGTTTGGTCTGGTTGGAGAACCTTCCGAAACGTGATAAGTTGCAACAAATGGCTTTAGATCTCATCCATTTAATATCCGAAGAATCGAGCGTGCCCTTAAGCGACTTCGGTGTTCATGGCTCCATCGCTCTGAACATGCATGCGCCTGAGTCAGACATTGACTTTGTTGTTTACGGCACAGAAAACTTTCGTCTAGTAGAAGAAGCCATAGCAAGACTTGTCAACACTGCAAAACTAAGCTACATTATTGGCAACCGCTTGGAAGCCGCCAGAAAATTCCAAGGAAAATATCAAGGTAAAATATTCATGTATAATGCAACGCAAAAGCCCGAAGAAGTCAAAGCGAAATATGGAGCGTACCGTTTTATACCGCTTGACCCAGTGTGTTTCCAAGCCACTGTTTGTGATGACACTGAAGCTATGTATCGCCCAGCAACCTACAAAATCACAGGTTACAAACCCCAAGACGACCAGTCAGAGCTTGACCTAAACAAAATCCCCACCCAAGTGGTCTCAAACATAGGCTGTTACAGAAACATCGCCCGTAAAGCCAGCGAAATCAAAGTCGCAGGCAAACTAGAAAGGGTCGAATCAACCAGTTCAAGCGAAGTCTTCTATCAAGTGGTTGTTGGAACAGCAACCTCCGAGGAAGAATACATTTGGCCAACTGCTTGAATCTGCGCGACCGGGACGCAATCCAGACAAGTGAAGGCTTAATCTTCCGTGTCTTCGGCTACTCCCACCCGCCAGACGCTTACATATGCGATGCTGAGTATGCCTCAGCAAACATTTTCAAGTCAAAGGACCCGCGAGCGCCAAGAACTGGCAGAAACCAGCTTTACTACAAGTTCTATAATGACGAAGGCATGAAGTTGGTAGCTAAGAAGTATCCTCAGTACTTGGTTTTCCATGAGATGCTTGGGCAAAAAATTGTCGGCGTAAACCAGAATGCAATAATGGAAGCAAGAAAACCTGAGGAGCGACTAGCAGCTTTGCTTGAGGCTGGTCCGACAGACGAGTTGCTTGGTGCAATGGAACGTGTGCTTAACATATCACTCGAAAATTCAGGCTTAACCCCGCGGAACTTTGGAGTTTTCGGCTCCATGCTTCATGGTTTCCATCACCCAAAGTTTTCAGACATAGACCTGATAGTTTACGGCAAAAAAGAAAACGCCAAAATCAGAAAAACACTCGAAGCCCTATACTGCGATAAGAGTTCAGGTTTGCATAACGAGTTTAAATCAGACCAAGCCATGGAAGGCAAGGATTGGCGCTTCAAAAATTTCACCGTTGAAGACTTCGTTTGGCATCAGCGAAGAAAACAAATCTACGGTTTATACGACGATAAAGCCAGCAAACGAACTATAAAAGCCGAGTTTGAACCTGTAAAAGCTTGGAGCGAAATCAAATCAGAATACGACCCAAAAACAAGAATCCAACAAAAAAGCTGGGTTAAACTCAAAGCACGCATCACATCGGATGATGAAGCACCCTTCATCCCATCAATCTACGACATTGAGCCATTGGAAGTGTTAAGCGGCGGACCAGAAGCGCTTAAGGCTAAGAGGGTTTTCTCTTTCATGGAAGAGTTCCGTCAGCAAGCGCAAAATGACGAAGTGGTAATTGTTGAAGGCAACCTCGAAGAAGTAGTGTCGCCCAAAGAAAGTTTCAGTCAGGTTACTTTGACTTATTGCCCACGCTACTATGAGCAAACCTTGAGAGTGCTGCACTAAACATGCGACAGGACCATGTAATCCGACGGCTTATTGCCAAGAATTAAACGGTAATGTTCGCCGCCGTTTTTCTTGTTGGTTACCAATTCAACTTTTCCTTGAGCCTCAACCGTTTCGCTGTTCTCTGCTTGTTCACAGAACCTGCCCCTGAAAGAAACAATCTCAATTATTGGCTGCAACTTGGGTCCTTCAACAACTCGGACATTTTCAAGCTTGTATGTGCAGGGTGTGAAAAGCGAATCAGTGCTGTCTGCTATTTTGGCTGTTATTTTTGCGTAGCCGCTGTTCTTGAAGCACGCCTCACCATATTGCTCAAAGGTTTCGTTCCAATCCTTCACGAAACGAATAAAATAATCTGTTCCCATGAACTTGCCTTGAAACGCCTTACGACTTTCGACTAAAACGAAGTCTTCGAAGCTCATCTGGGTGTCTTTCGAACGGAAATCGAACAGCTCCTTTAGCTCCGCTCGTGTATAAGGCTTGAACCCAGAATCCTTGCCTTTAAGCAATCTCTGCAACGCCGCGTAAGCTTTCCGGCAGTTATCAACGCCGTAGACCAGCGGGTCAATGTCTGATTTCTCAGTGGTTAAACCAGCCATTATCGAACCGGAAATCCCTACGTTGTTCCAAGGAATGTTCGTTTCCGCCTTAAGAGTTTCAGCCAGGCGCACCGCCTTACTCTCTAATGTGGTAAGATGCTTGGATAATCGTAATGACGCAAGCTTTTCTGCAGGCTGATAATGCTCAGCTATTTCTGCAATAGGGACTTCGCAGAGCGTTTCACCAAAGACTGGGTCAAAAACTATAAGGTCAGGATGATTTTCCTGCAGGTACTTGAACCTGTCACTAAGGCTGTACACTTTGCCGTAAATGCCTTCTTTGCCCTGCCTAGTGCCCTGCGGCGAGGGAATAAATCGGGGAAACGCAACAATTTTGCCTGCTGGGTGAACTAAGCCTTTAACATCAAAAACCACTTTGCTCTTTGTTTTGATTAAGTCGCCTTCTCGTGCCCTCATCCAAATCCCTTTACTTAAGCATAGACTGCTTGTAGTTTTTCACAAACTTAAATAAACGTTTTTTGAACCATTTAAGGTGGATGAGCCGATGAGCAACCAAGAAAAAGCACAACACATTTCCAAATGTTTAGAGTTGGCGATACTGCTTGAGGTCAGCGCAGAAAAACCAGGCAACGTCAACTTCACCTCGGGATTTGAAGCAACAATATGCCAGCATTTCTTGGCTTCAGCCGTTGCTGCAGGACCATCCTTCCAAGAGGCTGCTTACCGTGGGGCTTCAGTGGCAGAAAAGAAACTTGGCATAAGCGAGGTTGGCTTGGGACAACTCATAAAGACCTGCGCCAGCGATGTTAATGCTTGGCAAAAGGGTGGAAACACTATTCTGGGAACGATAATGCTCTTTGCGCCAATCGCTGTAGCCTCAGGCATGACTCCTACCAACAAAAATTACCTTTTTGATTTTTCTGTTTTGCGCAAAAATATTGATTTGGCGGTTAAATCAACCACTGCACAGGACTCAGTTCACCTCTACGAAGCGGTAGGCATTGCCAATCCAAGTGGTCTCAACGACGCGCCAGACCTTGATGTCACTGACCCACGCTCCAAAGAGCGCTTGATGCGAGAGAATGTCACGTTATTTGAGGTTTTCAAACTCGCCTCAGCATACGACGACATCTGCGCCGAATGGGTGACAAATTACCCTGTTACATTCGATTTGGCTTACCCGTACTTGATGGAGCAGCTTAAAAGTAAACCTTTGAACACAGCAGTCGTTCACACCTACTTAAAAATCCTCTCAGAACGCCCCGACACTTTTGTAGCAAGAAAAGTTGGCAGGGAAAAAGCAGAGGACGTGTCATCTGACGCTAAGGCTGTTTTGGAGCTTGGCGGATTAGAAACTGAGAAAGGCAAAAAAAACCTCATAGCATTTGATAAGAAACTACGGCTATCCCAAAACAAGTGCAATCCTGGAACGACTGCGGATTTAACAGCAGCTTCCTTGGCGCTTTGCACCCTGAGCGGATACAGGCCTTAGGCAAAAGTTAGGGTTAACTTAATGATTGATTACACTAGCTCGCATGACAATTCCTAAATTTCCTTTTAGTACCATGAACCAAAAAAGTATGTTCTTCCTTTTTAGTTGCTTTTTAATTATCGTTATTAATTCCGCGTTTCTTTTGAAGCACATATACAAAACCAGCAATCAGACCAGCGGCAACGGCACCAGAGATTGTCACCCCACAAATCCATATCCATGTGTAGTGGGAACAACAAAATAACGTGAAATGAACCACCAGCTTGGACATGATTCGCTGACTTTCACGACCGCCAAACCGCCAGAATAAATGAAGAATGCTTGTCCATGCTCGTCCAAATAAACTGAAAACGGCTGTTTTCCATTTTCAATAATATTGACGGTCGCATTGCTCATCGGAAGTAACTCGATATTGCCAGCAGCCACTTCAATTGTTATGTTTTCCCCTATCTTTGGATTCTCAGGCGACACAGATACTATCCACCAGCCGTTTTGTGAACTTACCAAAGCCTGAAGCGGAACCCCAGCAACTGAACCAATAGCAGTAGAACTATGACAAATACTGAAGCTCCAGCAACAAGACCAAAGCCTATTTGTCTCTTCTGCATGTTATTACAATTGTCAAAATTAGTTTAATAAATGTCTCAAATGCTGGGTTAATGCGCATGAGTGCGCGTAGTTGCGAGACTAATTGATTTACGAATTTAGGGACACGCATTCACGCTCCAAGAAATGAAAAATCGTCAGCAAGTCAGAAAATACTGGAATGGGTAGCATTGAGCGGGCTAATGAAGCTGGAGCTTTTTTCTTTGGAGAAGTGCATTCACTGCATCTATGAGAGCTTCGCAAGCAAACCATCTGTCTTCTCGAGAACCATCGGTCTCCAGGTTTTCAATCTTTTTCTGGCAATCTTTTATCTGCTCGATGACTGGTTGCTTCTTTCTTTCATACTCGTCTCGGAGCCTTTCTTGTACTTCAGTGAAATCCAGTAATGCTAATTCAAGTTCCCTTTGTCCGGTGTTCAGTTCCTGAGTTGTCTCTGTCTCTTTCTCTTCCCTATCCTTCTTGGAGATGCCTCTGAAGAGGCCAGTTTTCATCCTAACTATATAATCCAGTTCTTCTTTGAGACTATCAATATTGTTATACAGACGCTTGATTTCACTATTTTTTTGCCCTTTAATCTCCCTAGTCCTAGTAGCATATTCTTCGTTGATTCGTTCAAGAAGATTTTTGCTCTTCGATAGACTCTTGCTAGCTTCCTCTAGAGAAGCCTCCTTACGGCGTCTTTCCTCAAGCTCAATTTTAACAATGGCGAGTATTTGTGAGCGCTCTTTTACGAATTGATCATCTGCGCTTATGTTTGGACTTGACTCAAACTCAGACAGGACATCTGTTAGGTTCACTAGCCAACGGTCGAAGTGCTCACTGAACGGGGAAGAACCAAATCTTTGGCTGCCTAGAGTACGTAGTCGCTTGAGTGTTTTGTCCGAAATCTCTTTCATAGTAGCAACATGCTGCTCCTCCCGCTTGGAATCACCTGCAGATCTATGCTTCCGTCCTCTATCTTTGACCTTTTCATGTTGCAACTTTCTGTATCCTCGACCAGAGGCTCGAGGCGACTTTTTCGGCGGTTGATATCCCATGAACAAAACCTATCGTACTTGAAGTATTTAAGAAGCGTCAAGTTATGCATAAGTGGTCAGTTTTCTTGGGTATGGGTAGAAAAATCAACATAATTTTTTTGTTTTGTGAGATTTGTGATGGGGCTGGAGAGATTTGAACTCTCGTCTATAACGCCCGAGGCTACAAGCCTAGACCAAGCTAGCCGACAGCCCCCCCTTTAAATCGCTTTTAGACGGCTATTTTTTGCGGGTTTATAGAATAATGTTGGTTTAGGCTTTAAACTTTAACGGTCAACAACATTTGTTGTTGAAAAGAAAGGGTGTCTTAAGCCGTTACACTGGGTGCCGTAGTCTCAGTCGGCGAGGTTGCTGTTTCTGGTCCTGTTTTTAGGGTTTTAGCAAGGTTTTTGTGGTATAAGCGTGCGGCGATACATAGTGCGGCGGCGGCTATTGCAAGGTAGAAGGGCAATTGAAAGCTTCCTGAAACTAAAGCCCTAATGTTTAAGCCCGAGGAGATGAATTGTGTCGGCAACGAGAGGGTTGTTGAGCCCATGAGAGGAATGTTCATTCCGATGAACCCAGCGATTACTATAATTGCTACTAGAATAGCCACGAAAAATATCAACACATACAGTGGCTTTTTGTACGAGAAGCCAAGCAGATGCTTAGAGTAAGATTTTGTAGGATTCAGTGAGTAAATCAGCATAACAAGACCGCAGGCGGTGAACGTTAGTATGCTTATAAGGTTTAAAGCCCAAATTAACGGCACCGTAAATTGGGTGCCAAACAATCCGAAATTTGTGATCACTGGGGAGGCATTAACTTTTATCAGGTTTTCACCAATCGTTAACTGCCACCAAGGAACATAAAAAGAAATAACAAGCACAATTAAAGTTGTGATTCCAGCGGAGAGACCGAACCAGTTTATGCTTCGACCCATTCTGTTCACCTTGGCAATTGAAGCTGCCCTGCATTATTTACCTGGTCCATATGCACGGTGACGCCTGCAACTTCAGCATTCAGGTTTTCAAGGGAAATGTTGATGCCACTGACTCCTGGATTTTGTGCTTCAAATTGACTTATTGCAGCTTGATTCAGCACTCCAGAAACGTTTATGGTAGAAGTTTCACCTGACGCTATCTGGATCGGTTGGCTTAGTGATATATTGCCTAAAGAGACACCATCCTCTTCTGATTGCACCTCTGCTGACAGTTTATCGACTGAAACTCCATTTGTTAAGGGATTAGTAAAGTTGAAGGAAACAGTAACCGCTCCAGTCTGAGCATTATACTGCGGCTCCCCTACAAGCGTGGGCATTTGAAACTGTGACCCAGAGGAATCGCCACTTGCCAAGCTCTTAACTTCGGGAGGAACCACCAAACCAACCAAGTTATCCCTGTAAACGTACGCTGCGCCAGCGAGAGGACCAATTACAATTGCAATCGAAAGTATTGTTAAGGCGATCTTTACTTTGTCCATGCCATCAGTAGTCTTATTAGTTACTACAAGCTTTTAATCTTTTTGCCAAACAAGGAGCCTAAAAGCATCTATGTTTCCAAACATGTTTTATCCTTGTAAGGTGTGCTCAAAACCTCTTTTACCTTGTTAGTTATCACGGGACCAAGACCATTCACAGCCTTCGACCAATCATCCACGTTAATTAGCGCGTTTATCGGTGTTTGATAAGAATCCAATATGGCTGTTGCTTTTTCCCTTCCAATATTAGGCAAACTAGCAATAAAATATACTTGGGTATCCGATAGTGTCTCGCATTTTTTGAAGGCATGCACAACTGGGCTTCTTTTCTCGACAATTTGCTCCTGTCGAGCCGCTACATAAAGGAAATCAACGGTCTCTTTATATGACGCTGTGTTAACCAGCGAAATTCCGTTTTTGGCTAAATTAAACATCGCGCCCCAAATTGCGCTAGGCTGAATATTGCTGTACTTGTAGATTATCGGTAGGTAGCCCTCAAGAACGATAAGCGCTTTCGGATAAGCCTCTTTAAGCCCGAAAAGCTGCTCAAAAAGGTACCGCCGGGTAAGGGTGTAAACAAAATCGTTTACAGTTTTACGTTCAACTGCACACTGGTCAGAGAGAATGTAGTCGCCTTTCTCTAATAACTCAGTTTTAACGTTGACTCCCCGTTCAATTAAACCTTTAACAATCTTTTCTGCGCTACTTGCTTCTCGGCTATCCACTATTATGGTAGGTTCTTCACCCTTCTTCTTTTTATTACCCATGAAGGGAATCAACGTTTCAGTTCCGGACATGCAGTCAACCCGTAATAGGTAACCATAACTGCATGTTTATTTTGCTTGCGCTTCTAAGAACCTTGAATTTAAAAATGCAAAAACAATTTAAGGCTGAAAAATTCTCCGCTTTTTCAGTAAACAGTTAAAATGTTAGAAGAAACTACAGATTGAGCCAAATGTTTGCTTTCTTAAGCATGGTTTTACTCGTACCTAATTAAGAATAACGGTTTTTTTGCTTCTTTGCGCCTAACTTCTAGTGGCACGTCTTTCAATGCTACTACAAGTTCAAGCTTTTCGCTTAAGCGTCTCCTTTTAGCCCCATCCAAATTCTTGTGTAACAGCATGACGGGTTTCTCATTTTGATAATCCATTAACCCACACCTTTAGTTAAGCCACTCCCAATCATACGATATATACACTTGTGACTGTCATGTGACAGCAACACAGCTTTCAGAATTAAACGAGACAAATTAAAAATTGAATAGTCTAACCTGTTACAGGCTGAAAATATTACGAAGTAAAGTTAAAAATACACGTTTTATTAATTAAACAAAAAATAAAATGGAAGGGTTTACGGTCCCTTTTTGGTGATTTCTTTTATGACACCTGCAGCTACGGTTGTGCCCATGTCTCTGATGGCGAATCGTCCGAGCTCTGGAAAGTCTGTGTAAGCCTCGACGGCTATAGGGTGCAATGGTTCCATTCTTACCCATGCTGCGTCGCCGGTTTTGAGAAAGCTTGGTTTCTCTTCAGTTACTTGGCCTGAGCGTGGATCGATTTTCTTTAGAAGTTCGGTGAATCTGCAAGCGATTTGTCCTGTGTGGTAGTGGAGTACTGGTGTGTATCCTGCTGCTATGGCGGTTGGGTGGTAAATCACTATGATTTGACCGATGAATTCTTTAGCTACTGTTGGTGGATTGTCAACTGGTCCTGCTACGTCTCCTCTGTGGATATCGGTTTTTGCGATGCCTCTTACGTTCATGCCTATGTTGTCGCCTGGTTCAGCTATTGGAATCATGCTGTGGTGCATTTCTATTGATTTTACTTCACCGGTTTTGTTGCTGGGCATGAAAATTATGTTTTGTCCTGCTTTGAGAGTGCCTGTTTCGACTCTGCCGACTGGAACGGTACCGATGCCAGTGATGCTGTAAACGTCTTGAATTGGAACGCGTAAGGGCTTGTTAGTTGGTTTAGCGGGTACTTCTAAAAGATCTAGTGCCTCAATTAGGCTTGGACCAGTGTACCATGGCATTTTGTCGCTTTTCTTGATCAGGTTGTCACCTGTCCAGCCTGAAACGGGTATAAAGTTGATTTTATCGATTTTGAAGCCTACCATTCGGAGCATTCTTGAAACTTCATTCTTTATTTCTTCATATCTATCCTTGCTCCAGTTAACGGATATATCATCCATTTTGTTAACTGCAACGATTAGTTGTCGAATACCTAAAGTGAATGCTAGAAACGCATGCTCGCGTGTTTGGCCGCCTGGACCAATGCCTGCTTCAAACTCGCCTTTTTTGGCTGAGCAGAAAAGAACGGCAGCATCGGCTTGGCTTGCGCCAGTAATCATGTTCTTAACGAAGTCTCTGTGTCCTGGCGCATCGATGACTGTATAGTTGAATTTCTTTGTTTCGAATTTCAGGAATCGAAGGTCGATTGTGACTCCTCTTTCTCGTTCTTCCTTGAGGTTGTCCAGTACCCAAGCGAACTTGAATGTGCCTTTGCCCATTTTTTCGGCTTCTTCTTCATATGCTTTGATTGTTCTTTCGTCGATTGCGCCTGCTAAGTAAAGTAAGTGCCCTGTGGTTGTGGATTTTCCGTGGTCAACGTGCCCCATGATGATGAGGTTTAAGTGGGGTTTTTCTTGTTTGCTCATTTTTTCTTCCTCTATTAATCTTACCTAATTTATGAATTCGTTAACACATCAGTTATTCCAATTATTTTAAGTTTATCATTCGCAATTCTGCGTTTAGGACACATACTTTGAAAACCTCTTTGGTCTTCTAAAAGCATTAGCCCCTTTCTCTCTATGACATCTCAATCCAGCGCTCAAGAATTGCTTTGCTTCATCAATAGCTGATGCAGTAGTAACTTCAAAAAGTTCTCCTCAAAAAGTAAAAAAGAATTAATGATCCGATGTTCGTTTCAGACCCCCTCACACAACGCCTAATTCAAAATAGCCAAACAATTTTGTGGCTTCAGGAAGCTTGTGACTTTCCATGATTATGGTCCACAGATTTTGTCTATCATTTCAAGAACATTTTCCATCTTGAAACGTTGCCTTGAAGCAAATGCGTCCAAAATCTTGTTATAAAAGGTAAAAACTGTTTGCTAACGCTTTTTAGGGCGCACTAGCTTGTGCATCTGGTGCTGGTGCAGGTGTCGGTGCTGCTGGCGCTGGTTTGGGTTCCGCTTTGAAGGCTTCAACGAATTTTGTCTCAGCCAAGTCAGGGATGAATTTCTGGATGTCTAGGGCAATGCCGCGTTTGGCAATTTGGATGCCTTCAATGTAGAAGGCTACCTCGGGCATGTCAATAGTTAAGGTTTTGTCTTGTATGGTTAATGTGAACTTGTTTTCTTCCACCACAGGTACTCTGCGGTGAATAAGTGCACCGATTTTTTCCTCGTTGCTTTCAAGTTTCTTACTGACTGTGAGATCGTAAATTAAGGTTTTTCCAGCTAATGGAGGGTTGAAGTCTAAAAGTACTCTTCCGGCGCCGATTGAACGAACAACCGCGTCTTTCCCTTGAAACTCTATCTGTGCTCCAATAACTGGGTTGATGTCTTTTGCCAGCAATTGTTTGAGTGGCACGCGCCTCATTTTTTCCGGGTCTCTTTGTCCGAAGCCTTTTTCCGGTGGAATTTCGACGGTTGCAGGTTTGTTTATTTCCATTGTTGTTAAACTGTCATCCAGGGCTTTGAGAACCCAACTTTCGCCTACAACTACCAGTTTAGGCTCATAGATTTTTCCTTCTTTATAGAGGTGCTCTTTCTTTGCTACATCTTCGTATATTGTATCGAAAACTTCGTTTGTTTCCTTAACTTTTGCTGTATAACTGATTAGTATGAAATCTCCTTTTTGTAGGGCCATCTTAAATCATCCTTTATCTTAACGGTCGAAGTTAAGTTTCAAACGCGAATAAAAACTTTGTCTAACAAAAAAGTATTACGCTCAGAATCATGAGTATAATTTTGAATTCCCAGAAAAATGGCTTTTAACTGCTGCCTAATATCGTTATTAATTATCAACAACAGTTTAGCAAGATAGAGATAGAGCTAGACTTGAACCTAGCATATCTACACCCCTATTCGCACTAATCGCCAATGCCAAAATAATCTAATCAAACACCATTCCGATAAAGCTTTAAATTCTGCTTAAATCAGAGAAAGGTTGCAAAACCAGCTATAATGCAAGTTGGTTTTCGTTTGCCGGGGTCTCCTAGCCAGGCAGGGAGCAAGCCTGGAGATGTTTGCCGCTGGCAAGCACCAATCAGCTTGTGGCCTCTCGGGGCCTCGGGGGTTCAAATCCCCCTCCCGGCGCCATTTTTTAGGCAGTTTTTGAGGTTATTTTGTATAAATGGGTGCAATCATGGCCTATTTGTCAATATTTCTGAAATAAGTGCAAAAATTTTTACTATAAAAGTGGATTATTTTTTCAGAGTTTTCATAACAGAGGCGTAAAATCAATTCATTGGAGCGCGCCAGCTTGTTGCTAAATTCGGACTTTAATAGATTTTATTCGGTTCATAATTAGCCTACAGTTTTGTGTTGGACATTTGTCTTTTGCAAGTTTGCAGTAGCCGGCTTTCTCGTATCTGCATGCCTTTTTGAGCTTCGAGAACTCCATAATGATGACATTCGGCTGGGGGGGTCGCTTTAGGTTGAGAAGTTTCTGCTGAGCGATAGAGAAATTCAGGCCTTCCACGGCCTTTGCTCGGCTTTTCTCCTTCAGAATGAGCTCTTCAGAGCCAAGCCGCTCCAGATGGATAATGACTGTCGAACGGGCAAACCCTGAATCGCCAACCGACTCGACAAGTGGCATAGCTTCACCTTTTCCGTTCAGTACATCCATAGCAAGTGTAGCTGTTTATTCCCAGTCACACATCTTAAAATAAAGCGCGCGCTGGTTTGTCCCGAAAATGGTTAAAAATGGTTATAAGTCTGATTTCGCTAATTAGAGCCTGAAATGGACTTTTTTGACCAACGCATACTATCGGCACTTAAAAACGGCGAACCC
>JBEKNP010000063.1:0-15232 GCA_049522695.1 Bathyarchaeia archaeon | reverse complement strand
ACAAACGGTTATGGAGCCCTCAAAGACACCAAACCACTGGTATTTCCGTGTTCCAGCCCAGCCCTACTCAATAGATTACTTAGAAGACAAAACATAAAAAATTAATTGTGCACACTTCTTAAATAGATATTAAGCCTAAGGGACTTATTTTGGCAATAAGTGTTTGAGCCGCAAAAAAGACTACCCTATTGGGTCAGTCGACTTGTAAAACAAGCCTTTGTATGCTGATTATGTTTTTTTCTTTTGCTTTTCTTCAGCTAAGCTTCCACAAATAAAAATGTAGTTTCAAGAAAACAAAAAAAAATAACAAAACGCTTCGCTAAGAGTAAATTACGAGCCAGCGGTTAATTGCTATAGGGGTATAGTCTTTATCAATTTGACCGTGCTATAAAGAACCTGAAGAAGGTATTCGATTGAGAGTGCAAAGACAAAATGATTGGCAGGAAATCCTTATCGAATGCAAAAACAACGTGCAAACCTGCATTAAACCATGCCTATCAACCGTCAGGGAAACTCAACCTAACTTGGGCACGGGTGCTGGCGGCGACGCTATGAAGCCGGTGGATTTGGCGGCTGAAAAAGCAATAGTCGATACTCTAAAGCATCATGGCGTTTCTTTCACTTTGATTAGTGAGGAGTCAGGGATAAAAAAATTCGGCGCGGCACCCCAAGAATGCTTTGTTACAGTTGACCCGATAGATGGAACTACGAACTTGATGCATGGTTTGCCCTTCTATGCTTGCTCTATTGCGGTTTCTGGAAAGCCCATGCTTGCTGATGTTTACGCGGGTATGGTCGCTGACCTTTTCCACGATGTAACTTACACTGCACTTGAAGGAAATGGGGTTTACCGGGATGACGAAAAAATACAGACATCAAAAACTCCTAATTTAGATGAGGCAGTTGTAGGCATAGACCTAAACACCTACAAAGTCAAAGAAGTCGCGCCCAAATTAACCGCTCTAATTGAGAAAACAAAGCATATCCGCCACTTTGGCGCAAACGCGCTTGAACTCTGCTATGTAGCAAATGGTTTAACAGACGCTTTTGTTGACATTCGCGGAAAACTCCGTACGACAGACGTAGCCGCTGGCTTCCTCATCGTTAAAGAAGCTGGCGGAACAGTAACATCGCCAGATAATCAAGCGTTAAACATTGAATTGGAACCCAAGCAAACCTTGAGCTTCATAGCCTCAGGCAACATGCAAATTCACAAGAAAATCGTGAGCTTGGTTAAATCTGCATGTTAAATTTGCTTTGGCCCCACCCTGCCGCCCTTATAAAAAGTGGAAAAACTAAAACTCTTCTTATCGCTGACCCGCACCTCGGTTGGGAAATTGTTCTTCAAGAAAAAGGCATTCATGTCCCGAGCCAAACCCCTAAAATTCTCAATAAATTAACAGCGATAATCACAAAATACAAGCCACAGCAACTGTTTATCCTTGGCGACATAAAGTACACGGTCGTGTCCAGTAAACTGGGTGAATGGCATGATATCCCAGATTTTTTTGCCGAATTGCAAAGCTTCGTTGGCGCTATAGCTATTGTACGTGGCAATCACGACGCTAACCTTGAACCGCTCTTGCCGGAAAACGTCCAGCTTCTGCCAGCGACAGGAGAAGTAATTGGAGACGTAGGCGTTTTTCACGGTCACAAGTGGCCCTCGCCAGCCTTGTTACAATGTAAAACGTTGGTTATGGGACATTTGCATCCTATTGTGGTTTTTCGTGATCCTGCAGGATTTAAGATTACACGGCAGGTGTGGATGAGAGCAAACTGTGACGCCGAAGCTTTAGCGAAGATTCTGTTGCAAAAACACAGCGTAAAAATCGAAGGCACTGTTGCAAAAACACTCAAGAAGCACTATAACATTAGGCTGAAAGTGAAGGAAATTTTCATAATGCCCAGCTTCAACGATTTCCTCGGCGGCAGACCAATAAACGAAACAAGACCCAGAAAAGAAATTGGTAGTGAAGAGTTGATTGGACCAGTTTTGCGCTCAGAAGCAGTGGATGTGGATAATTCTGAGCTTTACCTTTTAGACGGCACCTACTTAGGAACACTAAATCAGCTGAGAAACCTATGATTTAGTTAGGGTTTGCTGGTTAACTCTTATATTTTACGGCATGTTATAAGCATAACATAGTTTGAGGGAGGAAAAAAATTGAAACTTGTAACCGTTTTGTTACCAGAAGCTTATCTCGAAGGTTTGGATGAATTAGTCCGAGCTAACATGTATCCGAGCAGAAGCAGCGTAATTAGGTCTTCAGTACGCGACCTGCTAAAGAAAGAGCTCTGGGAAAACAAACGCCAAAGATAAAAATCAGCTATTCAATTACCTGAAAATAAATGGAATGTGCCTTATTGAAGCACACAGTTTGCTTGCCGATTTGGCTGGGTCCTCTGCTAGAGTGATTTCTCGCCCAACGATAAGGTAACTGGCGCCTGCTTTGAGCGCCGTTTCCGCAGCTCCACCCTGGATGCCGATACCGGGTGAATAAATTGGGATTTTTTCCTCAAGAACCTGCTTTATTTCAGTTATCTTTTGTGGGTATGTTGCGCCGACCACTACTCCGTCAGCACCCCATTTTAATGCTTTTCTGGCAAAGGAAATGTACTGCAGAGTTTTTTCGCCTGTTTCCGGGTCGATGACTGTTTGACCGTAGCCCTCGCTTGCCCCTTTATGACTCATATAGCAGAGAAGTATCATGCCTCGTCCAAGCCGATGGGAAACTTCAAAGAGGGGTTTTAAACCTTCTTCCCAACCTATGAACGGGTTAGCAATTAAAGCGTCAAAGCCCGCCGCGTAATAATATTCTGCAATTACTTGGTTTGTAGTGCCTATGTCGTTTACTTTAGCATCCATGATTGCAAACAACCCATGCCCATGAATTTGTTCCACAAGTTGCTGCACGCCGTCAAAGGTGCCAAGCGGAAGCACAAGATGATGATTTATCTTTACAGCGCAAATGTAGGGATGAACTGCTTTGAGAATTTTTTGAGCTTTAACCAGAACCTTGTTTCGGTTTTCGGGAGCTTCAAAGGGAAAATCCAAAGCTAAAACAATTCGTGAATCCTTGTTCTTAACTGCTTCTTGCATTTTCGCTTTAAACATCAAAGTGATGCCTCTTGCTCTACAGTTGAGAGCTTAGCTATTTCATTTTTTCCGTCTGTTCTCGTATTTTGCTCATTAAAAACAGCCCAAATAATGTTGAAAAGCAACAAGGTGGTGCTTTTCGGTTATTTTGTCCTTTTCCCGCAAGGTCCTCTGAAAAAGGTATTGCTAAATGCAGAATGTCCAAATTATTCATGTTCATAAGCCAAGTTATTGAGGTAAATTTAAGAGAAAGAACTTCTTATAAAGAATTCGGGGAAAAGTTTGATTTGTCAAAATTGTGGTGCTCAGATTCCAGATGATGCAGCGTTCTGTGAAAAATGTGGAGCAAGAACAGCATTAACTACGCCTAAACCACCTGTAGCTTCGGCTTCGCCTGTTGTTGCGCCTTCTGGAGTAGCATCTTTGAAATGTCCGAGTTGCGGTGCACCTATCGCACCCAAGTTTGGAGAGATGGTTATAACCTGCGAGTATTGTGGCAGCGCAGTTACTCTGGGAACCCAAGGCTGGACTAACATACAGAAGCAGACAATGCTTCTTTTGAAGGTCGCCACCGTTGATCAGGTGAATTCAATAATCACGCCGATGATGGACAAGGGTCTTCTGCACAGACACCTTCACGAAGACTCCAAGCAGGAGGAAATGAGCCTCACGTACGTACCTTACTGGATTGTGAGCGTCTCTGCCCGCACGAGCATCACCGCTACGGATGAAACGGCCCAAATTGCACAGACTGCTACGACTGCCGCGTTGATGGGCGTAATATTCGGTGGCATGGGTGGAGGTTTTGGAGGAGGTGGAGGAAGACGGGGCGGTTTTGGAGGCAGGCGCGCTTTTGAAGGAGAATTTGGAGTAAGCAACCCGTTTGCAGGTATTCTTGGGTTGAAGCGGATGCGAATAATGGCTTTTGGAATGGGGATGGGACGCGGAGGCGGAATGAAAAAGACCGATCAAATGGACGCGAACTACAACTTCCCCGTAATTGCTCTAAAGGCTCTCACGGACTATCAGCCGCGGGATTACCAATTCAATCTCGAGAGCAGAGCGCTGTTCGACATTTCTAAGTTACCCAAGGACGTTAAGATCCTTAACGGAGACATCAGCGAAGACGTTGCCAAATCCCAGGCAAAGACTCTGGTCGATCAGCTTCAATCTCAAAAGGCGCATGCGAAATATCACATGATTCAGTCGATGAACACCGAGTCGGACGTTGGGGACGTGGAGCTGCTCCACGCTCCGGTATGGTTCGCGAAGTACGACTACCATGGGAACAAAATCGTGCTGGTCATTGACGCCAACTCTGGCAGAGTGATCAACAGCTTCGGCCTCTGAAAGCGGTAACGTGCTTCTACGCTTTTGCGCTCGTCTCTTTTTTCATTTTAATGCCCACCTTATGCACAAAATCCTAAAAAAGCAATATGGATTCCGACGTTGTGGTTAACTTTAATTGCATTTTAAACATAAGCGGCTTCAGGAAGGATTGGCGATTATGTCTAAACCAGACACAATAACATTCTGTTGCTAGTATCTCCAGAATTTTCAGCCATTCAAACGTATTTCAACCATGTGTGAGCTGCCTCGGTGGAGTTACAGGTGATGAAGTGTCAAGGACTTGCTAAGCAAACTATAAGCAAAGAAGAAAGAGAAAAGCCAGAGTCTGTAATTAAGCTTTTTTGGTCAAGAAGAAAATGCCGTAACTCTTGTAGGGCAACATCTGCTCAAGTTTGAAATTGCCCGATTCAATTTCTGTCTTTAGCGCTTTTGGGTTTTGAACTGGCGCGCCAGGAAAAATGCTTTTCTTTATGACCTCCACAATTATCAGCTTACCTTCGGGCTTGAGAATTCTGCTGAACTCTTTTAAAACGTCTTCAGTCTCGCCAACCTCATGGTAAACTGTGACAAGAAGAATCATGCCGACTGAGTTGTCTTCGAGTTGAATGTTTGTGCCGCTACTTCGCAAAAACTGTATGTTCTTAGTTCCTGCTTTCTCGGCTTTGTTTTGGGCTTTCTTAAGCATCTCAGGCGAAAGGTCAACCGCCACCACCCTTTTGGCTTTTTTTGCAAGTTCAATTGTGAAGTACCCTGGTCCACACCCGAAGTCTACCACTAAATCGTTTGGGGTTATGACAAGTTTCTCTATGAGTTCCGAAGGCGGCTGAATCAACCGTCTTATCGGGTTATCTAAAAAGAAGGCGCCTGACGCTGAATATACTTCCCCTTTATGCGACATGTTTCAAATTCTCCATTCTATGGCTTCTGGAGTTGTTTGTTTCTTTGAGAATATATGCTTTAAATTTTACTCGGTTGTGACCAAATAAAAAAAACTAAAGTTCTCTTAATTCGCAATCTATATGTTGTTGTTTTCAACAGTCAAGCCACTTCTCCTGACCCATCAATCCCCTGCAATAGCTTACGCCATTCAAGGTACCATGTTAGTGTGGACAGGCTCTGTCTTACTTATGGTCAGCATAATTAGCTTCTTTAAAAAACTCAAGCAAACAATTGAATACGTAAGAACCTATTTCAAGGGTAAAGGCACCTTCGACGCAAATAAAACAAATTATCCGTGAAAATCTTCAGCCCCATCTCCCTAAGGTCTCATGTTTGCCCTTTTTCAGCCACAATTTGTTGCGGTTTGTAATTTCGAAGGAGCATCCAAATAAATAACGCGAATGCTAAATCGACGATAAGTACTAGTGGCAGGGATAGTTCTGCAATTAAACCGATTGTGGCAATTGGAACAACTAGACCTGTAGCTAAAGCTATGAGCTGCCTTGAATTATTTTCATGTCCAACTACTCGGTGAACGTAGATAAGAAACAAAGCTTCAACCGCAACAACAAGACCCAAGTCAGCAAGGGCGGGAATTCCCGTTCCGATTCCTAATTGTTCAACTATTAGTACTAATCTTTGGGGCGCTGGTACGTGAGTGCAGTAAATCTGCGGGTGCTCGCTTTGCAACCTTTATGAGAATACCCATAGCAATAAAACTTGATATTAAAACTGGCCACCCCATCCAAAAGTGCTCATCAAACGTGACAAGCAAGAACAGCACAGAAACATCTATGCATAAAATTACGAAGGCGCTTGCAATCCCTCTTTTTGAAACTACAAGACTCTTCCCTTTCGTCTCAGGCAACGCTAATCCAAGCAAAATGATAGGCAAAGCAATGCTGAATATCATGTGCACAGGAAGTATGCCTGCAACCCAAATCCAATTCACTCCCAAATAATGGCCATAGTAACCCAATTTACCAACTGGACCTGCTAGCGGATTATAAAGCGTCGAGAGAGCAATTCCCTCCTCTAAGATTCCGTAGGCAGCTCCCAAAAGCAGGACGGTCGCCCACGCCTTATTCCATCGTACAATAGCCTCTCGAATCAAAATGACTCCCGAACCGTAAAGACCTAAATTCAGGACGAGCTGAAACACAAACTGAGCATGGTTCAAAACTATAGCGTTTAATGGACTGGAACTTGAAAGGTACTATGGTATTCCAGGAGAAAGCAAAAGCAAGCACACGATAGGATGCGCTCGTAGGTAATTGAGCGGACTTGCTGAAGGTTGAGCTAGGACCAACCGTCAATGCACCTATCCTATACGTTTGCTAACTCTCAGCAGAGTATAAAGAGCTTCACCAATGTTTTGAAAGATTACTTTAGCTCGGCTTGGCTTAGATTTTGGAACCACAGTTTTTTTAAAAAGCCAAAGATTTGACCTTGCCAAAATGCAGTCCCCAAAAAGGTTAGAGCCTAAAGCCTTATAGCCAAACCTATTGTCACATATGGTAAAGTATGGCGTGTAGCTTGGGGACAATTAATAGTTATATAGTCTCAGCTGGAGTTGCCATAATTGTCATTATTATTATTTTTCCCTTGTCTTGCTCTAATGCGCAAGCGCAAACTAACATAGCCTTTAACCCTGTAGACCAATTCAGTATTCCCGCCTATAATGGCAGTATCAGTTTTGCAGTAAATGGCACCTACTTTACGGCAACCTTTGAAAATAACTCTTGGACTTTTACTAATTTGCTCCTAACTGGATCGGCGCCGCTTGAAAACTTTGAGGTTTCAACTCAGAACTCTAATCTTACAATTTTATCTTACCTAACATCCAATATTACAGGGTTTCAGATTGAACAGTTGAGATATGTAGTTGAAGGTAGGGGGAAGCAGATTGTAAACCTTGGCCTTGGCCCTGAAGAAAGCGGATTGAGTCCCATTTACGAATGGAGTGTTGTTGTCAATGGCAAAACTTTTTTGTCTGAAGGCGCAGATTGGAGTGTTTCTAATGATGGAACTATGACCATAAACGGTGAAAGTGGTAATGTAAGCTTAGTTCACTTTAACTTTTCAGATTTTGGAAGCAGTGCGTCGAATTCAAACTTGCCCTTTTATCAGCAGCATTCAGTTGTCATTGGAATAGCAACTACCGTGGCTGTAGTGGTAGTTATTGCTGTTGGAATTAAAGTAAAAAACAAAGAAAAACCAAGTGAAAGTGGTTAGGATAATTAGAAAAGATTGAGCACTAAAATAAAAAATAGGAAGGCACGGAAAGATGACGTGGGAGAACCCTAGCTACATAATATTACCCGTATTCGCCTTAATTGTAGTGGTCGGCATCTACCTTATCTTTAAACTGGCTAAAGATAAAACCAGTAAAATCAGTTCACTAAGAATATTTGTTCAAATATCCGCCGTCTTTGCTGTTTTTATGGGGCTCATATTAGGTCCGTTTGATGTACCATTATTCCAACCTTTGGGGCCTTCGCCGCGCAGCCTGTTAGTTGGGGGGAATCTTTTGGGGAACCAGTTTCCAGATGGTTTCTCTGTGCCTATTTTAGCATGTTATTACCCTAATGGACGAACAGTTACCTGTCCAATTTGGCAACTTCAAGCTTACATTTTTCCATTTTGGAACTATTCAAGAGGTTATGACGTTTTATACTCTACCTCAGGTTTGGAAAAGATAGGAATAGTTATAGGCTTGATAGCCTTGGCATCGATTATTTTAGGAAGGTTTTTCTGCGGCTGGCTATGTCCTTTCGGTCTATACATGGATGTGTTGACTCGAATCCGCAAAGCTACAAGGTTGCGGCATTTGCATTTTTCCGAAAAAACAAATACGGCACTTGCACAATCACGATACATCATTATCGCGGTTTTTTTGATTCTTAGCGTTATCTTTGGGTCATACGCCATATTTGGGCATCAACTTATTCCGGGCACTAGCCCAGGCGGGCCTGAAGGAACTGAAGCTGGAAACGTGGGCTTTCTCAACGAGCCTTTTTGCCAAGTTTGTCCAATGAGGCCTCTTTGTGTGTTCATAGAGTGTGCTTTGGGCTCAATGAAGTGGTCATACGTCTCCAAAATAACTTATGGGCCGCTGTGGTCATTAGGTAGTTATGTCACATCCGTAGACTTGGCCGTCTTAATTGCGTTCACGATTTTGGCTTTAGCTTACAGGCGGTTTTGGTGCAGAATCTGCCCACTAGGCGGGTTAACGGCATTATTCAGTTCTTTCACCCCTTTCAAACAAATCGCCATGACACGCTTGAATAAGAACGAGCAAAAATGTACTAAGTGCGGAGTTTGCAAACGTGTTTGCCCCACTCAAGCAACAGATGTGTTCGAGAAGAAAGGAGGTGACGTAACTGAATCCAGATGTATACTTTGTGCACGATGTGTTGAAGCATGCCCCTATGACGACGCATTGGAATTAAAATTTGCGGGAAAAACAATGATGAAATCAAGAAACTGGTTAGAACAATAAATTAATAGCGTCTTGCTTGATTTTCAAGACTTTTATTATCGTCATTTTGATTATTATAGTTTGATTATTGCATTTATTAATTCGGCAATTCCAAGTACTATTAGTATTCCTGCGCCCCCTATTGAAATCCATTTCCGCAATAAGGGTGCCTTGTTCAGAAGCCAACCGGTAGCTCCTCCCAGCAGTAGCATCGGAGACAAAGCAGTTCCTAAACCAAACAAGACAGCTAAACCTACACTGCCGATTGGAGTTGAGAAAGGTAACGAATAAATTAAAAGCGCTACCAACGGTGGACATAGGATTAGCCCTCTGCTTAAACCAAGCGAAAAAGCACCAAAATCAAACCCAAACCTCCCTGTCTTTCCCTGCGCTACCGAGGTTTTGTTATTTGGTAGATTGCACTCGCACGGTGATCTTAACTTTAGAAGAACGCTAACGCCAATAATCATAGTCACAATGCTGAAGGTAATTGAAGAATAAATTTGAAACGGCGAAATTGCAGAACTAGACAAAGTCAACCTAAACAAACCGCTAAATAAAGCGACTAAACAGCCAATTAAGGCGTAAGCTGCTATTCGTCCAGAATTAAAAATTAGAGTGACAACAATTCCTTTGCGAAAACCAGCGCCGATGCCTGCAATGTAACTTGCGATGTAAGGTACGCACGCTGCGGTGCAAACAGCTAATCCATATAATAAGCCGCCAGCAAACGCTCCGAGAAACGGATTAGAGACTGTTGGTATCAATGACATGAAGAGTTCTCATGGAATTTTTAATGAAAGCAAGTAATACGGAGATGTCATTTAAATCTTACATAATTTGATGCTTGCTCCTTGATGTTGATGTGGAACAGGAGGATTTGAACCTCTAGCGAGATGTCATTACCAATTGAGCATTTTTTTCCCCCAGCGAGTTCCCTCTTTTTTCGTCTACATTTTGAAAAAACGTGGGTGCTCTTTCTGTATCTGACGTATTTTTTGGGCAAGAGGCGGGCGCTCTGCTTTTTTCTTGAAATAAGCTCGCTTTCCAATAAGAGAAAGGATCGGCGACTTTTTCCAGTTGTGTCGCGAGTTACTTAGAGAGGAATCTCCAGGAAAGAACTATTCCGATTGCAGATAATAAAACTGCGAATCCTATCACAACCGAGAAGTCAAGCAAGAGACTATTCATGCCTGTCGCTCCAATCAACAACTGTCTTATTCCATCGACTGCGTAGCTTACGGGGTTAACTTTTACGACGTCTTGAAGCCAAGCTGGCATTATTTTTACCGGAAACAACGCGTTACTTGCGAATAGTAGTGGGAGGTTGAGCAAGTTTATGATTGCCATTTGTGTTTGCCAATCCCCTGATCTTAGCGCGAGCACCGTGAACAACGCAGATAACCCGACGGCCATAAGGAAGATGATGACGAATGCACCAGCGATTCCTAGAGGGTTGAAATTTGCCGTATCCATTCCGAGAGCTACTGCAATCACTAGAACTATGGCAGCTTGTATCAGAGATCTGCCGACACTTTGTAGGATTTTGCCCATCACAATTGATCCGCGTGCAACTGGTGTGCTCAGAGCTTTGTTTAGGAAACCGAATCTACGGTCGAAGACTACTGACATTCCGCTGAACGCGGAAGTGAAGAGGACGATGAAAGCAAGCATTCCGCATGACAAGAATGAGAAGTAGCTAGTTGTTCCGAAAAAGCCTTTCAAAATTATGTCCTGTTGCGCTATGGAGGCTCCTGACCCGGCAATGAAGGATCCAAAGTTCAGGGCTTTGCCGAACAAGCCAAGCCAGATAATTGGTTGAATTAGTGACACAAAGAGTTGTATTGGGTTAGTGTACCACTTTCGAAGGTCTCTGTTTGTCAGCGCCCATAAACCGTGAAAGGGACTCCTGCTGAGCTTTGGAGCTGTCCTGAACCTTCGTTCCTGTTCAGCTAAAACCTGTTCGGGCATTTTGGTTTGGCCTTCAGGGTCTTTTGAAGCGTCGATTTTGGTGTTTATCGTGTCTTTGTCCATGATTGTCACCTTAGGACCTGGCTCTCCTCATAGTTACCCGTTGACGGAACATCTGCAGCTTGTCGACTTCTTCCTCTCTGAGGTTACGACCTGTTAATTCGAGGTATGCCTCGTCTAAGGTGGGCTTTGTCAGAGAGATTCTGGTGACGTGCAGTCCCTTGGATCGGATCAGGTCGGTTATTTGGGGAGATGCTTCTTCCCCATCGTTCACCTTGATCCTGTAATTGCTGTCTTGCTTCTTAACTTCCTTGACGAGCTGGATCTTGGCTATATCGGATGATATATCAGACTCTTTTTCTTTTACGTCGACGACGATGACGTCTCCACCTACGCTTTGTTTGAGTTCTTCAGGCGATCCGATCTTTACTATGCGGCCATGATCTATTATGGCCACTCTGTCGCAAAGGGAATCGGCTTCTTCAAGGTAGTGGGTGGTGAGGAACAGTGTCATTTGGTACTCTTCCTTCAACGTCTTGATGTATTTCCAAACTGCAGTTCGCGTTTGAACGTCAAGGCCGAGCGTGGGTTCGTCGAGGAAAAGCAGTTTCGGGTAGTTGATCAGGCCGCAGGCGAGTTCTAGGCGCCTTCGCATTCCTCCTGAGTAAGTGGAGACTTTCCTGTTCGCTGCGTCTTCAAGCTCGACAAGTTTTAGAAGCTCTTTTGCGTGAGCCTTCGAATCTTTTCGGGGCATTCCGTAAAGGTCTGCGCAAAGAATGATATTGTTGATTCCTGACATGTCCTCGTCCGCCGTGTATTCCTGCGGGACGACTCCAACGCTTCTTCGCACTTCGTTCGCGTCTTTGAATATGCTGAATCCGCAGACCACAGCTTTTCCTGATGTGGGCTTCAGAAGGGTCGTTAGCATGTTGATGGTGGTCGTTTTGCCGGCGCCATTTGGCCCGAGAAAACCGAAGATTTCGCCTTCTTTGATGTCGAAACTTACGTTATCTACTGCCTTGAGGTTTCCGAAGGTTTTTGAAAGGTTTTCTACTGTAATTATGTTCGAAGTTGACGTTTCAGTTTTGTTTGCTGACATTTTGTTTTCTCCTAATTCTTTTTTTTAAAAGGGTTTGTTATATGATGGTTATTTTGGAGAGCCTTGACTGGAGTTCCTTGATTTTTTCTATGTGAGGAGAGAGCTTGGAAGGGTCGGATTTTGCGAGGTCTTCAAAGTATGAGACGAAACTGTTCATTTCGTTCAGGACATCATCTAGCGTGCGCGGGAAGTTTGACCTCATTCTGGAAGGCCAAGCCATTTCCTCTTTTCCCTGCGCGGTTAACTCGTACTTGCCGTCTTCTCTCTTTTTTATCGAACCCTCTTTGGTCATTGTGTCAAGCAGAGGATATACGGAGCCTGGCGACGGTCTCCACCAGCCTTGACTCATGTTTTCCATGGCGTCCATTATTTCGGCGCCGTTTTTTGGTGAAATTTCTAACGCATATAAAACCCAGCCGTGAAGGCCGCGGCGTTTGTGTTTCATCCAATCAAACCACATATCGAATTACCGATATCGAAATACCGATATATGCTTATAAAATTTGCGCACTACCAAAATGCGCGCTAATTGAATCGTAAAATTCCCGAAAATGGTTTTACTGTTGGTCGCTGGAGTTTGAGTTTTGTGGAGTTAGCTGCAGGATGAGTAATGCTATTAGACTCATGAAAGTTCCGGTGGCGAGTATCAAACCTGTAAAGCTGAGCTTTAAGGCAAGGCTGAAATTGTTGGTTATCATACATAGGAAAGTGCTTACAACAAAAATTGAGGCCACCCCGAGGAAACCGAGAATAAAGTACGGGTGGTCTTTCTTTCTTTGAAGCTCCACCAGTCTGTTAGAGCATCCTATTGTAAAGAATATGCCGGTGAATATTATCGCGGTGGAAGTGGCGATGACTTCGCCGTTAACTATTGTTGGAACAAGGTCGGTCTGGACAGAGATGTTGTTGAGCCAAGCGAAAACGAGCGTTATTGCACCACCAACCGCTATGACTACATTGAATTTTCGCAACATCTTGCCCTTCTTTTGCTTTGGAATAAACGCTATTTGCTTTAAAAGTATTATCTATTTTAGCTCGTCTAACTTGTCGGGCGTCGCCTTTCTGACTCTGCTTTTTCCGTTTCTGAGCCAAGCAGACCGCCCGGATATTGGCTTAAGTGCTGCCTTTATGACCAGCCTCTTTTTCTGAAAATTATTATGAGGATCACAGCTAGGCCAATCATTATCGCGTCCATTGCGTAGAAGCCTAACGAGCTACTGCTGCCTGGAATAAGGAACCCTTTTCCGAAGTTGGTTCCGTATATTTCGGCAATCAAGGCTAAGGGGAGAAAAATTGCTGAGATAATGGTGAGGATTCTGACTATGTTGTTGGTGATTAAGGTCTGAACATTGATCAGGGTGTCGCTTATATCTCTGATTTCTTCACGATGGTTGTCTACCACTTCGATCAGCGAGATTGTCCTATCGTATAGATCCTCAAAGCGGGGCAGTGAATTGTTGGAAACTAGGGCAAACTCGACTCTAGTTATTTTTCCCATTATTTCACGCATTGGGCCTATGGACTGTCTCATGGTCAACACTTGGTCTCATGACTTGGAGATTTCTAATCCGAAGCTTGTTTCCAATTGTCTTGGTCTTTCCCTAAAGAGTGCACCTGCTTTTTTGGTCAAATTCTGCAATCTTTCATGTATTAAATCAGAAAGCAAAAAGTACTCATTCGTAGTTAAATCTAAGAATATGTACAAGAGAATGTCTGTGGAAGGTGAAAGTGAAAGCGCGAAATAGCCGTGCTTACTGATTTTTTTATAAACGGCGCATTTGATATCCGAGTAACCCTTATGGACTGTAATAATCCACTTTTTTCCTACCAGTAGCGCGAGATCTTCCATTTTCGCGTCGGAAACAAAGCCGTCCCTTTTAGGAAAATTAAGAACACAGGCTATGTGGTTCTCTTGCTCCTCAATAGTTGACCTTTACCCTTCCGCAATCAATTCCTTCAGACACAGTTCATCTAACTTGAAATTCTTCTCTATCGCGTTGATTTCGGCATTCGATGGATCCTCAACGTCGACCCACAACACGGAATCTTCACTGATCTCCTTGGAAGAGAATCCAAAGTGTCGGACTGCCATCTTCCTTCGTCTGTTTCCTAAGCTGGGTTATGGTTAACAGTTATAGTTCACCGGTTACTGTTAATGAAAACTATTGTCTAAACTTATATTTAGCCATACAAAAAAGCTGCATATTAAGCATGCGTTAAGCTTGAGTTCTCGGTCAGCTCTCCTCCAAAGGGTAGTAAGGATGTATAGCGGAAGGTCTTTGACCTGTGTAAATTCAAGCAAAGTGGACATGAATATCTTTGTAAAAACCAAAAAATTTAGGAGCTGCTTCTTTTTAGGTAGTACTTCAATCAAGAACTAAGTTGGCTGCTCTGAAACGTCCTTTTTGTCGCTAGATCCCTTCTTATTGAGGTGAATTATGAGTTGGTGGTTTTTCTTGACAATAGTTACATCTTCTTTTTCTATATTGTCTGCAATTACTTCTCCGTTGTATTTCATGCGACTGGTATAGCTTAGTTCTTTTAGTTCGCTCATAAGAGTTTCGCGTAATTTTCTTAGTTGTTCGCCTGATGTTTGTGGGTCTCTTTTAAAGCAGAAAGTAATGGTTTTTTTGTCAGGGTCATAGTTTGCTCGGGTGCCCTTGCCCAGTTTTTCTACGTGACCCCATATTGTTTTGTCGGTCTCATCTCTCATGTTTTCACCTCACTATTTCTCTCTTTTAAAGGAGCCATGACCGCCTGCCTTAGTAATATTTGTGATTACGCTTTGGCTTACTTCATCGAGAAGCTCTTCGGCACGTTTCCAGTTATCAGCTGAGACTTCTACGCTGTATCTGGGGGCTGCGATAACGCAAAATTCGATTTTAGCGTCTTTAGCTTTTTGAGCTTTCTTTGCATCGATGAATGCGGCTTGGATGCATTTAACGCCGTTGGGTTTCATGCAACGAATTTCAAGTGTACCTTTGACCTTCACCAGTTTGATATGAATGCGTTCTTCTGCAACTTGGGCGAAGGCTTTGGCGATGTCTTCAGGTATGCCAATTTTAGTTAGGGTTTCTGCGCCTTCTTTCAGAACTTTTTCGAAGCCTTCATATAAGCCGACGCTTTCCTCCAAGATAACGCCTGCTTTCTGGTAGACTTCATGTACGGGCAAGCCTACTTTTTCTGCGACCGCACGCAGAAGTACTTCGCCTTTGCGGTCTCTTTTCCAAGCTTTGATTTTTTCAATTCTTTCGCGTTTTGTAACGCGTCTGAGGGATAAGTCAATGTGGCCTTT
>JBEKNP010000062.1:0-15896 GCA_049522695.1 Bathyarchaeia archaeon | reverse complement strand
AGGTTTGAGAAGGGCGGTTGGTGCAAAGAGAGGAAGAGGTCTTGTTCTCCTCAAATCTGCCCCCAAACCAGAAAATAAGACTTACAACCACTTTACACCAATAAAGGGACAAGCCAGCGCGCAGGCAAGTTAAATAATTGTTTTGCTTCGTGTAAGATTGCTTTTGACGGCTGGCTTTTTTCTGGTTATGGCAAGTTTCTGCTTTGAATTTCTGTTAGAAATAGTTAAACGAATGGAAACTTGCTGCTTGAAACCCTTGTAGCCTTTTCAGATTCGTGGCTTACGCTATATCTCCCTTCAGTTCCATCTTCTGTTTTCAAGCAAAGTACGCTATGCTGTACCGAAGCTCTGGTTTACCCATGAAGGCAGCCACTATCGAGACGGCGTAGACCTCGCAGAACACGAGGCACGTCTGGATGCAGGCATTCTCAAGACCCTGCCAGGTTAGCCTACTGTAGGCAAGCCTGGCTTTCACCCTGCCGTTTAGGCTTTAAGACTTCGCTCTTAGCATTTTGTAGACCACGCGAAGATGCAAAGGACCCTCCACGTCAATGCGATCCTTAACAGAAAGCACATCTGCAGGGGTTCTCGCGTCCCTTCAACCGCCTCCAAGGGATGACGCCGCTTATTTTCCTCGAACCCAAGGTGTCGAAGATCTGGCAGGATTCAAACTGGCTGTCACCCGCCATCAACTCGACTTCGATGTCTTCGCTCAGCAGCCTGTCCAGCAAAGGCTCCACAAGTTTCTTCTCATTGACGTTGGCTGGAGCTTCCACGTGGCCCAGTGGGAAATCTTCGATGTCCACTAGGAAGAGAGATTGGTAGCCCAAGATGAAGCCTTTCTTTCTCCTTCCAAGCCTGGCGTCCGGGTCTCCAAAGCCTCGGCTTGTGTCATGTGGGTCTCGGCTGCTCCAAGCGGGAAGGTCAGTACCATCCACGCAGGCTGCTTGGATAAGGCCGACCGCGGAGAGGGGCTGGCTTTCTCTCAACCTGAGGGCTTTATGGCGTAGCCATTCTTCTATGGCACGGAAGCCTTCAACGCCTACGCGCTTCTTCATCTGTGAGAAGTGGGCTTCCGTTGGTACTTTGCTGTAGTATCCGCAGGTCAATCGCATTTCTCGGTTTCGATTGAGACGTTTTACGAGGTCCTTGACGTAGGGTATCTGCTCCAACTGGCGTAGCATGAGGGCTCGCAGGTCACATTCAGGATCAAACTGTATTGGTCGCCCTGCGCCCTCAAGATGCAGGTCTTTCCAGAGGATAGAGTGAAGAGGTCTGAAATCCAAGCTTTCGAATAGAAGCATGGGAGAACCTGATCTCTTCATTTACACCAATATGACGAGGTCAGGCTCTCCCAATATAAACGATAATTATTTAATCCGCCTGCGCGCTTTAGTTAGTGAATCAAGTTCTAATAAGTTGGAAGATTACGTTAAGAGCCACAAATTAAGAGTTAGACTACGGTAAGGATCATTTGATGATTTGCACATGCTGTTAAGTTCCGGGCGATAAATGACCAGCCGAGCCGCCTAATTCTTTCGTCGCTAACTTGTGTCTCTCAAAAACAGCCTTAACGCACTTTCTCAAACAAAAAATTATAATATTAGACGTTAGTCCCTATTATTTTTAACCAAGTTCATTGGAGATTCAGCACTGCTTTGGTTGAATTTCAGATAATCAATTTCCCGGCTATACGAAAGTTAACCAATCCGCAAACTATGTCAGTCATGATATCGTAACGCCTAAGCCGATTCTTAAACTCATCTCCAAAGATGTGAAACTTTTTCACCCTAGAGTTTGTATGTTCCACGACCACCCTGTCCTTTGCCAACGCCTTGTTGAACGCTTTCTGCTCTGCTGGAAGCTCCTGCGCCTTCACGCCGCGTTTGCCTCGTCCAGGATTCTTCTTCTTGAAAGGCAACATACAGTTCAGCTTGGGATAATCATCCTTTATTCCAAGATAGCCCAAATCCAAATCTAAACGCACGTTATCTGGCAAATGTGGGTGACTGTGCCTGTACAGGTTATAGTCATGCATGCTTCCCTTAACATGAGCGGTCTTATGTATGATTAGGCCATTTTTGTTCACAGTTAGTTGAGTCTTAACGGTATGTTTCTTTCTTTTGCCGCTGTAATGCGTCTTGCGTTTATGCTTGGCTTTTGGTCTTGGGATCTCCTGCTCAGTTGCGTCCAAGAAAGCCTTGGAACCTGGGAACATTGCTTCAATTTCATCAACTGTTTCTATTCTCCTAACTTTGTCATGCTCTTTTTTTGGTAGCGGTAGCACTTCGCTAACCAGGGGTTCTAGCTTTCTGATAGTTTTGAGTACGCTGGTTTGGCTAATGCAGAAGAGGTAGCCTAGCAGTGTTGATGATGGGTACATGTGGTAGTACACTAGCAGCATGAGCAAGCGGTCTGTTAGGGGCAGGTTGAAGGGGTGGCCTGCGCCGACTGCTCTTTTTCTGTCTTCTCTGAAGAGTCTTTTTTGCTCGTAGGCGTCGTATTTCTCTTTTATCTTTAGGGTTTAAGGTGTCAAATTCTTGAAGTTCAAGGCCTGAAAAATTCCTGAAGTGTGAGGGATTTTTAGATAACTCGCTGTAATTTAGCATGCAAACAGCCTAAAAGCCAAATATTGCGCCTCTACTGTAATAAAACCTTCGTTTCAGCGCTAAAACCCTAATTAATACTAAGGTCTATTATGTGACTAAAATTTTGTCAAATGGTTAATCCCCTTTTTTATTGTTGAATTCATTTTTTGGTTATTTACCGCAAAAAATCAGTAAGGAAATAGAAAAACGGAGCAATGAAAAAATTTTAAATTAATTTTTTCGCTTGATTTTATAGTCCATCTACTAGATGGGCTGTTCCGTCGGGGCAGTAGACACAATTGCCTTTCTCAACGATAAGGTAACGTCTATTGCACGGTTTCATTTGGGAGCATCCGTCACAATCTCTTGATAACATTTCTTTTCCTCCTTTTGTTATTATGATTTTTATCAGGGCAAGTTGAGCGCATGTTCGCTGAACTGGCATCCTACCGATTCGCACATGTATCTCTTGCCTCTGATAAAACCGAGTAAAGATTGAAAAGCTGCTTTTAAACTTATCTTTAGTCTTGAGATTAACCAAAATTTAAAATATGCCCAGATGGGAGAGCCAGGTTTAGGTTAAAAAAATCAAAGGATTTCCTAGTGAATTATTTCGGTCACTGGTCTCCGCTTCTAGCGGGTGATGCCTCGTTTGATATCATATTGGAATCAAGGCTTTTGGCCGCATTTCTTTAGGGGCTTTAATGACTTGCCTTATTTCATCCTCTTTGAATGCTCCAATCCAGCATGAACCTAAACCAAGCGAGTAAGGAGTTAACAAGATATTTTGAATTGTAGCCGCAGGGTCCTGAACGCAATACAGCGATTTGCCACGTACACCATAGCCTTGTTCAGCGACCGTTTCTTCCGCGCAAACCACAAAAACGACCGATGCCCCTTCAAGGTCTTTTTGCCCAAAAGCAGCCATAAAAAGGCTCTGCTTCATTTTCTGCGAGCTTGCAACTACAAAAGCCCACGGTTGAACGTTTCCAGCGGAGGATTCCCACCGTGCGGCTTCAAGAAGCTTTTCAATAATGTCTTCGGTCAAGGCCTATTTTTTGAATACTCTGATGCTTCTTCTCTTCTTGATAATTTCTAAAAAGTCCATGCCTTAGACAATCCGTAACTAAAGATTATTGGGAATAATAAAAGCAGTTTCTTAGATAAATAGGCTTTCAGCATAAGAGTCTTAAGTTTTGTTGTCGATTAATGTTTTGGATGATGAGCACTAGAGTCACAGAGCTTGCGCAGTGATAATGACTCGACGGGCGAACTGACACGTTTAAGCGGAAAACTTAATCAACAATGTAGCTGTGAAAAAGTAAGCTAAACACAAGAAACTGGCGTGACCTGAATCGAGGTGAACATTAAATGATTGAAATGAAAGTCGATACTTCAGAGTTTAAAGGTGACGAAGCTAAATTAATCGATAAGCTAGCGGATTTTCTTAAAGAGAAAACAGGCGGAGAAGTTGCGACAGACTCAAAAATCTTAACGGTGAAAGGTGAAGGCGAGGGACTAAGCAAAAAATACGTACGCATAACTTTGAAAAAGTTCCTGCACAAACACGAGCTCTCAGAGCTTTTCAGAGTAATAAGCCCAGAAGAGAACACGCTCAAAATTAAAAAGAGAAAACTTGAAGAAGAAGATTAACAAGTTTCTTTTTCCCTGAACTTTAGTTAATTCTTTATTTTTCCTTCTACTGAAACAGCGATAGCTTGCTGTCCATTCTCTGAACACGCTGTTCCAAAGCTTAGCATTAAATCAAAAAACCGCTTACCTTAACATAAAACAAGTTAGGGTTTAAACTTGAGCAACAAAAACGTCGCTAGCACAGTAATAGTCGTAGTTTCACTCATAGCCCTGATAGCCCTTTTTACTGAAAATTATGTGACTCTGCAAGACATTAACCCTGCAGCCGCCATAGCAGCCGTAACTGTAGCCTTAATAGGTATAATGTGGTTTAAAAAAACAGCTAAATCTTAAGGCTCGTTAAAAAAATAAATGACCCGCAAGTTTTGTTTACTTTCGTTTTAGCATGTTTTCTAGAACAGGCTTGAGCTTTGCGTTTTCTGCTTGGATTTTTTCTTTGCCCAGAGCTTTCATTTGGGCGTCTATTTCTTTGATGACTTCAGCGTAGCGAATGCCTTCAGCGGCTGAAACGTATTCTACTCTGAACCGCTCCGGACTCATACCAAGCTTTGTCAGCATGCCTTTTAGGGCGTCCGTGCGTGCTTTCATCTTGTAGTTTCCGCTGATGTAGTGACAGTCATAGGGTAAGTGGCATGCGCCAAGCATGACCATTCCTGCACCGAGTCGCAGTGCTTCGAGGACGAATTCTCTGGCTACTCTACCTGAACACATAACTCGGATTGCTCGAACGCTTGGCGGGTACTCAAAGCGGCTGATTCCTGCTAGGTCTGCTCCCGCGTAACTGCACCAGTTGCATAAGATTGCTAGTATTTTCTCTTCTGGTTTGTCTTCAAGTGCAGCGCGTATTTGAGCCATAATTTGGGCGTCAGTAAAATGCATCTGGGTAATAGCGTGTTGTGGACATTCAGCAACGCATGTTCCGCAGCCGTGACAGCTGGCAGTTGTAATGTATGCTGCTTTGCCTGGCTCTGCTTTGATGGCGCCGTATGGGCACTTGTCAACGCAAACACCGCATTTGGCAGTTTTGTTTCTGCATTTGGTTTCGTCAACTATAGAGATAATTGGTTCAATCTTCCACTTTTGCTTCGAGATGACTGTTGCTGCTCGCGACGCTGCACCGCTGCCTTGCGAAACGCTGTAGGGAATATCTTTTAAGCCTTGGCAGGCGCCTGCGTAGAAGACCCCGTCCGTCGGTGCATCCATCGGTTTAAGCTTGGGGTGAGACTCCATGAAGAAACCATCTGATCCACGCGACAGGTTTAGTATACGTGCAATGTCAGCTGAGCCTTTTTTAGCTATGGCTGCTGTTGCAAGTACTACCATGTCTGCTTCAACTTCGATTGGTACACCAAGTTGTGAATCTTCCGAGTGAATAGTCAAATTGTGAGTTACTGGGTCTTCATCTATGCGGCTTACGCGTCCACGGATGAAGTTTACGCCTCTTTCTCTAGCGCGGTCATAGAATTCCTCGTATCCTTTGCCTGGACTACGGATATCTACGTAGAAAACATAGACTTCTACATCTTCCTTGTACTTCTCTTTAAGCTGAACAACATGCTTGAGTGTGTACATGCAGCAGAAGTTGCTACAATAGGGGTACTTGCTCTTATCTCGGCTGCCAACGCATTGGATAAATGCAATTCTGTGAGGTTTCTGACCGTCTGATTGCCTAATAACTTTGCCGCCTGTTGGACCAGCTGCTAAGATGAGTCTTTCGAATTCCATGCTGATGATGACGTTGGGGTATTTCCCGTAACCTAACAGCGGCATATCGTATGGTAAGTAAACGTCAAAGCCTGTGGAAACAATGATTGCGCCAACGTCTATTTCGACTTCTTCAGGTTTCTGGTCGAAATCTATGGCTTGCCGATCAGCGCAAGCATCAACACATTTGAAGCATTCAATACAATAATCCTTGTTAACAGCGTAAATTAACGGCACTGTCTGGTCAAAGGGTACTGAAATTGCTTTGCGTGTGCCAAGGTTCATGTCCCACTCATTAGGGTACTCTATTGGGCAAGCATCTTTGCATTCACCGCAGCCAGTACATTTATCAGATATGACGTAGCGTGGGTTCTTGCGGATTTTTACTTTGAAGTTGCCAATGTAACCATCGACTTTAACAAGGTCAGAGTTGGCGAAGATTGTGATGTTAGGGTGGCGACCGCAATCCACCATTTTTGGCCCTTCAATACAGATGCTGCAGTCAAGTGTTGGGAAGGTTTTGTCCAGTGCTGCCATGTGTCCACCTATGCTCTGTGTGTTTTCCAGCATGTAAACTTTGAAGCCCATTTCAGCTAAGTCTAAGGCAGCGTTCATCCCCGCGATTCCTCCACCGATAATGAGTGCTTTGTTGGTGACTGGCACTTCGATAGTTTGCAGAGGCATCATTAACCGTACTTTTGCCACCGCCATACGAACGGCGTCTTTTGCTCGTTCTGTTGCTTCTTGAGGAGTATTCTGGTGGCACCATGAAGCGAACTCTCGAATGTTAGCCATTTCGTAGAGAAACGGGTTTAACCCTGCTTCGGAGACCGTGCGCCTAAATGTGGGTTCGTGCATTCTGGGTGAGCATGCTGCAATTACTACTCGGTTTAGTTTCTGTTGGCGTATAGCCTTGCGGATTTCTTCTTGTCCGGGGTCTGCGCATGTGTAACGGTTTTCTTTGACGAATACCACGTCTGGTATGGTTTTGGCGTATTCGACAACTTGTTTAACGTCTACTGTGCCTGCAATGTTTAAGCCGCAGTCGCAAACGAAAACGCCGACTCGCAGCTCTTCAGGTTTTGCTGCTTCGGGTTGTACAGGTACTACCGGAGTAGTCATTTCGCTGTTTCCTCCAAAACGAATCTTTTGGAAACGGCATTGTGCCTATTCTCAGCAGCTACGGTTCTAAATTCTTTAGCGGCGTCGGTTGGCGAAGTCAGTCTTTCTAAAGCTTTGTTCCATGTGCCTGAGTGGATTGGTGTATGGTGTATTGTTGTGCGTTTAACTGTTAACGCTTCATCTACTGGGCAAACGTTTTTGCATCCGCCACAGTAAGTGCAAAATAATTCGTTAACATGAACTTTCTTGTCTTCGCCAATCGCTAATGCACCTGGAATGGGACAAACGTCAAGGCAGTCTTGGCAGCCTTCAGGGCATTTCTCCCGATTAATAGCGATTATTCCTTCGAAGGCTTTTTTGACCTTTATTGTGCCTGGACTGCATTTGAACTCGCATACTCTGCAAGTTGGACAATAATCTTTTTGAATTTCAAGGTTGACTTGAACGCGTTTTTTCTCGCTTGGCGATAAAGCCTCAAAGTTTTCGATTGGTTTGCCATCATAACCAATTTTAGAGATTTTTATGAGTGACAGCGGGCATGCTGTTTCGCATTCTATGCATTCTTTCTGGCACTGGCTTGTATCAACTTTTATGTCGCGAACCAGTTGTGGGAAACTTTCTTTCGCTAAGATAGAAAGGTCATGTGCACTATTCAAAGTAACTTTGATTGCGCCATACGGGCAGGTTACATCGCAGATACCACAGAAATTGCATTTTGCCAAGTCAATGTCCACTTTGGCTTTTTTAGCCTTTTCCCTTTGAATTTTAGGTTGCTTCTGTGTTTTTATGGCTTCTTTAGGGCAAGCTAAACTGCATATTTGGCAGCCAACACAGCGTTTTTTGTCAAGGGTTAACTTGTAGTTCTTAACGTGTAAACCCCATTCTAACGTTAAAGCATCTGCCGCATCTTTCTTTACGTTTTTAAACGGCATTTATTTTACCACCAAGAGATTTTTACATGCGCGGTACAAACGGGTCCAACGCCTGACAGGTAAATTAGAGTGTCTCAATGAAGTACTTTCGATATAAATATTGCTTGAAAAAAGCACTATTTTCAACGTGTCAAAAACGACAATCAAGAACCGAAAAGAACCGAAACCCCAGTCAACTCGAAAGGTAACTTAACAAGCTGGATAAGAGGCGCTAAAAGAATCGAACAGCTTTTTGTGTGTTTGTTTTTTGTTGATCTTCATGTACAACGTAAATAACGCAAACTTTGGAGCTGAAGACGCAAATGTCGTGACTGAAAACATATTTTTGAGTTGGGTATGTAAATATTCAAGTACAGCTGCTATCAGATATTACAGATCACCATTATCAATGTAGAACTGAACCTTTTACCATTTCATCTTTAGGGAATTTGAAAAAGGCAGTGGATGAAGCATGGTTAAGAAAGAAGTCTTGTTTTGTACAACGCTCATTCTTATAGGCACTATAGACTGGCTAACAACTATAATAGGAGTAGTCTTCTTTGGAGCAACAGAAACCAATCCCCTGCTTGCCGGATTAACACAATCAAACATGCTTATCGTCACGCCATAAAATTTTCAGCGTCACACTTGTAGGACTTGTTTTCTACAAAGCTGAAACCAAAACAAAAATCAGTAACCAAGTTTCACCTTTCGCAAAAAATCTCCTAAACCTTGGATACGTCATATCACTCTTCACATTTACGGCATTAGTTGCAATAACATAACCTCAATCGTTAGGGTAGCGTAGTACCTAAGGGAAAATCAATTGCCACGGTATATGTTGGCATGGTTTACAACCAGCTCCGGTATGGTCTATTTTTGGAAAAAAAGGACTGGGGGTTTTTGCCCTAGTTTGTGTCAGTGATGTTTATTTAGGCGCTTAAGATTTGGGTGTCATCTGTGCTTTTGGATCTTGTTTAGGGATTTGTGCCGCCGATGTTTATTTGGACGCTGAAGCTTGTGATGCCACTTATGCTTGAGGTTACGGTTAGGGTTAGGGTTGCGGCTACTGATGCTCCGGGTTGAAGGTCTGTGCATTGTTGGTTCCAGGTTATGGTTATTGGTCCATTTGCGGTTGTTGGGCTCCAGTTGCTTGTGGTCATGTTCAGGGTTAGTGAGATGCCGCTACTGATGTTTTTGATATAGATGGTTTGAGTGCTGGTTGCCCCCGCTGTTAAGGCTCCCCAGTTTATGGAAGTCAGAGGAGTGGTGCATCCGCTGTTAGAGTACACGCCCAAGTTTGCCGATGTGGACACTGTGCCGCTGGAAGACAAGGTTGAAGATGTGCTGAAGGCTGCAAAAGTTGTAAGTGTTAAGGCTATTCCAATCATAACTAACGCCACTATTGCGGTTGTTATTGAGCGTTTACATTTTGCCGTAATTATTCCCCCCCACACAATATCGTATAGTAAGTCTTAATAAATCTTATTGTAAGCTGTTACAAAACAGATACTGAACAACACAGATACTGAACAAACTTTGGCGCTGTGTCTTGCCCTTTTTGAAAGCTGTTTTGGGTTGTTTTATTGAAGCAAAGCTTAAATCGTCTGCAGGTTGCGTACACAGAAGGACAAGGAAGGACAAGGAAGGACACCAAAGTACGAGGAAGTACGAGGAAGTATTTTCGCGCCCTCTCGCAGTGTTCTAAAGGAGGCATTGTTTGGGCTGCCGTTAAATCAAAGGGTAGTTTCAAAACGATGTTGCAGAAGCAGAATCGCCTGCAGGTTCGTCGATGCGCAAAAAGCACATAAGCCATATTTTCAAAAACGAAACATATCAAAAAGCCACATAACGAAAAATTAGCCTAAACTATCTTTCAAAGCGTCATTAATAGCATAGTCAAGACTTACCAGAATAGAAGTTCCAAAAAATTGTCAGCGGGGCAGATGTTTTCTCAGCAATCCTGTTTATGTCTGATTGCATACTTCTGTTTGGGTACCGGCGCAAAGATTACTAGCTCTTTGTGAGCAGGCAATTTTGGTTTTGGCTTTTTTGTTTCGCTTTTGGATCCTGTCCAATAGAGGCTCCAGCCAATGCACCAGATAAAGACGGTTATTGGCATTAGCAGGAAGAATACGGCTCTGTTTCGCCTTCGCATGAGCCGTTATTGGCGTAAACGATTAATAAGGCTTCATAATAGGTACATATATCTCTCAATCGTAATTCCAAGTTCCTTTCTGCCTATTCCAGTAAATTTTAGTTGCAATTAGTTTAACATATAGCCTCGCATATGGATCAAAATGCTGTGAACGTATCAATTTCGATCTTTGGAATCCAGAAAATTCGCGTTTTTTCTAGGGTACCCAGGTTTATTTGGTGACGGCTTTGGTAAAATATTGTTTGGTAACATTTATAAAGATGCAGACAGGTGTGCGGTTTGATGCGGAAATTTGGGTGTTTACAAGAAGTTTTTTTCTGAGTGTAATTTTTTGGTTGTTGTTTTAGGTTGTTTTTTTGGTTTAGGGTTTGATTCGTTTGCAGGTTGCGTACCAAAAAGGACTAAAAAGGACTCTGAGAAGTTGAAGGGCGCAAAAAGCCGATAATAGTTGACGCGTTGTTTATTAGTTGGAGACCTCGCTAAAGCAGAAAAGAATTAAGACTATTAAAACTGTATAGCGTTTTCAAGTCGCTGATTTAAGCAGTAGATCCAAGCCTTTCTGCAAGCTGACTTTTGCGGTAAACTTCAACTTTTCTGCAGCTTTGGAAGGGTCACCGTAGCTGAACTTGATTTCTCCTTCGCGAGCTTGTGCGTGGTTGACGTGTAAATCTCGTCCGGTAGCAAGTTGTAATGTTTCCACAAGATTGTTAATGCTGGTGGGTATTCCTGTGCATATGTTGAAGATTTCTCCGTTCTCTTCTTTAACTTCTAGCGCTAGAATTAAGGCGTCTACGATGTCGTTTACGTGGATGAAGTCGCGGGTTTGTTTTCCATCACCGTATATGGTTAGAACTTCGTCTTTCGCAGCTTGTTGTAGAAACTTTGTGATTACCCCACTGTAAGGGCTGTTCTCGCTTCTTAGACCGTAAATATTGAAAAACCTCAATGCAATTGTTTCAAGCCCAAAGCAATTTGCAAATGCACTGCAATATGCTTCGCCAGAAACTTTTGAGGCGGCGTAAGGAGAAATCGGGCGGAGGACACTATTTTCTTGAACTGGCAGGGTCTTCACGTCACCATAAACGGCTGTTGAAGAAGCAAAAACAAACTTCTTCACCTTATGCTTAATTGCTGCATGGAGCATGTTAAAAGTTCCGTCTACGTTAACTTCATAATTTTGGCTTGGATCCGTTACAGAAGCAGAGATATCGATTAAGGCGGCAAGATGAACAATAGAATCTTTCCCGTCCAAAACCGCGTTTAGAATGGTCTTGTCCCGGATGTCTCCGCGCTGAAACATGAACTTTGGATGATCAAGTACTCCGTCAAGGTTCTTCAATTTTCCGTTAGATAAATTATCTAGCACAGTCACTGAGTGGCCTTTTTCAAGAAGCCGGGGAACCAGATGCGAGCCGATAAAACCCGCGCCGCCAGTAACAAGAACATTGCTACAAGGTTTGTTCATAATACTCATTCAACGTTTGGACTTAAAATTAATATTGTTTTCGTACAGAGTTTCTGTGAAGTTTTAGGTTGATGGTTATCTCTGTAAAGAAACGGTTAATGATACGATACGGTTAAATTAAGTTACCAACGGGATAAGCAAGATTAAACCAAAAATGGTAACGGCCGCAGTATTTAGTGACTCTCATAGTCAGGTGAGCAATCGAGCAGTTCTACGGACAACCTCCAAACGAAGAAGCCGAGTGCGCTGGCAAGAAACGATAAAACTAGGAAAGTGCCCGCTCTCAACCAAACAGTAAGACGAGACATACTATGAGGCAACTACATGGGTTGATAGAGCTATATTTCTGCTCCGTAGATCCAGCCGAGCAACCGTATATGAAGAGCATTTCACCAATGACTTTTATAATGAGAACGCCCCTGAAAGTTTTTTACATATCTCTTTGGGTAACGAAAACCGTCACCATAAAAATAACGTCAGTAGGTAGGCATCATCAAAGATTAAAATTTAATCGAATCAACAATGTAAATTAAAACTTGTGTGTATTTAGCCGGTGTCTTTTAGTTAAGAGCTAGTTGTGTTTAGGTTTGTATCTTTTCATGGCATTATTGTGTAGGGAAATAGGCAAAGATGATTTTGTGCTGTTTTTTGAAAAGCTTTTTTTTAAATTGCTTTTCTGGTTTGGGGCTTAAATTATTTGCAGGCTGCGTAAATAGAAGCAAACAAAATCAAAAGAAAGCAAAAGGAAGCAAGAGCAAGCAAAAATAAGCAAAAGGAAGGAAAGGGCATGTTCGCTATTGAACTTGCCAGGTTCAAAACCCAATTACAAAATGGGAACCCGCATTTGGGCTAAGTACACACTAAAATTTAATTTTAAAAAGGAGAAAGTAAAAACTTCAAATATGGTTACTATTACTCAAAAGATTACCTTGATTTTTGTATTTTCGCCTTAAAGTTTTGTTTGTTTGCGTCTGTGAAGACGGTACATTCTACGCATTGTTTTGTTGTGCATAGCTCCTCGGTAAATGGGCAGCTGTGGAATATTTTTGGAAGATAATCATTCAATGCCTTATTCTCTATTGACTCAAAATCTAGCTTAGCATTGCTTAGAAGCGTTCGAATTTCATCTGTAGTTTTTTGGGTCATTTATGTTTACCTCACTGCCTTTTTTGATTTTCACTCTTCCCTCTTTCCCCCTAAAAGCAGTATGGGAGCCGTCCTTCTCCTCGAGTTCCTTCTCTCCTTAAACGAAGCAAACTACAAAAAAGCATATAAGGCATATTTCCAAAAACGTAACATATCAAAAAACATTTTTTCTATTTCGCTCTCTAAGATTTTATGCACGGCAGATATGCGAATTGTTTGAATTGAAAAAATGTTTTTGAGATTACACTGGATGAATGCATTTAGTTGATTGCATGATAAGTTGAGATTTGAGGGTTTTCATGAGTTTTCGATTATGTTTAGAACGTAGCGCGCTCTAAAAGTAGAAAATAAACCGACACTCAAGCTTAAGAGCAAAATAAAGAAAGTAAAGGGTATACGTCGGCGCACAAGCCGAAGTACCAATCTGGCTATTTCACTTTTTTATGTGTATGTATTCGATGCTCTGCTAGGAGTAGAAGCAGAACCACAACGAGTACGACCACTATGATGATAGTTGCCACTACTACCCAAATCCATGGTAAAACAGCTGAGGTTACAGGAGTTGGGGTGACAGCTAAAGCGGTTGTGCCACCTGTGGCAAACAGAGGATCATTGATGCTAGTTATAGTAGCAGTTATAGTTTTCGCAGAAGTATTAACAAGACTATTTAACGCAACATAGTTGTTAGCGTCAGGGTTATACTTGTAAAGTGAATAAGGTGGATTTATCCCTGCAACGTCAGAGTCACTATAAGATATCGTTATATTTGCACTTTTAAAATAACTTGTAGCCATGTTAAAATTAATAGCCACAAAGTGGGTCAACGTAACATTAACAGGCCAAGAAGCATGTGGATGAGGATTCCCAGTGTATGTAGCAGTAGCTACTGATCCAGTTGCACTAGGCGTCCCGGCAATATCAATCGAAACGCCGCCTGCTGTAGTACTTTGATCAACATGAGCTACGCCAGAAGAGGAAAAAGTAAATTAGCAGTCTTTGTAATCTCATACTGCGTCAAAGCAACAAACGATGAAAAAGAAAACAGAACAACCACAAAAACAGTAATAAAACCTACTAAACCAAATTTTTAATCACTTTTTCCATTTCCCAATCTTTTCCGAATTGCAGCTAACACTTTACCAGCTGCTAATTCATTTAAGTTTTTGCTAGCGTGTATATTTAGCCGGCAACGTGATTTTTTAGTTAAGAACTATTTGTGGTTAGATTTTGTATCTTTTCATGGCGTTATTGTGGGGGGATAGGTAAAAATGGTTCTTTGCGCTATTTTTTGAAAAGCTTTTTTCAGATTGCTTTTTTAATTTAGGGCTTGAATTGTTTGCAGGTTGAGTATACAGAAGGACACGGAAGGACAAAAAAGGACAAGGAAGGACAAGCAAGGGTTTTTGCGTCCCAGCATGTCTTTTTGGAACTTGAGGGTAGGTTGCTGTTTATTGAAAGTTTGACCTTTAAAGTAGCAATTTAGGAGGCGTCTTATGACTGAAACCAGCGACAGATAACGGTTCATCCATCCACGAATGAATTTCATCTCCATGAAAACCATATCTCTTTTCAGAATGCAAACAATGTTCCTCACGTTGCGGCATAACTTTAGTATTTGCTTCAGAACGCTTTCAGTTTTTGCGTCTAATCATCAGTTTTGGAAGAGAACGGCAAGGATTACATTGAAAAGGCTTTTAGATTTCTATTATTTTTCCGTCTTCTTCGACAATTTCAATCCAAGCGCCTTTTCTTACTGCGTCTATCAGTTTCTTCTCAATGGCGTCTATCAATTTCTTCTCAATGGCTTCTGAATAGATTGTCCAATATTTTTGCTTCACATTTTCCGCTAATTCATAAATTGGATTTCCGTCTCCATCAAAGCTATCTAATCTATAATAGTAAAGTTTTTTTTCTGTTGTATCAATTTTGTATGGTTCAATTGTTATTCTTTCAATTATCATTTTTTTCACCTACCTATGCGTTTTTAGGCTGTAGTAAGTTTTTGATTCCAACTATGCTTGAGGATATAGTTAGAGATTTGTGCCTGTTATACATATTTGGACGCTAAAGTTTGTGATGTCAACCTCGCATGAGGACACAGTTAGGGTCAGGGTTGCAACTGTTGATTGCTCGGGCGAGAGTATTGTGCCTTCTTGGTTCCACGTTATGGTTATTGGCCCATTCGTGCTTGCTGGACTCCAGTTAGTTGTCGTCATGTTCAGAGTTAGTGAAAGGCTACTGCTAGTGTTTTTAATGTAGATTGTTTGAGTGGCGTTTCCCCCTGCGATCAAGTTTCCCCAATTTATGGAACTCAGAGGAGTGGTGCATGCGCTGTTAGAATACAAGCCAACGTTTGCCGATGTTGTCACTCCATCGCTGGGAGACGCAGGCGGTGATGGTGAGACCGCACCATTAGAAGCCACAAATGGTGATGGTGAGACCGCACCATTAGAAGCCACAAACGGTGATGGTGAGACCGCACCATTAGAAGCCACAAACGGTGATGGTGAGACCGCACCATTAGAAGCCACAAACGGTGATGGTGAGACCGCACCATTAGAAGCCACAAACGGTGATGTACCGAGGAGTGCAAAAGTGGTAAGTGATAAAGCTATTAAAATTATAACTAATGCCACTATTGCGAGGGTTGTTATTGGGAGTTTTCGTTTTGATGCTACTACGGGGGTTGTTATTGGGAGTTTTCGTTTTGATGCTACTACGGGGGCTGTTATTGGGATTGGAAGTTTCCGCACTAATGCTACTGCCGCGGCTCCTACTGGGATTGGAAGTTTCCGCACTAATGCTACTGCCGCGGCTCCTACTGGGATTGGAAGTTTCCGCACTAATGCTACTGCCGCGGCTCCTATTAGGATTGGAAGTTTCCGCACTAATGCTACGACTTCGGTTTTTATTGGAAACCTTGGTTTTGATGCTACGACTTCGGTTTTTATTGGAAACCTTCGTTTTGACGCTACTGCGGGTGCTGTTATTGGGATTGGGAGTTTCCGCACTAATGCTACGACTTCGGTTTTTATTGGAAGCTCTCGTTTTGACGCTACTACCGCAGTTTTTATTGGAAGCTCTCGTTTTGACGCTACTACCGCAGTTTTTATTGGAAGCTCTCGTTTTGACGCTACTACCGCAGTTTT
>JBEKNP010000061.1:0-16294 GCA_049522695.1 Bathyarchaeia archaeon | reverse complement strand
GTTTCCTCTTCTTTTAGTCTCAGCTGGAACTATCGCTTTGTTGACGAAAAGCCTGACAACCTCACAGGCTTCCATAATAGAACATGATCGGGGGCAGCTTAAATTCTGCACACCCCTATATATTATATTAAAAGTTTGCCTGCCTAAAAAGAATGATTTTTTACACTATTACATTGATTATTAGTTTGGTTTTATCAATGCTGATGGCCACATACGGTTTATTTTACTCTTAATGAAATGTGTAAAGGCGTATGCTGACAAACCATCAAGCAAGGGATTGATTAGAATGTTTGAGCGCTCATGAAAAGCTTTTGCCCAGCGAGCGTTTCTTAAGCGTTTAGCTAAGTACGCGTTGATTTCCCTTGGCATAATGATCGCTTCGTTGGTGATTGGTATGATTGGTTTCCGCGTGTTTGAAGGATGCCCATAGGTTGACTCTTTTCTGAACGTAGCGATGTTGATGGAGGAAATAGGACCAGTCGGCACGTTACATACAGATACGGGAAAAATATATGCGGGAATATACGCTTTATACTGCGGCTTAATTGAACTGGCGGCATTGGAATCTTCGCTGCCCAATCTTTCACAGGTTCCTACATCACTTCAATCTGGAAAGTGAGAAAAAACAAAACCAACAAAAAAACTAAATGTACCTTTCAGGTGCCGTTTGGCAGACTTCTCTAACTGCCTAAAAGGATGCCCATAAATACACATTTGGGAGCCTAAGCCCCATAGTGCAGATTTGGGAACAGAGCCATATCATGGCAACAGATTTGTCTGCCAAACGACTCGTTACTTTCGTCAACAATATCCTACGTGTTTAATAGAAAATAAAAATTTGTGGTAGCGCCATAGCAGTCACAAGCAAGCAACCTGCAAGCTTTAGCAGCCAAGATTCACTTATAAATAAGTGAGCTACAGTTTTTGTTAACAATTGAGAGGGAAACCGAAGTTGAATTTGGAAGAGATGAAGAAGCAAATAGAATCGCTTGTTATTGCAAAAGGATTTTACAATAAGCCTGAAGATATTCCAAAGAAACTGCTTTTTGCCTTCATAGAGCTAGGCGAAGCTAGCGATGCTTGGAAAAAAGGATTACCTGAAGAAAAAATAGCCGAAGAATTAATCGACGTATTGTTTTATGTTTTAGATGCAAGCCGCTTAGCCTGCCCAAACATGGACCTCGACGAAGTATTCCAAAGAAAACTCGAGAAAAACTTTAGCCGATCTTTCCAGTATGGCGAAGGCCACCGCAACAAACAGCCTGAAGAAAACAAAAAGTAACAGACGAAGTTTTTATGGCACCTCTTTTAAGGTATAGTTGTTGAATAAAAGTGGACTTTACTTATCCCGTTAACATACTGTTTGAATGCAATAGATGTGGTTTATGCTGCGGTGACCCTAAACAAAAAACTAGGCATATTCTCCTCTTAGAAGCTGAAGCCAAAAAGATTGCCGCTCATACTTCCCAGCGCATCCCTGATTTTTCAGGAGAAATTAAGGATAAGCTTCCTTACGTTTATGAAATGAAAAAGACAAGTGAAGGCAAATGCGTCTACTTAAAAGACAATCAATGCAGCATTTACCCGTTAAGGCCATTAATTTGCATGTTTTATCCCTTTGAGTTAAAATTTGACGAGAAAAAAGGGTTGCATAATTTTGATTTTACGCTTGAGTGCCCAGGAATAAATCAAGGCAAAGTTTTTCATGAAAAAGATTTTAAAAAATTGTTTGAGTTGGCGCAAGAAAGCTTAGGATAAAGCCATTACTAGAGTTGTTGGAGAACATCAGCCTGTTCTAAAGTGATGCCGCAATAATGGCATTTCAACGATAAAGGTTCCTCGTTCTTGACGTAAAATTTTGAGACTACTGGTTCATCGCTGTTACTTATACAACACGGATTTACGCATTTAACTATCCCTTCAATAGTTTTCGGCAACTTAACCTCCAGCTTTTCAACAACCTTGTAATTATGAATAATGTTGATTGATGCATGAGGAGCAACCAAAGCTATTCGATTAACCTCCTGAGAGTTAAGTGCTCGACCCTCAAATTTCACGATGTCCTTAACTCCGAAACGTTTGCTTGGAACATTAATGGCAATAGTAATTACCCGTTTTTCCTTGCCTGTTATCCCTAAAATCTTGATGACATCCAATGCGTATCCGCCTCTAATGTGATCGATGGCTGTGCCGTCTTTGATTTTTGAAACCCGCAGTTCCATATCGCTCATCTGAATCCCTGTCCAGCAGAAACTATTGTATTTGGCAACAGATAAGATTTTACATTAAAAATGAGCGGGAATACTAGAGGTGAGGTGAACGCAGGTCAATGACGGTTGTACCGGCAAACTTGTCAAAGTACCTCATGAATGTGGGATTTTTCAGTCGCCACCCAATAATTAAGTCAAAGGGCAACAGAGGCAAAATTTTCCCAAAGTTTCTTACTGCTGCATGGTCATAGAACATTTTCTTTCCATCAGTTCTAACGACCTTCAAACCCATAATGCGCTTGCCTATGGTCTGACTGTTAAATCCTTCAAGTAAAGTAGAATAAAGCCAAAGAAGACCCACAGTAATGAAAAGCACTGTGCTACTTAATGCAGTTAAAAAGGTTTTCGAAGAAATAGAAAGGACCTGGGGCAGAAAAATAATTGCCATGGTGATTGCAAGTATTAACGCAAAATCAATTACGAAAGCTGAAATTCTATTTTTTAGAGAAGCAAGCGAAAGTTGGCTTTCTTTTCTTTGTACATCCGCTACTTCTGCCCATCCTTCAACGTCACGGATAACTCTTACTGCGCTTTCACCAGCCCTGCTTAATTTGTACTTACCCGTAGGAGTTTGCTCTATGAAAATCTCTAACGAGCGAAGGTGAAAACTTAATTTTCCAGTATCAACCTTTAGCAAGTTCAGCAGTTCAGTGAAGGATGACTCGCTTTTTTCGCTCAGGTTCAGTAGTATTTCCCTTCGCAAAGGATGCGAAAGGATCGAAAGTATCTTGGAAATATTTTCTTGATCTACTGACATGTTTCAAAACCAAATATTACGATTAAACATCTGTTAAGTATAGGCGGTTTTAGCATATTTAACCGTATTCTTACAATACTGCCATATAAGTCCAACCCAAAAAACTCGGTTAATGTTACGGAAAACATAGTCTTTATAGTGAAAAGCAACTATGTTATACGTGTGTCAAGTGCTGAAGTAGCAGTCAAGGTATTCCGGCAACTGGAAAGCGAAGATTTCAGAATACTAAACATTATCGAATCTGCAATGAGCAAACGCGAATTTGTACCAATAGAGCAAATACAAAAATACGCAAAACTACCAATGGACCGCATAGAATTTACCTTGGGCAAACTAAGCAAGCTAGGATTAATTTTCAGAACAAAGGGAGCTTATGTTGGGTACACCTTAAACTATGCAGGCTACGATTGCCTGGCGATAAATACACTTGTCAAAGCAGGCATAATTGACTCGTTTGGGAAAACTCTTGGCGTTGGAAAAGAAGCGGATGTTTATGACGCATTAAGCCGCGACGGCAAACGCATAGCTGTGAAATTTCACAGGCTAGGAAGAATAAGTTTTAGGCAAACAAGAAGAAAAAGAGGCTACATACGCGAGCATTCCACATGGCTTTTCCAATCACATGTATCAGCAGAAAAAGAATTCCAAGCAATGCAACTTGTTTACAAAAACGGCGTTTCAGTGCCAGAGCCCATAAGCCAAAACAGACACGTTATCGCCATGGGAATGATTGAAGGCGCAGAATTATCCAAATATAAAGAGATTCAAAAGCCTGAAAAAATCCTAAAAGAAATATTGCGCAATGTGAGGAAAGCGTACTTGAAAGCGCACATTATTCACGCAGACCTCAGCGATTACAACATCATCCTAAAACCTGATGGGCACGTACTCATTATTGACTGGCCACAATACGTGATGAATGATCATGCAAACGCGGAAGAATTGCTTGAGCGAGACCTTAAAAACGTGCTCACTTTTTTCAACCGCAAGTTTAATGTAAAAGTGGCTATTGAAGAAGCCTGCGATTACGTAACTGGGAAAACAAGAAGTTTGTCTATCTAATGTTTATCGGCATCTAGTACAATGTAGAGGACGTTGTTTCCTCTGAGCAGCACATTGCCGTAGTTTGTCATCAGTTGTTCATCTTTGGATTCATTTGCACCTTCAAGAAGAATGTTCATGTGCCCATCGCATTTTATCATTTTCCCCTTATAATCGTAACCATTTTTAAGAATAACTTCAATATTTCCGTGCAATTGTTTTATGAGAACATTCAACGGTTTTTTACTTGGTTCCATCATATTATCGTGTTCCTAATGGATTTCTTGTAATAACCAAGAACCCATGACCCAATATAAAAGTCTTATGAAACAAGGTTCTGTTACCTCTTCAACGGATTGATTAAGCTGTTACTTTTCATCGGATAATTACTTTTCTTGGTTCTGCTATCTCTTTAACGGATTAATTAAAGTAGCATGGAACAATTTATTGCTAAATTAATCTTAATATCAAGAGATACGCATTGTATGCACCAAGAACTGCAAAACCGATTGTGATAAAAAGAAGACTTGCAATAAGCATCTTTTCTGCACTAATTTTCTCCCAAATGTATATTTTACCATTTTGTCGAGGTGACTTTACTTTTCCCTTAATTACATGAATTTGTTTTAATCTCATTTCTGATTCCATCCGTTCAATTTCGTCTAATAATACCATTCTGTAAAACCTATGCTTTATTGCCGTTTCAGCGGAAGTCCAAGACATTAATGCACCAAATATTATGAGAAAAGTCCGCAATACTTGATACAAAATATTTGTGCTCGTCATTGAATTACTGATATAAGAATAAGCTGCAACTACGACCGCACCAGCAATTGCAATAATTACGGATGGTTCTTGCCAAAACAACTCCAGTGTTTTTCTTTGATATTCTTGAGTTGCTCTGTACTGTTCCATAAGCCTTTGGTCTGCTAGATATTGCTCCATAAGAAGCTGGTAATTTGTACCCATTTCTGTTGCCAAATATGACATCAACTAATTGCAATACATAACTTAAAGTTCTTTATTCACTGAAGAGCTATTTAAAACAACCGAAGACTTGCTATTTTTCTTTTGAGGTATAGATTTGAGTTATCGGGAACATCCTAAACATGTCTATGGGATTAGGCATAGGCATGGTACTTTCAAGAGGGTTCGCGGTGGGAAACAGTGGATTGGCGGAAACCAATTTGTAAATGCATCAAACAACTATGAAATGAAAACCAAACACGAACCAACAAAAGAAACCGAAAAGCCGTTTGAACCCCGAAAGATAAGCCACAGTGAAAGAATGCAAAGGTTAGCAGTTCATAGGCTATACGGAAACACTCACTAAAACAGAAAAACAGTACCGCAAGGAAAAAGGGAAAATGTGACTTTTCATAACGTTTTCTTGGTTAATTTTGTCATCTCCGTTTTTTTTGAAGGTTTTAAATACAGAGGGGTGTAAACTATAGCACACCCTAGCGAAGAGGATAAGACTGTGCCACCGAAAAAGAAGCCTAGAAGGAAAAGGCGACCTTTTTGGCCGTTCTAACAAAACATAGAGTCTATATCGAATCTACAATTATTGGCGATTGGTTATTAGTAGAAACGTTCCCCAAAAATCGCCTTAAAAAACTTAGCCTTGAAGTTCGTGCATCTCATAAATTAATTGAGTTTTTGCTTCAGAGAAAAAACCATGAGAGGACTAAAAATAAATGATACACCTGTTCTGAAAGGCTATCAAATATTTCACAACTACATTAGACCGCGTGAAGCGTTAGACGGCAAAACCCCTTCCGAAGCCTGCGGAATAACCATAGAAGGAAAAAACAAATGGATAACTCTAATTCAGAATGCAAGTAAAGAGAGAAAGAATAGCGGATAAGTAGCTACACGGACAGTATTGCGACACACTCGTTTAGGGTGCGATAAAGGCGTGCGGTTACCGCTACTCCTCTACTTTTTTAGTTCAGTAATAGCTTGGTCTATTGCGTTAATCTGCTCATCAAGGTCATGTTGGAAAGCAACATCGTCACTGCCCACAAAGGAAAAAGGTCTAAGCGTAACTTTTCCGCTATCTATAGGGGAAACTTGTCTAATTTGCGTGTATGCTCTTTGAACAGGAAATAATGATGCAGGTTTTAGAATTAACGCAAGTTTTTGCTTTAATGTATCATATACTTCTGTGACAATCGGTAACGAACTTTTAGGTAGTGTGTTTTTATTATTCTTCGCATAGCACAAGGTAGTTCTAGCGATTGAAAGTTCATAAATCAATGCATCAATTATGGTTTTATTGTTTTTTCTTTCCTTGACGTAATCAGATATTTGAGAAAACGAAAAGCCAACCGCAACACCTACCAAAGCTAAAACGCCATCCCAGGAATTATGCTCAAATCTAACCCCATCAAGCTTTTATCATAAATTATTTTTAAGACTTGCCCTTGAATTTCTTTGGTAATAACCATAGTACGCAAGTTAGCAGACGAAAAGTAACATGGAGAAGAAAGAGACACAGAGGTAACAGAACCTGAAACAACCATTAGCGCAACTGAAAATAAAAGCCTTATTTGTTCTCTTTAAGAGAACAAGTTATAGAAAGCGTTTGTCAGCTAAGTGGGTTAAAAAAAGAAGAGACTTGGTTACGTGATGTTTTAGAGGCTTTTCAGATTTTGGAGAGTATCGATAAGAGTGCAACTATTAGGAAGGCAATGCCAGTCAAAAATAAGTCGCCGCCGGTAAAAAAATATACGATGGCAGCAACGATAATTGCAGGAATCAGCACTAGAAACAGCTTTATCAGAATTATTACTATCAAGCCAATTATGACCAGAACGATGAGAAAAGGTATGCTTAATGATCCAAGTCCAAAACTGCTGAGAATTGAAAATATTATCGGCAACAAGATTCCAAAATTCATTAGACAACCTCAATAAAAATGTGTTGTTCGCAAGTAATATACATTTTTGCTATTCGCTTGTTAAGAAAAAATTTAGGCTTTAATTTTTGATTTGATTTTTGGAATAACCTCTTTTTGCGTTTGCATAACCCCATAGGTTGTTATCCTAAACTTATCAGCAGCAGTCTTCTGCACTACACCGTTTTTTGCCAGTTCGCCCAAACGCGTGCTGGTGATTTTGCCGCTTTTTCCAAGCTTAGCTTGCAACTCATCTTTTGATTGCGAGTCGCCGTTGAGCATGCCTAGTTTATGCCCAAGGTACTGGGCTGTTAGCCAAACCGATAAAGCTTCATTATCCGTTAACTTACTCTTAGGAGTCAGCAAGATTGCGCCATCGCTTGAAAAAGCCACTATGCCGTTCAGATCTTTGGCGAGTTGTTGAAGGTCGACGCTAAGCCAAAGTTTCTGGGCTATTTCGAATGAGGGAATAAAGTCTTTAAAAAACTGGTTTACCAGGAGCCATACGTCTTGCGGGTCAGCAGAAAACTGCTGCTCAATTTCTTTATATTTGATTTGAACTTGGATTTTTTCTGCTTTTTGGCTCAACTCATTTTGCCTCTAAGCTTCTTGAGAACCTCTTCTTCAACCCATTTCTCGCCTTGAATTGTAAGCTTGAACTCTGGCTTGTTCGGGTCGGGCTTGAACACCTGCCCCCGTTTCGTCATCTCATTGAGCCGTGCAGGGACCATGCTTTTTATTCCGCTGGACTCTAAAAGCTTAGTTACTTGTGCCGCCGTGTTTTTTCTGTTTTGAGAAGCGTAAAGAACCAAGCCGACTGCTTCGTAATGGGTGAGGTTTTCGCGGGTGACTATTACTGGACCTTCGGTTGTAGGTTCAACTATGCCTTTTAACTGTGCTCCTGATGGTGTTAGCTTGCTTGAGACAAAATCAGACAGTTTCTCAACAAAATTGTCAGGAATAACTCCAAGCATGTCAAGGATATCTTGGGGATTTTCGCCTTCGATGACGACTTCTCCGAAAGGAGTTTTTATACGTGCTTCAATGTGCTTCATTTTAACGCTTCTCCACTTACCCATTGCTATACACTATGTTAAGCCTTTTTAGGATTTGCGGCTCAGCGCTGACTTTTGCAAGAAAAAAGGGTTATTTGAGGCGGTCTTTCAACAGTTTGGCAACCAATTCAGGATTAGCCTTTCCACGGACTTCCTTCATTACAGCGCCCATAAGCATTCCGTAAGCATTCTTACCTAACTTATCGACTGAGTGCTTGTTAGCTGCAACCGTGCGGTCAACAATCGGCGCCAAGTCAGCTTCAGTTAACATTTTCAAACCCAAGGCGGCTACGGCATCCTGCATGGATTTGCCCTCGTTTTTTGAAAGCCAGCTAAAAACATCTGGTACAGCTTCTTTCGTAAGTTCTCCTGAACCGACAGCCTTAAAAATACTTTTTATTTGGTCCTCTCCAACTTTCTCGACTTGAACACCTTCACGTTTCAGAGCCTTTAATGTTTCAGTTAAAAACGCTGCCACAGTTGAAGCTTGAACCCCAGTTTCTTTAACGATTTCTTCGAATAGAAAGTTATATTCTGAGTTGGCAATTTGCTTGGCTAACTTCTCATTCAAACTGTACTGCTTTATCAAGCGTGAGAGTTTATTCTCGGCAAGCTCAGGCAAGTTTTTGCGAACATTCTCAACTAAATCGTCGGTTATCAGTGTTGGCGGGATGTCGGTTTCAGGGTACATTCTTGCTGCACCTGGTCTTGGGCGCATGTACCTTGTTGTTCCATCATCTTTTGCGGTGCGAGTTTCTGCCGGCACACCAGTTACTGCTTCTTGTGCGCGTTCAACCACGGCTTTTAAGGCGTCCAAAACGTTTTCTGCTGTATCAGCAACGAAAACTAATGCGTCCAATTCACCTGCATCAATCGCTTTTCTTAAGGTTTCTACTTCTTCAGGGGTGATGCCGTAATTGGGCATTTCGTCAGTGTGAAAGATTCCGCCAACTCTTCCCCAAAACTTTGCCCTGTCCGAAAGTTCGGTTCCAACGCGGAAGTCAGGCATAAGCTCACGTTTCAGTAATCCGCCGAACTTTGGTAGCTTGACAGCCATGACTTTCTGTTTTTTGTCCACCGCTTTTCGGATGACTTTACATTTTGTTTCCTTAAAGATGCTTGAAACGTCAACAAATTTTTGCTTGAGGTCTTCAGGTTTAACGCCGCGCTTTAAAAGCTCCTCTTTTACGCTGATTAGTCCAAGTTGACGTTGAACCTCATACTCCACCACTTTAGAGATTAACTCAAGCTCTTGGACACCTTTAATCTCAATCAAAGCACCATTTGGCAAAGACACGTTCAGGTCTTGCCGAATCGTGCCTAAACCACGCATGACTTTGCCAGTATCACGTAAAATCCTGCCTATGGCGAAGGCGACTTCCTGTGCTTCCGTTGGCGAGTAGATTACTGGGCCAGTGGTGACTTCGATGAGCGGTATGCCTAAGCGGTCTATGCGGTAACGAATCGTTTTGCCCTCGTTTTCTGTTCCTGTTTTGCGTGCTGCATCCTCTTCTAGGCTTAAAGCTTGAATTGGAATGGTTTTTTCTCCAACTTTAATCCATCCGTCAGAGGCAATTATGCATGTTCGCTGAAAACCACTTGTGTTAGAGCCGTCAATGACGGTTTTGCGCATAACGTGAACTTCATCTATCGGCACAGAGTTCGTCATTAATGCGACTGTTAGTACAATCTCGACTGCTTCCGTGTTTATGGGGTGCGGTGGTTCCTCATCCATTTCCACAAGGCATGCGCTTGTTTTGTTTGATTCGTAGAGGATTTTTACGCCTTTTTGGAACTCAAAATAGGCAGCGGGGTCAATTTGGCCTAGTTCGCTTTGCGTTGGTCTTAATCGGCGCAGGAAAGTGATTTCTGCCGTTTCTTTGAAGAGTTCAGGTGGGCAACTGCAGAACAGTTTTGTTTTTGCGTTTAGTTGCTGGTGGATTTCTAACCCGACTTTTAAGCCTACTTTAGCGTAGTCAATTGCCAACTTTTTCTCCTCCTTCAAAGATGTCTTCTTGTGGAAGCGTTCTTGGCGTGAATTCTCCTGCAATGTTAGTTTTCAAAAGCGTTATAGCTTCTTGCGTGTTGTCGGTTTGTCCGAGGACCCACATTAGCTTGACAAGGGCTGTTTCAGGGAACATGTCATCCAAAGGGACTACGCCGAAGGATAGCAAGTCTCTGCCTGTATCGTACACGTTCATGTTTACTCTTCCCCAAATGCACTGGGAAGCCAACGCAACCACGACGCCTTTAGCAACAGCATTTTTGATGCTGTCAAAGCAGTATTTGCTTACATGGCCTAAACCTGAGCCTTCAAGCAAAATGCCCCTTGCGCCTTTGTCAACGTACCAGTCGATGACGGTTGGGTCAAGCCCCGGGTAGAACTTGATTAAGGCTGTTTTTTCGCTGAAATTTGGTTTCAGAACCAGCTTTTTTTTGGTATCGCGGTGCTGGTACTGGTTTGTTAGCATGGTTACTTGTTGGTCTTTTACTTTGGCGATTGGAAAACCGTTGATGGATTTGAAGGTGTCTCTTCGGCTCGTGTGGCATTTTCGAACTTTTGTTCCCCTATGAATCACAATGGCGGTGTCGGAGACAGTTTCATGCATAGCTAAGCCTACTTCAGCGAACGGTCCTTCCCCAGCGGCCTTCACTGCGCCAATAAGGTTTGTTGCTGCATCACTGCTTGGGCGGTCAGAGGAACGTTGAGCGCCAACAACTACTACTGGAACGGGCAGGTTTTGCAGTGCGAAGCTTAACGCGGCTGAAGTGTAAGCCATCGTATCCGTGCCATGCGCAATTACCACGCCGTCTACGCCTTCTTCAATGCGTTTCGATACGGTTTCTGCTAGTTCTTTCCAATGTTTCTGGGTAATGTTTTCACTGTATAAGCTGAAGACTATTTCTGTGTCAACTCGGGCAACATCTGAAAGTTCAGGAACTACACCGTGAAGGTCGCTTGCGGAAAGCGCAGAACGCACCGCTCCTGTGCGGTAGTCAACTCGGCTGGCAATTGTTCCGCCCGTGCTCATTATCACAACATGGGGCAAAGCTGGGTTTTGTTTTGGCAGTTGCGGCGAAGCAAAGGCTGGTTTTGCTCCTTTTCCAATTTTTTCAATTTTAACATCTTGGTTGATGCGGATTCCGATGTTGTAGCCGCTTTTCATTTTAACGATAACGGCGGTGCCTTCGCTTAGTTCTGAGCGGGGTATGAGAATGCCTTCGTAGGTTTTGCCCTTGCTGGTGACTCGTATGATGTCGCCGACTTCGCAGTCTGCCTTTTTTAGGGCTTCTAAGGCTGCGCCCTTGTAACCCGAATTTTCAAGTTGATTCATAGAGGTTTCTCCAGTTTTTTGGATATGTAAACTCCATCGCGTTCGTAGCCGAAACGCATGTAATACCTTCTTGTTCCTAACGCACTTATAACTAAAAGCTTTTTCAGATCAAAATCCTCACGCGTCATGCGTTCAGCTTCTTTAAGCAAGTTTGCGCCAAAGCCTTTGTGCTGCCAAGCGCCTGCAGAGTGCTTTCCAACTGGCACAAGTGGACCGTAAACGTGAAGCTCCCGCACAATAGCGGATGGTGAAGCGGTAATTTCTGGTCTATGAGCTTTCGCAGAGGGAACGCGCAACCGCAAATAGCCAAGTAAGATGTCGTTTTCCTTGTCCTCGGCTGAAATGAATACTTCTTTGCCCTCGGAAGCGTCATATTGGATGGATTGGATTGCGACTTTTTCCATATCTGGCTTCACATGCTCAAATGCCATTCTGTGCCCCACTTCTCTACATCGGATACATTGGCACTTGACGCCTTGCGCTTTAAGTTGATCGTGCACAAGCTGACGAAGATTGCTCTTCTTAACGCCAGCTAAAATAAGCCTTGCAGGAATATCCCGTTGAACACGCATCACTCTTATCCATGGCGGGATTAGCTTTTTGATTTCGGCGATGAGTGCTGTCGCTTCCTGTGTTGTGTATGGTTTGTAAATTCCTTTTTGGTACAACTCATGCGCTTTTGTGCCAGCTATGCATAGGCATGGGTAAATTTTTATCATGTCAGGTTTGAAGGCGGCGTTTGTGAAAATCTGTTTGAAGGCAACAAGGTCTCTTTGCGGGTTGGAACCTGGCATTCCAGGCATTAAGTGATAAACAACTTTGAGTCCCGCGTCCTTGGCGATGCGTGTTGCTTCTTGCACGTCTGCTACAGTATGGGTTCTGCCGACTAAACGGTAAATTTCGTCATCTGGATTTTGTACGCCAAGTTCGATGCGCGTAACTCCCATATCAAGCATTGCGTCAACGTGTTGCTGTTTTGCCCAGTCTGGACGAGTCTCCAAGGTTATGCCGACATTACGCATGCTGCTTGTTTCAGCGTTTGCTTTTGCCTCTTCCAAACTTGCCGAGGTTTTACTGGTTATTGCGTCTAGGCACCGTTGGATAAACCATGTTTGGTACTCAACTGGGGTAGCTGGGAAGGTTCCGCCCATCACTATTAACTCGATTTTATCCACTTTATGCCCAATAGCCGTCAGCTGGTCTATTCGGCTTCTAACTTGCTGATAGGGGTCAAAGCTATTTTGGCTTCCACGCATGGCTGCCGGTTCATGCCCAGTGTAGCTTTGCGGTGAGCCTTGGGATGGTCCTCCTGGGCAGTAAGCGCACGGTTCAGGTTGCGGGCACGGGTAAGGTTTAGTCATGGTAGCGACTACTGACACGCCTGAAATTGTGCGGGTGTTTTTTCTCCGCAAGATAGGCAGAAGCTGTTTTGTTTCTTTGGACGTTAAAAGGCTTATTAAATCAGCGTTTGAAGGTACCTCTTCAAGCTGGTATTTGCCTGCAGTTTTTATTTTCAAGCGATTTACATCATCGCAAGTGGGCTGAGGCGTCTCCATAAGGGTATTTATAATTTCTCGTAAAGCCGCGGTTTCGTCTGTCAAGGTTTAAGATACCAAAATAGAGTTTAGTTAAGTGATAGATAAACTACACTGACGTTGAAGAATGTTTAAGGCTTGAAAAAACAAGTTTTGCTTCTGCGCTTACATCCAGTTTTGCCCAGGTTTCCTTTGCAGAGTCACGCGTTTCTCGTAGTTGCGTCTGTTTCGGTTTTTTGGGCTTGGCGATGTTTTTGGTGTCGCCTGGATTTTCGGCGTTTGAGAGCGGACTTTTCCAGCTTTAGATAATGAACCGTGAGTTGGCATTTAATGCACCTTGCTCATAAAGCATGAATGTCACACTTAAATCTTTACCCCTAATAGTTTGCCTTCAAGCATAATATTCTTGGCTGCCGAATTTTTCTGGTCGTCTATAATGATGACTACTGCCTGATGTTTCGTCACGCAGAAAGTTAAATGAACCCGACACAACCTTCATTGCCTCTTAAAACAGTGCAGAAACATGTTAACTGAGCCTGCTATAACTATGCGGATCTGCGAAAGGTTTTCACCACTACATGATAATTATAAAAGTGGTTTAAAAAGACAAAGCAAATTTACTTTATGCTCCAGTACCGAGCTAACGCTGTTAACGCTCCTTCAAACAAGTAGTCCTGCGGTATCAGGTCAACTTTTATGCCCATTTCGCCCGCGTGCCATTAGCGATGCATTAACTAAAGCGCCTAAAAAAATTAAGTTTTAATGATCGAACGTGTGGTCACACGATTGCAGATCCGAATTCGCTAAACTCTTAGTTGTAGCATGATACAGTAGAAGCATGCATAGTCATCATTAAAGTGGTGAAAAAATAGTTACTGATATGAAGATGGCTAAGGCTGGCATCAACGAGGCTTGGCGCAAAAAGTTTTTCGGGGAAGATTAGTTATCGAAAAATTCCCAAGCAACATTGTACCGCCAAGGGTCACCCTTTTCTGTGAGCTGTATTTTTCCATCTTTAGTTTCAATTAAGCCTTTCACTTGCAATCGATGAATTGCCTCTGGAAATACCTCTTCGGGCAACTTGCCAAACCGAGACTGAAAAACGTAACGATCTAAAGGAACACGAATGTAAATGAGCATCATGGCTTTTCTCATCTCATCTTCAACCGAAAGCTTGGTAACCCGCTCAATCGGAAAAGCACCACGTCCCACCGCTTCAATATAACCCTGGATATTCTCGATGTCAGAATACAAAAAGCTTCCAATATGGCCCATAAAAAAGCCCGCTCCAGAACCTACCACCTCGGAAGAAGGCTTTTCAAAATCCTCCTTAACACGAGAGAATCTGTTGTGACAAGTAGGATAATACCCATTCTCTCTGAAAATATTGGAAGCTTCAAGATACATTTCCATTTCGACACCGGCATCGCCAGCCACAGGCAACTCGCCAGATTCAATTTTCTTTGCAAGAAAAGTATCAGGATATAAATCCAGAGGATAACAATCTATACTCTCAAGTTCAAGTTCCAGTGCTTGTTCTATATCTGCCTTCCATTGCCTCAGCGTTTGGCCTGGTAAGTTATAAATCAAATCGATGCTAACACCAATTCCCAGCTTTCTCGCACGTCTTAGTTTTGTTGCAACTTCACTTTTGCTGTCACGGAGCATCAGAATTTTGCGGAATGGATCATCAAACGTTTGAACCCCAATATCCAATTGGTTCACCTTCTGCGAAGAAAGCAAGCGCATTTTACTTTCGGAAAGATTGGTGGTGCAAGCCGCAAATTTGGTCTGATAATTCGTGCTAAAGTTGAAGTTCTCCCGGCAGAAATCCAAGATGCCCACTATTTGTTCATTTGTAAGAATAGTAGGGCTTCCACCTCCGATGTAGAGTTCATTGAATAGGCTGGACTTGACATAATTGTTCTTGGCGTAAAGACCTAGTGCTTTCTTCAGAGCAGTCAGATAAGGGATAATGCTCTGCTTATCGCAACTAACAGGAAAATAGCAAAATGAACACTTTCCTTCACAGAAAGGAATCCATGGCTGCAACTCTCTTATTTGATCAACAGAACTTCCAGTTTTCAGAAACTCCGCAAAATCTGACAAAAGACCCGAAGTAGGAAGAGCCCTGTCTCTGTAAGTCAAAGGAGGCCAATGTTGAATAGTCTTGTATGGACAACCATTATTTGCATCCTGCAACAAGCGACACCTTTTGAGTAAAAGTGTTATTTTGTCTTTTAAAGCTAACCATACCGCGGAAAGAACAAGCCTTTAAGGTTCTGGTACATTATCGGGTGATTGAGCACTTTTTTTCTTGTTACACTTGGGCGATGAATTTTTACTACGAGTATCCGATAATGTTGTTTTTTGTCATGAATGCATTTACCCAATCTGGATTATTGGGCGAAGGATAGTTTTAAATTGTCAGCCGCGGTTATCGGTGGGATAATCCATCCATAAGGAATTGTGAACTGTCATGGCAAAAGGTGACAAAGTAAAATCGCTCGATTTTCTTCGAAAACATGCGTTAGAATTGGGTGCTGTAGGCGCAAAGATAATCCCCGTTGAAAAAATTGTGATTGAAGATCGGGTTGTCCTCAAATGCAAGCTTGGTTGCGAAAAATATGGAAAGACGTTGGCTTGTCCCCCTTATGCTCCTTCGCCCGAGGAGTTTCGAAAAATCGTCAGTGAGTATCGTTATGCCTTGTTCATAAAATTTAAATCGAAAGCCGAAGGAGACGCAGAACTGATAAAGTATCTTGCAAAAACGGATGATCCCACTGTTACCCAAGAGATGAAGGCAAAAGTGGATATCTTTTGGTCTGCTTGGAAGACTGATATGAAAAAATTGCTTGACACAGTTATAGAGCTTGAAAAAGCGGCTGCTGGAAGCGGGTATCTTCTTGCCATTGGACTTGTTTCTGGGTCTTGTCAGTTGTGTGAAAAATGCAACTTGGAAAAAGGACTTTGCATCCATCCGGCAATGAAACGATACTCCGAAGAAGCAGTCGGAGTTAACGTCAAAGCGACCGCGGAAAAAGCTGGCTTAAAATTTACTTTGCCCTTTGAGAAAACTCCTGAAACCTTCGCTCTGCTCTTAATCGATTAGCTTGTCCAAGACTTTCATCTCTTACAGGGCTTTTTGGAAATAGATATTTTTGAAACAATTCAAAAAACAAGGTCTGTCAAGTATGGACAAAACAGTGCATACTGGTTTAGTGCCAACAATATCATGCAAGGTTGAAAAGCGCAGATTTGCCTCCAAGTCAAAAAATAAAGCGCGCTGGTTTGTCCCGAAAATGGTTAAAAATGGTTATAAGTCTGATTTCGCTAATTAGAGCCTGAAATGGACTTTTTTGACCAACGCATACTATCGGCACTTAAAAACGGCGAACCCAA
>JBEKNP010000060.1:0-16649 GCA_049522695.1 Bathyarchaeia archaeon | reverse complement strand
ATAACAATGGTCATGGAACCCGCAAAGACACCAAACCAATGGTATACACGCGTACCAGCCCAAACCTGCTCAAAGATAACTTAGCTAACAAACTATAAAAAACGAATTGTGCACACGTCTAATGACTAGTTAAGAATTAAATAGCCCTTACTCTCTTCTAAAGAGAACCTATTTTTAACAAACATTTCAATTTCTCGCAAGTTATAATTACCTTTAATCTGCAATTGATATCTATCAGGGCTTCTTTGCTCGATAAGAACTAAAAACGGCTGAATTAAATGCTCAGCACCTAATTCCTTTAGTAAGGCTACCGCTTCTTCTCTTTTCACATGCTTCTCCCAGTCCACTATGAACGTACAAAATTAATAACACTTTGCTATGAAATCTTCGGTATTTCTATAGGCATATATAGATGAGGTATCGAAGTTATCCCAAACTTCCTCATGACATTTGAAAGGCATAGCGTATTAATGCTAAAAGAAGCACTGTAGCTAAACATATTGATGAACGCTGGAAAACTCATACTGCCAAAAGTTTTTAACAATGAGAGGCACAACCTCGTTTAACTTTTAAAAAAAGCACCCTTTTATTGGGGTTACAACCAACACACATCAGCAATCAAACCGATGAAAGAACCCAACTGCACTTGCTTAATATTTGAATTATCATTTGCCTTAAGGATATAGAAGTTTTCCACCGCACATGGGGCATTCAAGTGGAAGCTTCTTTTGCAAATACATTAATTCAAGCATACATGTGAAGCAAAAATGAATGTTGCGTTTTGGACAGCGCTTGCCCCACCACCCGCAGTTTCTCTTCCACAGGCGTTCCAAGGAATTGATAAATCGACCATAGTAAACGAATAGTATTCATCACTTCTTGAAGCAAATGTTGAAACGACCTTCAGCATAGTAGAGACATTACTGAAAGTGAAGAATGTATGTGATTTTTATCTGAAGTAACATACTAAAGCTAAAACAAGGCATCAAAATGAAGTGACCTACCGCAAGTTATTTATTGGATTGGAGAGTGGTGAACTTTGATGGAAACCTGTACATGCTCAATTAGCTTGTCAGGTGTATATACATGAATGAAAAATGCCCTGAATGTGGATATGATTTCTCTAATAAAGAAGATTTCTTAAAGTACGCTGAAGTTGGAGAAATAATTCAATGCCCTGACTGTGGAACAGAATTAAAAGTAACTAAGGATAAACAACTAAGTGTAGTGGCTATGGAAGATCTAGATTGGGGAGAATTTAAACCACAATCAAAATAATTACTTTGATAAACCCTAAACTAAAAAGCAACCCAAAACAACCAGAACAAAAAGATAACAATAATAGAAAGAGACTATTCAACCTATTGAATAGGGAAAAGCTAGAACTTTCCTCTAGCTTCTCTTCGCAGAAAATCCCCAACATCTAGCACGTCCTTAACCGCAACCTTTCCCTTAGACTCATTTAAACCATCCATTATCGTGCCAAAGCCAAGGCATTCACCAAACTCATTAAGCACCAAAGCAGCATCGCCTTTACGCTTAGATCCCATCACCTTCACTATTCCTGTTCGAAAAACATCTCTTTCGCAAATGAAAAGCCAAGCCGTCTTCCGATCGACTACAATCTTATTCGCTGCTACATCAACAAGCATATTCAACAGGTTGAAGCTTGGAAAGAAAACGCCATTCTTGCCTACTTTGCCAAGATACAAGCCAGCATAATAAAAGTCGCCTTGCAACATTCTTTTTAGGCCAGGATTCAAGAGATAATAACGTTGACCTTTTTCGAGAATGAATTCTTGATTAAAAGCCACTTTACAACCAAAACGAGAAGAAAAAACTTCAAACGGCTTCATTGAAACCCAACCTTCTTTAGTTTGCACACAAAGAAACCCTGAGTCTCCCCCGGCCAGATTCTTTTGCAATTTGCCACTTGAAGGTCAAGTTTTCTGCCAAAAACCTCAGTCGACCCATTCACACCAATACAATCAACTTTCTGAATCGTAAGCCCAAGATTTTTGATTGCCCAATCCATGTTTAACTCGTCTTCCTCAGGCTCCAAAGAACAGGTAGAATAAACAATCTCACCATCAGCTACTAAGCACTTTGCGGCTTCAGCTAAAATTTCCCGTTGCACCTTCGAGTTCTGCTCTATGTCGGCAAATGTTCTTCGGCTGAACCACTCTTTATCAGAAGCGAAGTTGCCTGAGCAAGGAACATCCAAAAGAACGCGATCAAACGTGCGGTTCAGCTTTGAGGCTTGCCGTGCATCTAGGTTGTAGACAATTGTGCTGCTGATGTGGCAGCGCTCTAAATGATTAGCCATAACGGCTAACCGTTGCCTGCTTACGTCTAAGGCTATTAGGGTACCGCTGTTCTCCATGAGGTCGGCAAGTTGAACAGTTTTTCCCCCGGGCGATGCACAAGCATCAAGCACCGTTTTGCCTCTCAAGGCGGTGAAAAGCGTAACTGGAATTTGAGCAGCTGCTTCTTGAATCGAGTACATGCCAAGCAAGTATTCGGCTGTGGCGCCAGCTGAAACCTTTGATTTCGCTACCCAATACCCCTTCGATAAAAAAGGCACTTTCTCAATCTCAACCCCTAAACTGCGGAGCCTTTCTGGGAGGTTTTTGCCTTTAGCGTTTGTTTGGTTTATCCGTATTGATTGCCTGAGCTGGGTCTCCTTAAATTTCCAGGCAAGTTCTGTGTAGCGGTCTATGAAAAATTGTTTGCCAGACATTGAATCTACATTGCCGCTGACCCAATAAAAACCTTTCAAGGAATACCGAGAGAGTTGCGCTAAAAGCTATAATTGACAGCTTACTTGTCAGTTATGGAAGTAAAATTGGCTAATTTTTGCCAAATTGTTTTTAGGGATAACTTTTTCCTAGTCGATTTTTCCACTTTTTAATTTTCCAAGTGTTTCAAAAAAGATTGCCATAAGGTTAATAGGCTACAAATTCACTTTCCATGTAGCTTATCACTTTCGAGAGATACTAAAATGCTACATATAAGTAAAAAATCAACCTTTAAAATTACAAATGTAATCAAAAAGGAGACTGAATAATTTTGGCGCGTTATAGACAAACAGAAGAAATTGTTAAACTGATGGAAAACCCGACCATCATAAGAAACACCAGTATCATCGCTCACGTTGACCATGGAAAAACCACCCTCTCCGACAGCCTTCTAGCTGCTGCAGGAATAATCAGCACACAAACTGCTGGGCAAAAGTTGTTTCTTGACTCATGGGATCTTGAGCAGAAACGCCAAATGACCGTTTTCGCTTCAAACGTAAGCCTAGTCCATACTTACAATAACCAAGATTACCTCATCAATCTCATAGACACACCCGGGCATATTGACTTTTCAGGTGCCGTAACAAGAAGCCTCAGAGCAGTCGACGGTGCACTTGTGGTTGTGGATGCCGTTGAAGGCCCCATGACCCAGACAGAAACTGTTTTGATGCAGGCTTTGCGTGAACGTGTTAAACCGATTCTTTTCATAAACAAGGTTGATAGGCTCATAAAGGAAATTAAGCTTACACCTCAGGAGATTCAAAAAAGATTCGCTAAGATTCTCATGAGAGTAAACAATTTGATTGAGAAGTATGCTCCTGCCGAGCACAAGAAAGATTGGCAGGTCACAGTTGAAGATGGACGTGTGGCTTTCGGTTCGGCGCTTCATAAATGGGGTTTGAACATTGACCACATGAAACTAAAGAAAGTCACCTTCCAAGACATTATCGACGCATACTCGGGCGACCCAATAGATGTTGGGAGAAAAGTCGATGAATTAAGCAAGAGAGCGCCATTACCAGAGCCGATTTTGGACATGTTCTGCAAGCACTTACCTAATCCTTTTCAAGCGCAACCATACAGGCAACCTCAGATTTGGCCAGGAGATGTCAGCAGTCCAACGGGTCAAGGCATGGCGAAAGTGGATCCTAATGCTCCTTTGCTCATGTGTATATCTACAATTGAAGTTGATCCGCACAGTGGAACAGTTGCAATCGGCAGAATTTTCAGTGGTTCAGTCACCAGAGGAAAAGTAGTCCAACTTGTAAGCAGTAACCAGAAGGGCACTATACAGCAGGTTTTCATGAGTATGGCGACAGACCGAGTCATCATTGACCATGTTCCAGCAGGCAACATCGGCGCGATTTCAGGTTTACCATCCATACATGTCGGCGAAACTATTGCTGAAGATGGTGTAGAAGTGCACTCGTTTGAAGGCTTAAGATACGTTTCAGACCCAGTCGTAACAGTAGCTGTTGAACCAGAAGACGTCAAAGACCTGCCATTGTTTGATAAAGTCATGCACAAACTTACAACCGAAGACCCTAACCTACACTTCATTATGAACAAGGAAAGCGGCGAATTCCTCCTATCAGGTATGGGCGAGCTTCACCTTGAAATCACCGCTTACCGCATGCAGGAAGCAGGCTTAAAAGTTAAACTAAGCAAACCAATTGTTATTTACCGAGAAACTATAAGTCACGATTATCGTGGTCCACCAATAATGGGTAAAAGCCCCAACAAACACAACAAACTGTGGATAACCATTGAGAAGCTGTCAGATGAAGTGATTGAAGCAATAAAGTCTGATAAAATTAATGATATGCAGAATAAAGATGAACGAACTAAAATACTACGGTCGTTAGGTTGGGCTCCGGACGAAGCTAAAGGCGCAGTAGCGGTCGAAGAAAACAACATTCTTTGCAATCGTATCAGAGGAAGACAGTACGTGGAAGAAGTCCTCGACCATATTAAAACAGGGTTCCGCGAGGCTGTGCACACTTCACCTTTAGCTAAAGAACCAGCTTACGGCTTAAAAATCAACCTTGAAGATATTACGCTCCATGAAGACCCAGTTCACAGAGGCCCAGCACAGGCTATCCCAATGACTTGGAGACCAATATATTGCGCTATACTGCTGAGCGATCCAAAACTGCTTGAGCCGCTAATAAGTTTCGAATGCAAGGTTCCAAGCGAATTCGTCAGTTCCGTTATAACTTTACTTAACAAGCGACGCGGCAAAATCTTAGACATGCCCTCGGAAGAAGACATGATTACTGTTAAAGCTGAAATGCCAGTTTCCGAAAGTTTCGGAATCGCTGATGAATTGCGCGGTTCCACCTCGGGTAGAGCTTTCTGGGCGACACAGTTTAGCCGTTGGGCACCAGTTCCAGAGCAGATGCAAGCTGACACAATAAAGAAGATTCGTGAACGCAGAGGTTTACCACCGATTCCGCCGAAACCAGAAGAATACTTCGAATCTGAGTAATCAACCGCTTAATCTTTTTTTTGTTCTTTTTGTTTATTGTCGATTCGCTTGCAGCCGCCGTTGCTTTCCAGTGCCGGAAGTTACGAAAGATTTGCTTTATGTCAAAGAAACAAAAATATCCTTATAACGATTTTTAACCATTTATTTAATCTCCTAAATATGCCAAATCTTATATCTACGAAAAGCTATTCGATGAAGGAGAGGCGTTATTTCATTGCAAAAGGGTTTTATTGATATTGAGAAGAGTTTTAGCAAAGCAACGTTTGTGCTACTTTTTCTAAGCATATTAACATTAGCAGTAATAATAACGCCAATGGCTAAGGCACAAAGCCAATCCGTAACAGTAAATCCTTCTCAGGGTCCTGCGGGCTCATTATTTGTGGTCCAAATATCTGGATTCACGGCACCTAACCCAGTAAGCATCTCGCTTGGAACCGCAAATGTCGGAACATTAACACCATCATATTCATATAATGTTGTAAGCTTGCAATTTACAGTTCCGTCAGTGTCTCCCGGCACGTATACTGTTACCGCAACGGGTAACTCAGGAGAGGTTGCCACAACAACTTTTGAAGTCACCCAAGCACTTTCTACAACCAAACCGACAAGCACACCCACAGGGTCCACAGGGAGCACAGGAACCACAGGAACTACAGGAACCACAGGGTTAAGCCCTACGAATGTTCCTGTAACAGTTCCCGTAACAGTGAATGGCGGATTTTGGTCACCGATAACGATCGCCGTAACCGCAGCTGTAATTGCATTAGCCTTTTTTATGACTGCCGTATACCTAAAACGTGGCAGACAAAAACCGTCATCATATGGGGAAGCCTCACCTTACGAGCCGCGTCCGTCAACTCCGTCAAAGACGCCTTACACACCCTCAAGAACTAATCAACCTGCAACTAAAAGTTCATACCAGCCTTATTCATCCTCAAGGATTAATCAACCGGCAACTACCAAGTCATACCAAACTTACTCATCCTCAAGATTTAATCAACCGGCAACTACCAAGTCATACCAGCCTTATTCATCCTCAAGGATTAATCAACCGGCAACTAACCGTCCACAAGCGCCTTATACAAAAATATGTCCACATTGCAAACGACCTGTTAGAGACGATCAGAACATCTGTCCGTACTGCTCAAAAAGAATAAGGTAGATAGGGGATTTCTAATCAGCTTTTTGAGGGTTTGCTTTACCTCAAAGACGTGTAATTCTCAATGTTGCAGTATCTTGACCATTTTTGGACACGGTTTTGGAGTAATGCTTTAATGCAAATTAACAGTTAACCTTTATTGAAGCTTATGATTGTTGGAATTTGCGGAAGCCCAAGAGAACAAGCTACTGATTATGTTTTGAAAGAAGCTCTGCGAATGCTAAACGAGAAAGGTGTTGAAACGCAGTTGTGGACGGTTCGGGGAAAGTGGATCGAGTTTTGTATCCATTGTGATTATTGCCTCAAAAACAAAGAATGTTTTTTCCAAGATGATATGCAGAACCTTTACGCGTTGCTTACCGAGGCAAAAGGAATTGTCCTTGCGACACCAGTGTATAACGGGGGAGTTAGTGCCCAAATTAAAGCGTTGATGGATAGAACACGTGCATTAGTTGCTGCGGACAAAAATGTTTTCAAAGGCAAGATCGGTATGGGCATAGCAATTGGGGGAGACAGATCGGGTGGCCAAGAATTCGCATTAATGCAGATTCACGCCTTTTACATCATAAACGGTATGATACCTGTAGGTGGAGGATTCTTCGGCGCTAATTTAGGTGCAACTTTCTGGTCTAAGGACACTTTGGAGGGTGTCAAGTTGGATGAGGAGGGTTTTAGGAGTTTGAGCAAGACTGTGAAGCGGTTCGCGGCTTTTCTGGAGAAGTATGGAGAAAAATAATGGGTGATTGTTATGGGTGAAAGTGTTAAGGTTAAGAAGCGTAAGGTTGCTTGGGGAATCACCGGTGCTGGCGATAAAATTGCTGAAATATTGGAAGTAATGAAGGATTTGAAGAAGCAGTCGGAAGATGTTGTGGAGATTGATGTTTTTGTTTCGAAAGCTGCTGATACTGTGTTGAAGTTTTATAGGCTTGAGGATGAGTTGAAGAGGAATTTTCCGAAAGTGCAGGTTGAGCTTAATTCTAATTCTCCTTTTCTTGCCGCTTGGCTGCAAATGCGCAAGTACGAGTTTTTGCTCATAGCCCCTGCAACGTCAAATACGGTCGCTAAACTCGTTAATGGCATAGGTGACACGTTGATAACGAACTCGGCGATTATGAGTTTGAAAGCCTTTGTGCCAGTTTACATATTGCCAACAGACTACAGGGAAAGCATCGTTTACACGAAACTTCCTAACGGCAAAGAAATGAAGCTGAGAGTACGCAAACAAGAAGCTGACCAAGTCCGAAAACTCGAAAGCGTGGAAGGTGTACATGTGTTGGAGAACTTGCAGAAAATGCGAGAAGCTTATCTGGGGTGGCTAAACACCGTAAAACCTTAGAATTCCTGTCAACCTTGGACTAGGTAAAATTATAGCCAACCGATATACAAACAACTATAGCCTTTCAGACAGAAATGTGGGGTTCAGCCAAATGGTTTCGAGATCACCGTGCAATTTTCGCCAGGACCCCTTGGTCCATCTTTTCAACGTATCCATTGTTTTTCTCCATGATTTTTGAGTAGAACTTTATCGCATCTATTGCTTCCCAGCATTCAGCCAAGGCTTCAAGCTGGTTCTTCCCCACCTCATATGTGATGGCGACAGCTATGTCGAACTTTCGCTCATCAATTAGATTGGTTGCCCTGTTCATGATCCTGACTCGGTCCTGCCAGTTTTTTTCACTCCACTGCGGGAACGCTTCCTTTGCAGCTGCAATCGCAAGCTTCGCGTGTACTCGGGTACCGACCTGGAAGTGGCCAACTGTTATCGACGTGTCAATAGAACTATGGTGCTCGAACTCGCCGTCTTCTAACCATACTTCTTGCTCTCCGATGTACATGGGGTAATGCTTCCGAGTTCCCCTTCGAATCTTTCCAGAGCAACCTCGTATTTCGGGTGTATGCTCTCATCTGCGAAGAGAGTAACGTAGGTTATCTTTGGAGGCGTAGCTTTTGCCATATAATATCGTGGGTTGGATGTCTACTTAATGGTTTAGGAACACTGCAGCACCCGCATCCTTCCAATTTAATTGCTCGCCCTCGAACATTCCGATTCCTCTCCGTAGACCTTTTTTGCTCTCTTCTAGTAGAATGGCTTTCGTTTCGACAAAAGCAAGTCGGGTGACAGGATAGGCTGGTGTGTTGGTTGTAACCCACCTTAGGTTATTGTTGCATTCGGCTAATCGGGCTACCCGCGTTTCAAGCGAAAGCATTATCGGGAAGAAGTTTATCTCTTTGCGGCAATTTAAATAAATGATGTATATGCATTATGTATATAGGGAATGCTTAATGGCGAGACAGATTTCAGTTTCAAATGAGGTTTATGAACTTCTATCAAAAAGAAAAGGCAAAAAAAGCTTCTCGCAGGTTATAAAGGAAAATCTATGCTCACAAGAAGAAAAAAGAGACATCATGAGCTTTGCAGGGGTCATGAAGAATCAAAAGGACAATCTTGAGCTATTGAAATCGAAAATATCCGCCGAAAGAGAGACGAATTACGGAAGGACATAGAAGTGAGCAGATGACGTTCATAGATACAAGTGTTATAATAGATTTCTTAGCGGGCGACGAAAAAATTGTTTCCTTAGTAAAAGAACTCGCTGAGAAAGACGAAATCAAAACAACAACCATAACAGAGTATGAATTACTCAAGCATAAGACCGAACTAAAAAGGCAGGTCGCGAAGAAGTTTTTGTCTGCTATAATTGTTTGCCCTTTCGACAGACCATCTGCCAGAAAGGCGGCTTTACTTTTTGAGAAGTTAAGCAAAGCTGGAAAGATGATCAACGAGAATGATTTGCTTATAGCAGGAATTTCACTATCCAACGACGAGCTTTTGTTAACACGTGACCAAAAATTTGGCAGCATAGATGACGTAAACATAAAGATAGTTTAAATGTTCAGCAAGCAATGCATGTAAAACCCAAGGCTGAGACCAGCATACATACATTGCGGCATTTCTTTGGTAACTGTTTAACCAGGCCAAAAGCTCTGAAAAAAGAAAGAACACGACGTGACACGAAGGTGAGAGACAGGTGGCTTTTGCTGTGAACATTGGTGTAGTCGTTGTAACCCGCTTTAGGGCTTAGTAATTTTCTATTATTTGTTTCTTTATTGATTGCAATCCCTTTGTTGTTAATTGTGCTGTCTAGTTATAGCTTTTCGAGGGTTTCTTTTGCTATGTGTCAGGCTCCACTTCTACAGTGCAGTTGGCTGATTGACCATAGTCAACGGCGCCATGTAGGGTGACTGTGAGGGCATAATTTCCTGACTGACTTGGGGTCCAAAGGGTCGGTGTTTGAAGTAGTGTTCTTGAATGAGGAGGGAATGGTGAATTTTGACTAGCATGCAGAGGGTCACCATTGATTGTATAGCCGACGGGTGGCAAGTTATACGATACATATGTTGGGTAGGGTACCGTCCAGTCATGAGGGTTATTGATGAAGATTTGGAAGTGTACCTGTTGGCTTGGAGCATAGGAAGCTTGGCTGGAGATTATTTCAATTTCTACAGGTCCGTTTCCAATAGGATTAGGAGGAGAGGTAAATACGTAAACTGTGGAGGCTAATGCAATAGCTAAAAGCACTATACCTAAAGTTAAGAGAATAAGGTACACTTTGCCTCTTTTTCGAAGTTTCCATAAGACCACCATAGAAGCTGCGATAAAAACAAAAACTAAAATGATAGAGATTGGTAGAGGAATAAGCTCAAATGCCATGAATAGTCACTTTACCGAAAATGCTATTTAAGCTAAAGGGCTAACCTTTATGCGGGAAAATCAGCGTTGCTGATTTTTCGAACATGACTGTCCCCTTTCTCTCTTCGTTTGCTGGTTTGGAAAAAAGCGCGGAAATTCAGGGTTTGCCGATTGACAGTTGCGTCTTGGCTGAAACTGAAAAGACGTCAACTTGGCACTTGCTCAAGCGTGGAACCCCTAATGTTGACCACGCAGACTTAAAATAAAAGATTAGGAGCTCACAAATCAGAGATTCCTTTTAGCTACATTCCCTACATTCCAATCAGATGCTTCAAACAATTAAACCACAATCTGTTGGACATATAATAAAGGTACAGGGTAACGCTCTATAGCTTGACGATGTAAAATGGCTTCTGAGAGCAAATATTATTAATTTATAGGTTAAGATTATTCCTGTATTATCTCGTATGAGGTTGTGATTTCCGCTGCTTTCTTTAGCATCGCTCCGACCGAACAGTATTTGTCGTATGAGAGTTGGATTGCTTTCTCAACGGCTTCTTTACTAATGTTCTTTCCTTTAACGATGTACTTGATGTGGATTTTGGTGAAAACTTCTGGCGGCTCGTCAGTCCTTTCAGCTTCGGCCTCAACGGAGTAGCCCGTGATATTCTGTCTTTTCTTTTTCAGAATAGTGACAACATCAAAACTGGTGCATCCCGCCAAACTTGCCAAGACTGTTTCCATGGGTGTCGGTGCTGTGTCTTCTCCTCCATATTTTGCAGGCGCGTCGAAGTTCACTGAAAGCCCTTTCTCGTTTTTGGCTTCGAAACGAAACTTTCCTTTCCAGTTTAAAACTATCTTCTTTTTATTCGCAGACATACTCTCAACTTTGAAAATTGACCCTAAAAAGCGTTTGTGTGGGTTTATGTATTCCTCAAATAAAGAAATAGAGCGGAACAATCAAAGAATACCAGATACAATAGAGCAATAGTCGTCTGCAGACCAGTTAATTTTAATCTTTCACATTATCTATTGATAGAATTAGGGGAAAGAGTCTATTGGAAAGAGCCTTGGCGAAGGCACAGGTTGTCTTGTTATTGGTTATGCTTTTGATTGCAGTAGTCGGCGCCTACTATATTGCACAGAAAGAACTGGCAAAGAATAGTAACTCTTTAACCCCTACTTCTACTCCTATCATATCACCGGCTTCTTCGCCGACTGCAACACCCGCTCCTGTAAATGCAGGCCCTCTAACCGTAGTTTCAGTTAGTATTTTTCAGCCCTATAATCCAGGCGGACCAACAATTGAAGTCATCCTGCAAAATAACGCAACCAACACTGTAGTTAGCCTTAAAGCAGTATTACCCCTATCAGGACACAACTACACCTACGTTTTCGACGATGTATCTTCAAGCAACCCACTGTTGCCCAACCAAGACGCATCCCAAACAGATACTCTTATTGGCGCCGGATTTGAAACAAACCAAACATACCCGCTGGAAATCATAGGCGCGCTGCAAAACGGATCTATGTTCGATTTCGTCACTCCGGTGAAAATAGCCCAATACTCCAATGAGTTCACTGCGTCCGGAGAAAATGGCAATCTCGAACTTACCATGACCCTAGGAAAAACCGCCTACAATTTAGGCGAACCCATCAACCTAACTTTGGCAATCACCAACATCAGCAATCAGACAATAAACTTCGACCATACAGGATTAGATTTTGATTTTCAAGTTTACAACGACACAAACAATTTAGTATACCATTGGTCAAATTTCAGAGCCATAGCTCAATTCATAGCCATCGTGCCGCTTCACGCCGGAGAGAGAATGTCAGCCAGCTTCACTTGGCTGCAGACGTGCAATTTCAATGCTTCAGTTGAAGGAGACCCAGTCTCGCTAGGAACATACAACATAATTGGTCAAACTGGCCCAACCTATGGAATACAGACAACGCCGATACAACTCACAATTGTCAAACCTTAGTTCACCCAAAAGAAAATACCAATGGGCTGTAACGAGGCAATTGGTAACAACGCTTGAGTGTTAGGGTATACGGTTTTCTTTGTTTGAGGGGGCGCATACGTATTTATTCAATAGGTCTCTCTTATTTACGGCGTTGAGTTGTTTGAAGAGGAAATCGAACTTTGACTCGATTTCAGCCGCAATTGCATCGCGCGTCTCTTGTGTCAGTCTCATAATTTCTTTCTTGAAGGGACCTAACCCTTTTTTTCGAGTCTTGTAGAGGAATTGATCTTCAGTTTCGCCTTGCTTAGCGTCGCTTATAGCATTGACTTTTAGCCATGCGTATATTTTCTTCTTTAGATCAGCAGGAAAATGCTTTGATTCGTAAATCATGTTCTGGAACTCCGTCGCCAAATGTACTTCAGCGGTTTCACATTCGACAAACTTGTGGAATGCCTCAGGAGGCAGCGTTGACGCTCCATGCTGAACAGCACCCGCCAGCCCATATTCTTTGCGGGCAATCTCAGAAAGAGTCTTCAACGTGTTAAAGTCAAGCATGATCTGGGCGATTGACCCGTTAGGAAGGACAATGCCGCCATGAGTTGTTCCCGTCTGAACTGAAATCTTACTTATGCCAACTAAACCCTTGATTAGCTTTTCTTTGAGACCGTCCATAAAAACGTGGAGGTCTTCAGGTGTCGAATTCTGATGCCCAATCTCGCCAATCTCTCCTCCCACCGAAACCGTCAACCCCTTCGGTTCAAGATGACGGATAAACTGCGTGAGCTTTGCGCAAACTTCATAATTTAGGAGCTGCTGTTCCTTAAAATTCGGTTTGGATAAATCGACAAGTGTTGATGAGTCGATATCGATGTTGAAGAAACCCGAACTAACCGCATCCCCAATTAAAGCCTGCAAGCCCTCAAGTTCTTTATTGGGATTCTCTTTATACTTGGAGGCGTTAACTTGAAAATGGTCTCCTTGGATAAAGACTGGACCAGAATAGCCCTCTTTTATCGCTGCTGCCATAACCATGCCTGCGAATTCGATCGGCGGTTGATTAGTATAACCGATCTCAGAGCGGGCAATCTCAAAGACGAAAGCGCCAGAATCATTTTTATTTGCCACTCTAAAAATTGCACGAGCCAGATCATAAGTCATACTCCGCAAATTTATCGCGGGAACTGTGAAACCGTCGAATTCTCCCCTGCCGCGGGCCATATAAAATTCATTGATACTAGCGGGATAAATCCCCTCTTCATAAGCGGCGTCAAAAATCTTTTTGACTAACTGCCTCTTTTTTGCCACATCATCCTCTATAACCAGTTCCATTACAGTTTTCTCAACATCAAATGATTCTGTTTTAATAATCTCACTTCCTCAAATCGATGCCTAACTTACCACACCCAATTCTCTTTTTTGAATAAAGTTAACCTTTAGATTACTATTATTAGGTCAACATACCCAAATACAAATTAAAAAGTAGTAGACTGAAAATAAATAGTTTTGTGTTGACCCAAAAGAGAAATAAATTGGAAAGCCGAGGGGTTGATTTGAACCCCCTGCCAAAGTGGAGATGTCACTCGAAAAACCTCTTTTTTTCCTTTTTGTACCTGTATGACCACAATAACATATTTTTAATAACGCGATAGATCTTTTGGGGTTTGGATGTGAATCTTTGTCAGGACCGATTGATATAGTGCGTTCGTTGCATAATGCGTTTCGTCGTGATATTTTTCAAATTGATGATGCAGTCTTTAAAATAACCCGTGGTGGAGGGGGATCTAACTTTCATTTTGGATCGGCTTCATATTATGGGCGAGGTTCTGGATTATCACGCTAAGGGTGAGGAGGCAGCGGTTTTCCCTGCTGTTGACAAAGTGGCTCCTCTTGTTGCTGTGGCTTACATGATGGATCATCGTGAGCTTGATAACATGGTTAGTGGGTTGGAAGCAATGCGGAAAAATCCTGATCCTCTTGCAACCGCTAGGGCGACAGTAGTCCTAAATTCGCAATTAAGAATTCATTTGGACAAGGAAGACGCTCATCTGTACCCGATTCTTAGAGAGCGAACAACAGAAAGCGAGCAGGGTTCCATTGTTGGTATTATGTCAAAAAAAGTTCCGCCTGATAGATTTCCCACTCTAGCTAAATGGCTTTTCTCCTTGCTTGACTTTGAAGACCAACTCGTGGTTACGAAAGGTTGGATGACGCTGATGCCACCGCAGGTTTTTGCTGGTCTCAAACCGTTAATAAAACAGAACGTTGCTGAAAACTGGGTCAAGTTAGCTCGGCTAATACCAGAACTATACGACAAGTAAATTCTACATGACCATAAGATTTTGAGATTTATTGTAGTGGACCAATAATTCATAAATCCTAATAAGATGAAGCTTCAAAATGACAATCATGTGCTCTTTACCAAATATCCAAACGCGCGATTTGGAAGAACTTTTGCAGCAGAGAAAAAAACAAACTAAAAAAGCCGATGCTGAAACGATTGAAATAATCATGCCTGCTGCAATTTCGTTAAGTTGCAAATAAATGAATTGTTTCATCCAAAACTCAAAGGCAAGTACGCATGTTACTTCAGATGAAAAATAACGTGCATTCTTCACTTTCAGTAATGTCTCTACTGTGCTGAAAGGTCGTTTCAACATTTGCTTTAAGAAGTGTTTGAGCAGCATGTTTTGCTATGCTTGATTTGACGAGACCTTGTGATGCTTGCGGAAAGATGATTGGAGGAGGCTTTAGGCACTGTCCTAAATGCCAGATTTACTTCTGTTTTTTATGCTCATATGAACTCATGTGTAGCCAAAAGAAGTATCCAATTGAATGCCCTATGTGCGGAGGAAAGCTTGAATAATCAATCTGTTTAAAACAGGATAGTGCCTGCTGTCTAAAGCTTACATAACAAAAGGAAATTGGCATGGAAAACCAAGACCCGAATAGAATTTCGATTTCAATAAAGCTGGCGATTGTAAGTGCGATTGTTATCGTGTTGGTTCACTTCGTTCTATTCTTTCTTGGATACATAAATGAAAATACGCTTCTCATTGATACCATAGGATTTACTGCAGGCATTATTCTTATAACCGTAGCATTCGAAGAGCGCAAAAGAATGTCATATTCACCTCAATAACTAATGGTAAGGTACCAAATCGCCTACATAATAGCTGGGGCTATGGCAGGAATGGTTGTCGGCTTTTTCGTTGGACCTTTATTAGATATAGCATTTGTTATGCTTTTACGTTCATTTGGGTTCTCATTAGTTCTTTTCAGTTTTGAGTGGTTGGCAATAACTGGTATAATTATAGGCACAATTATAGGCGGTTTTGTTGGGTACGGGCTTTATACAAGGAGCAAATACGCCAAGATAGCGTATTATGACCCATTTGCGTAATGACTAAGCGCGGGCTAAGAGAACCTTTGGGTGGTGGTAGACATTGCCCAAAAAGCGCGAGCTTTTAAACTATGTATTGGATTGGAAGTGGAAATACAGCAACATTCTTGGTTTCAGTGCGCATAATTTTTGCGTGGTTAAAAAGCCATTCAGAAACCTTTTGGCATTCGTAGGGATTACAGGAGAAACTTGATGCTTTTGAATCCCACTTAGGGCAGAAAGAACAGGGAATTTCTGAATTATTACTCATAGCAAACCTGAATATGTTAATCTCGAATTAATTTATCATTTATGAAGCAGCAATCAAGAGCACTATAGAGGTTTAAAACTCTACGAGACTCAAGGAACTGAGATTTAGAACACTTGCCTATTACCTGTCGTTACTTCACTTTTACTGCTCTCCCCTAAGCTGAAAGATAGTTTCAACATTTGCTTTTTACCTGTTGAATTCTAGGGGTTTACTATGGTTGATTTAACAAAACCTTGCGACGTCTGCGGAAGAGTCTGGTTCTACCCTAACGCTAAAAGGCCCAATCCCAGCAAGAGATGGCAAGATGTGTGATAATAATTGCTCTGCACTAAGTAGCCGAACTTTACCGTTTGGATTGGTTTGTGTCCAACCATTCTTCTCTTTATGGTATCTTTGTATATAGCCATGTTTGGTTGTGATGTAGATTGTGCACTCATTATTCTTCAACTGAATTCACCAATCTACGCAGTACCCTTCAGTTCTGCTATTACGCTTTTGCAATCAGAGCATAACTCAGTCTTAAGAGGTAAGTATGCAGGTAGAAAAACTTGAACTTAGGCTCCGGGCTATCTGGATTAAGCATAACTTTTTCAACTACTATGCTGTTCCAGTGACCGCAGGTCTTACACTCTATTCTAAGTTCTACTTCATGGTGTCTTGCTTCATTTCCCTTAATCTCTGAAAGGGTTCAAAGATCACTTCTTTATCCTTTTTCTTTTCTTTTTCTTCAATGGGATATTTTCTTTCATTTCAAGCCTTAGTGTTTCCATGGGCTTTTCAAGCTTTTTCTTTTCTACTGCCATTTCAAGCTTTGGCATTTCAGCTGGCATTTGAAGCTTAGAAACTTCTATCTCAGGAGCCTTAAGCATCTTTAACTGGTTTTCTGATGTCGT
>JBEKNP010000059.1:0-16671 GCA_049522695.1 Bathyarchaeia archaeon | reverse complement strand
TTAAGTGTAATCGCCGACATTGGACAGCCTGCACAAGCACCACTTAAACGAACCTTCACAGTTAGGTTTTCAACTGCTACAAGTTCAATGTTTCCACCATCAGCTTGGATTTGCGGTTTTATTTCTTCAAGGACTTTTTGTACTCTTTTTTCGATTGATTCAGTCATCTAACTTCACTTTTCGTATCTTGAAAAGAATAATGATTATAAAAGATTCCTGTTTCTGGTTAGGGTTCGAAATTTATTAAGTAAAGTCTTGGTTTAGCAATGATTAAACTATTAGTTCTTCATTCAAGCCCATTATGTTGATAGCTGTCACAGTTACCTTGATTGGTTGTTTTCTAGCAGTTGGGCTTCTTTTCTCTACCTATTTCAATTTCAAGACGGTCTCCACTGTGCTGAAATGTAGTTTCAACACGCCATTTTTTAACTGTTGAATTCTATGGGTTTACGCGCTCGACAACATCTCACAGATTAATCAAAGTCTATTCGGAGCAACTTATATATTAATAATTCAAGTTCGCTGAACCTCGCTCTTGCCAATATTCAGTCAGCCTTGAATTTGGTTTCATGAAAGTTAGCAGTTGAATTTCTTATCAGGATAGTTTTCATACCTATTTGTTCTGCACCAACAACATCGACCTCTGGATTATCTCCAATATACACGCAACTGGCAGGTGCGATTTTTAGAAGATCACAAATTCTGATAAACGGGTGCCTGTGAGGTTTTGTTTCCTTTGTGTCCTCTCCTGAAACAACAATTGCATCAAAAAATCCGACCAGTCCAGACAAGCATAGCCTTTGATATTTCATTCCTTCCATTCCATCAGTATCGCTGAGCATTCCTAAATGTATATTCTTCATCTTAAGAGAAACAAGCAAATCCACAGTCCCTGGATATGGAAGAGAATGTTTGACTATGGAATTCCAGTAGCCCAGAACGGCTTCAGATAAGACCAGCCTGGGCATCTTCAAAGCTGATGTGAAGTATCTTTTAACCGCTTCTGAAAACCAAACTTTTCTATCATAAATCAGCTTTGCAGTCATTTCCCTTTCAATTTCAGAAATAAGTGCAACCATAGCTTCTTTGTTTATTTTGTACCCTTGTTCTTTTCCATAATCTGCAAGAATATTGGCAACTTCAATGTGGGCTAGCTTTCTACAAGTATAAGAGTCCACTAACGTACCATCGAAATCGAATATTACCCCACATTGTGAGAGTGTTCTAGCGGCTTCCAAAACATCAACTCACTACTATCTTTAATGTGTAGTAAAGTAAGCTCTTGCAGAATATCCGTTTTTCGCCCCCACTCATGATTAGGGGTGGCAAGTTTGAGTTGAGAAAAACATACAAGCAATACGAAAAGTATCTTTCAATTACTGGGGTAGTGGACTCTGAGAAGCTTGAAGAATTGGAGCAGAAAGCCAAAGTTCTTGAGCAAAACTCTCGAAATAATCAGGAAGTAGTAACAGTCTTGCTTGAAAATGGAAAAAACAAAGATTTACAAATAGCAAACATGACAGGACTGCTTACAAAAATTCAGGATAACTTGAACAGTTTAAACCGAGAGATGGATTACCACAGACTAGAAGACGTAGCAAGGTTCGTCATGGTTAAAGCACCAACTACGGAAGAGATGAATAGCTTTTTGAGTAGAAGGCAGATTAGCCAAAGTATTTTTCAGAGAGTTGAATTACAATGTATTGTCTTTTCTCCCGAAGCAAACAAATGGTATACATTGAGGAAAACGACACAGCTAAACTATTAACCCCTTAGATTTCTATAACCAACGCATTGCGGGAACAAGATGTTCCTCACGGAGAATATTGTCGTAGAAAACTATTTTTTATGCTCATTTTTCTTCGCCTCTTTTTTACCGCTGCTTCCACTCCTTTTTTCCTTTATTTTTTGTTTTGCCTTTTACTTCGTTTTTCGGCTTGTTTTTTGTTTTGTTTTTAATTTTAATTGCCCCTCCTACACTCTTCTTTCCACTATTCAATTGTCCCGCACCCTTATTCGTTTTGCCTCTCTCGAAGCTAGCAAGTGTGAAACATCCCTGAAAAACGATACTGCTAGAATATTGACCCTTAGATTTCTTTTTTCTTAATTGCTGTGGTTAAAACTAAACAATTATGGAAACTCCACATCATGTTTGAACGTTTTTTAAGCGATAAGAAAAAACAGCGCCAAAAAAGGAAAAATCTTAAAGGCAAAACAAAACAATAGTGCAATTTGGGGCTATAGCTTATGACAGAGAATAATATTAAAGAAGAGCACACTACTCCTGCTCCAGCTACTTTAGCTCCTCCAAATCCTGTACCAACGATTCCTGTTCCTGCACCCACACCAGCTCTTGCTACACCAACTCCTGCTAATGTGACTCCTGAAACGACCAGTTTTCTAACAAATATGAAAATTATTTATGAACATGGTTTTGCTCACTCTAAGAATAAGTCACGAATGCACTTATTATTTGCAGTTCATGATTGCCATTATGTAGCTGAACAAGTACTTAGAGAAAAAGCAAAAGACACTACCTTCAATAACGCTTTAAGAAATATTGGTTTTGCAGAGATAATTAAGACAATTAATGATAAACAAACTATTCCGGATTATAACCATCTGTTGGCGCTAAATAAAATAAGAAATGATGTTGAACATTCGAATATTATACCAGACGCAACCACTGTAAATTTTTATGTGAGAATTACTGAAGGTTTCCTCAAATGGAGTTTCAAGCAATACTTTGATGTAAATTATGAAGACCTTGCTTTAGAAAATATGATTCATGATAAAGGTATAAGAGAGTGCTTGAAGACCGCAAAAACAATGATAGAGGCAAACAATAATCTTGAAGAGACGACTAAGAAGATTCTTGAGGCTTTAGCCGCTTTTAAGTTCTTGTCTTTCCGATACCTATCTGACCCTAGAGTCAATGGGATATCTTTTGGGGGAATAGATTTTCCTAATCTCCTTGCTGATTTGGGACTCAAGATTTTGTTGGCAGATGATGAAAATGCATTGCAAAGAATGATGAGCATAAGTTCAAGCTTTAAGGTCGAAGATGGAAAGGTGGTAGGAGTTCAGAGTGCTTACGGTGGTCCAGCTTGTAAAAATCGAGAGGAAGCCGAGGCATTATATGATGAAATAGTAAGCATAATTTTAACTCACCAAGATAAGCTCCCTAAGTCAACATGGAGAGATGTGTAGTCCTTATTTAACCAAAATCTCAACGAAAAGCTTGTTAAATTAGGGTTTGAAGTGTTGTAGGTTGAGTCAATAAAAGTCGCTACGCGTAACCACGCGTCACTAGACATCGCTACGCGTCAAGGGCGTCAAGGAATACCATAATGCTAGTTATTTGAGTTTGAATAGACAAAATGAGTTTATGAGCCAGTACATTGAGGCTAGGGATAAATGGAAGCCGGATAAGGTTAAATTTTTAATTATAAGTGAGTCTCCTCCTGCCTCAGGCGGATATTTTTATTTTGAGCAGGAACTGGAACAAGCGGATTCGTGGAGGTTATGGAAGTGCTAAAATTTTAAAACTTGGTTAAGTCGGTGCCCACTCTTTTGGATAGTTTTGGTAGGTCGTTGAGGATATAGACGAAGGCGTATCCTCTCCAGTTTCCCCATCGTTTTTCGGCTATTTTTTTGAGGTCGGGTATGGTTTCTCGTGGGTTTTGGGATTCTTTGCCGTGGAATAGGATGTGGAAGATTTTGGCGCTCCAAACGTCGAGGGGGAAGCCCATTTTGGGCATGACAAGTTCGGCTGAGTAGTCTCCGATTCCTCGCAGTGTGAGAAGCTTTTGTTTGGCTTCTTGGGGTTGCATTGTGTATAGTTGGTCCATGGTGGGGAAGTTTTGGGTTAGGGTTTGGGCGATTTCTATGAGGTTTTGGGCTCTGTAGCCTAGTTTGGCTTCTGTTTTTAGTTCTTGGGGTGATTTGGAGGCGATGGTTTGGGCGCTGGGCCAGTAGTGGATGGTTTTTCTGTCGAAGTTTGCTTGTTCTCCGCATTTGGCAGTTAGGAGGCCCATCATTTGGTTGCTTCTTTTCATGGGCGCCATCTGGAGGGTAACTGCTAAAATTAGGGCTGGAAACAGTTCCGGCCAACCCACGGTGTGCATGCCGTAGAGGTCCAAGACGACGTCTCTTAGGATGGGGTCTTTTTGGCTAAGTTTGTAGAAGTCGGTTAGGTCTTCGTCGGTTTTGAGGGCTCGTTTCAACGTGTGTGTTATCTGCTGTTTTTCGTGGTTGGTCATTTTGGTTTTTGAGTAGATTGTGCAGTGTATTTGCGGTTTGATTGTTGTTCCTGTAGATTGTAGTTTTAGGCCTAAGAGTTCGTTGTTGAACCGCGTTGCACTCCAGCAGGTGTCGTTGTTGAATTCTTCATCGGGTGAGGACCAAAACCAGCCTGCAGGCTTACGTAGAGTAAGCTCAAAGTTGTACGGTGAAACCGCATCAATCTTAACGGAGTATGTTTCTTCCAAGTTCAAGATGAAACCTCCACAATGTTTATTCAAAGGGGTTTCTGACATAAAAAATTAAACCTGCAACGCCCAAATCTGGCCTCGATATTAGATAAAAAATATTTGAAAATGTTTGATTGTATCAATCAGGGCATAAATTTAGATAAGAATGTCTTAGAAAGTTTTTTCGTTTATTTCTTTCCTGAGTTTGGGTTCTACTTCGCTTACATGTCCGTTTAGTTGTGGCTTAGCTTTTGCAGTCTCAAATGTTTAAGAATTAAACTTTGCATTGGCTTACACTTGTCTTAACTACCTCTGAGAGTTTGCCCAACGTTTGTTGGGGTATTTTGAGGTAACATAAGAACGGAATTTTTTCTCTGTTTCATCAGTTAAACGGATTGTGATTTTGCCCACAGATCATTCGCCTGTTTGCATAGTGCTAAGCTAATTGATTATTTTAAACTGTCAACAGCTATTACCAGAAAAATTAATAAGAGAATATGTTAGTTTATTGATTCACTTTTTTGCCTGTTTTTTTAGCAGCTTTAGTATTTCACTGACGGTTAGGATTTTTATGCCTTTGAATGTTCCTTTAGAAAGTAGGTGTTTGTCTCCTGATATTATGTAGTCGGCTTTGCTGTCGAATGCTGTCCTCAGTACAACATCATCGTCCGGGTCTTCGTTTATTTCTCTAAACTGTGACTTAACCTTGATTATTTTGGCGGCTATGTCGATAATTTTTAAGAAAGCAATTATGTCTTGTTCGTCAACGTATTTTTTTATTCTTGGATCATCTGCAACTTCGCTGAACTCTTTGAGAATTTCTTTTGAGGTTATCAGTTGAATTTGCTTCTCAGCTGCCATTTGGAAGAGTTCTTTTGGTTTTCCAGTCGTAATTAAGGCAGAGATTAAAACGTTGGTGTCAAAGACTACTCTCATTTAGGGTACTTCGCAAGGAAGATTCTTCTTTGTTCTGTAATCATGGATTACTTCGTTTATTTCTTCATTAGTTAACTCGCCATGTTTAGCTATTTTTTTATCTAATCGTTTGTAGAGGGCTTCTAGCTCTTTGGTTGCGTCTGGCACTTCAAGTTTTTTCATTATTACTGCGTCTTGGTAGCCATAAATGAGTAGTTTTGTTTTCGGTTTTATGCCTAGCTTTTTGCGTATTGTTTGTGGAATTACGACCTGTCCTTTTTCGCTTACTATCGTTATGTCTGCTTTTTCATTTTGCGTCATTTAACTCATCACGTAATATTCTTACTTTCTTACCTTAAAAAGTTGTTTCATAGGAACCAAGATAAAACACATGATTAGCATGGGAAAAGTAAGATAAACTTTCAGTTCCGCAGAATTGCGGTTTCCTTGAAATAATAGAGGGATTCTGATTAGGACGGCGCTGATTTGTTGGTTGTTAAACCATAGACCCGACTTCACCTTTGAAAACGCAGTTTTTGAGGGAATCAGCTTGAACCCGACTTTGAGTGCTAACTCATCCTCTCTTGTGACTGCCTCGATTTCGGTGATGATTATTTGCTTTTCTTGAATAAGTGTAGTTGCTTTGTCGGATTCATTTATTGGAGCATTCTGCAGAGTGTCCAATGTTAGTTGCTTGGGTGCTTTGAGATTTTCGATGCTTTCTTTGTTTTGCCCATGGCATTCACTCCGTTGATTTTGCTAATGGCGGCACGCTGAATTTTGGCTAATTAATTTTACTTGCTTTCAACTTTTGACGCTGATTTCCAAATTAGCTCAAAATGATTTTGAATTACTCCGACGAAATAGGCATTGTCTGACCATAAATACTTGGCTCTTTGAAAATCGATAGTTGTTCCAAAGAATATTTCCTTTTGGTCGATTAATACCGCCGCGGTGGGGATGGGTGGGGTAGTGTAACGTATCTCAAAGCGCGGGTTGTCAAGGAGAATCTTATGGATCTCTAATGGTAATTCTTTGTCTTTGGTGTTTTCCATTAGGTATCGAAACTTTACGCCTCTTCTCGCTGCTTTCTTTAGAACTTCTTCACTTGAAACAATCACTTGTCTGAAAATCTCGGGTGTTGTGAATGAATCTACGGCAGTTGCCGCATTGTTGATGGCTTCTTCTATTCTGAGAACACGCGCTTGCCTTTCGGAGAACAAAAGGAATTGAGCCGTCTCTTCTTGGTATGCGGTTTCTCTGTGATAATGGCTAAGCTTCTGAAGCAGATTTCTTGTTCTAATCTGTAGCTCGTCGTATTCTGCAGTTTTATGTTGCATCAGTATGTCTAGACTTTCTTTTATAGGGGTGACTATGAACTTGACTGGCTTGGTTATTGCTTTCTCGCATAAACCCATTTTTTCAAGAGTGGCCACAACTGTGTAGACATCTTGGCGGGGAACCTTTGAAACTTGCGAGATTGTTTTGGCGGTTGACATTCCGGAGATTAAAAGAGCAAGGTAAACTTTTGCCTGCCTGTGGGACAGCCCGAGTTGTGTCAGGGTCTGTATATGTTCGTGTAGAAGCTTTATGTTCTCTATGTCTTTTAGAATTATTAATTCTCCGTCTTTTGTTTTAATTTAATGATCGGCTTCTTAGTATTTGTCCCTCGGACTAGGTGCTACACATAATTAAATGTGACGAAATATGTCTTTCTCTTTATGTGATTTCTAGATGGTTTTAGACATGACAAAAGATCTTAATCTAAACAAGTCGACAAATACGAATTCAACCGCCGAAAAAATTTTGTCGCCGGTTCTATACATTAATGGCTTTCATTTTTTTACATCTGTAGGCCAATACACGGGGGAGACCGCTGTTAGTTTGGCAACCTTTGCCAGACAAGTTGAAGCCGCACCAATTGAGTCAATTGATTTTCATTTCAAAAGAGCTGACTTTCAAAAGTGGATAACAGATACTATTGGAGATACTGAATTGGCAACAGCAATCGGACACGTTGAGAAAGAACTTGCTGGTGAGCCATTGAGAAGAAGACTTCTCAAGGTCGTGAATGCACGGGTAAAAGAACTTGAAAGTCAAATCCAAGATGCAAGCACTCTCGGTGGCGAAAAATGATCAACCGGTTGCTGATTCATCTGGCAATTGCCTTTGATTGTTTAGATTTGATGGGGTGGAATGTCGCGATCAGCGATAGCGCACTAAAATGTTTGATTCGTAGAGAGGATTTTGGAGGTGATTTGGAATGGTAGGAGTGAAACAAATTATGAGTGATGAAGGTGAATTTTTAGAAGCTGCTAAGGTCAGCGATTTAGAAAGGGGCGCTATGAGAAGTGTGGAGTTGAAAGGGATTTATATCTTGATAGCAAATGTGGATGGCCAATTTTACGCTTTAGATGATAGATGTGGACACATGAACGCTATGCTTTCTGTGGGAACTCTGAATGGGAAGATCGTAACTTGCCCGTTTCATTATGCTCAGTTTGACGTTACTACGGGACAGAAAGTAAAAAATCCCATGGCAGAAAGCTTCAAAGACATGGATAAACTTCCTGAAGAAATGCAGAAATTCATGATCTACGCGAAAAAACTTATGGATCCAGTAAAAACCTACGACATGCAAACACATGAAGTTAAAGTGGAAGGAAATAAGATTCTAGTCCGATTATGAAAGCATGAAAGGCACAGTGACATCTAACGTAGAATCTTGTTCTGTTTGTATTGGGTTGCTTTTTTGCTTTAAGGCCTGAAGTGTTTGCAGGTTGCGGCTCTATTTGTGCCCATTTGTGCGGATTTGTGTGGTTTTGTGTTGAATTGTGTGGAAATGTGAGGTCTAGGCGGCAGTTAACATGAAAATCAAGAGCCATTCAAATCTTTTCGTGAGAAAATACAATCAATTAAGGCCGGAGTTGAATATCAGTTGAAATAGTTACCTTTAAGATTTGGTTAGTTTTCTTGGCTTCCTTGAAGAAAGAGTATTGGTCATTAGCTTTACCTGATCTTCATTTAACATAATTGCCCAACTCTTAGACCCCATATTTGCATTTTCTAACATTTCATGGAATTGGCTTTTTTCAATTGAATAAGTCTTTTTTGTTTCATAAGCAAAATGAAAATCTCCCTGATCTGTTTCTACTCTACTTTTATCAAAGATTCGAGCTAGTTCAACCAGTACTTGGCTTCTTTTTTTAGTTAAGTCAGCTACGAATGCCAAATCACCGAGTTTAAGTTGCTTAAAGTAACTCGGACCTATGTCCCCCACTAATCTGAGTTCAGTTGGCCAGTTTGCTTCTTTCAGAATTTTACGCGAAGTCTTTTTTGACATCGGATCGGGAATAGCAAAATACCATGTATTAACATAATCGTCTGTCCAATCTTTGATTTTTGTGTGCACTTTATTTAAATGTCCTATAGGTGTGGATGAGGTCTTTTTTCCTATGTTCCACAACTTTTTGTATTTTTTAACATCGGTTAATGGTTTTGCGTTTTCCCAAAGACCTTTATTAAAGAAGCTCTTGACCTCATCAACTTGTGAGGTATCAAGGAGCACTCCCGCCTCAATATTGCTTTCGAAAGCAGTTTTTGTCATATTTGCTGATGTAATTAATGCTGAATCACCAAAAATGTAAATGTTCGAGTGAAAAATATCATGTGACCTAATACTACTCCCCTTAAAATGCTCCATGAAATACTGTATTTCATATGGATTAACTTCGGCTCTTTTGACGGCAACATCATTAACTCTAAAAACAAATCGAATATCTGCAGGGGGATTCTTTAGGATCTCTTGGGAAAAGATTGTGTGAGCCTCTAATCCAAGATATGGAGAACAGGCCCATAAAATCTCTTTTGCCTCTGAGGATTTTTGTTGGACTGTTTCATAAAGTTCCGAACAAGAGAGGAATTTGGCCATAGCATAAAGTGTGTTTATTTGAATAAAAAATTTTGCGTAAGAAAAGTATCAATGTATTATGCAGCATTGGTTCTTGTGGAAGAATTGTGTTTTGAGAGCAATAAGGCTATTCTTTCATTGTTAATCTTTGAGGCTAAATCAGAAAAACAAGTGGCTGACTTCCTAAAATTGCAGTTTTCCATCATGTTTCATGCTCTGAAAGTTGATACATGTCAAGAATCGGAACATTGCATATAATTGCCAAAACGACTGTTAGGTTGTCGATTAAAATCAAGAAAAAGAGGTTAGCGCATGAATAGATGCACTAAGTGCGGTTGCACGGCGACCGAAACCAAAATTCACGGCGACGAAATTTTAACCGTGTGTAAACATTGCGGCACTATACGTTTTAAAAGGTTTTTTTTGTCAAACACTCCTCGACCCTTTGACATATAAAACCGTTAAAATATGAAACAAAAAATAGGCGAGGCTGGAAGCCCTGATTATGAACTAGCGACATCAAGGATATAGTAAGCATTCTTTAGCTTGCTTATTGACAAATTAGAGGTGTGCAGAATTTAAAAGGCTTCGTAATATTGTTATTTTATGGAAGCCTGTGAGGTTGTCAGGCTTTTCGTCAACAAATCGATAGTTCCAGCTGAGACTAAAAGAAGAGGAAACCCTGGTTACGGGCGAGCCCTCGCGTGTTAAATCGTATCCTCTTTCAAGAGGTATAAACCTGCAGTTTGTTTAACAGAGTGTTGAGGCAGGATTCGCTTTGTAGCGCGCTTCAGGAAATAGACTTGTCTTGTTAAAATCACTTTGCAGGATTGCTTTCACGTTGATTGATCCGGACGGGATGCGAATAGAAAGTTTTTATAACGTTTTGCGTGTAGTGTGTTTAGCGTGGAGTGTGAAGCGTTGTGAGTGATTGGACAGACCTTGTTAAGAAAACCTCGCCCACGGCAACCGAACTCTACCCTATTCTGAAGCTGAGTGAAGGGGAGCATAAGATAAGGTTCCTAACAGATGGCCCGAGAATAATCAACGCTACATCAATTGACGGCAAACCGGTCCAGAAGGCAGTGTTCGACGTGGAAAACCTTGAGGATGGGAATAAGTACGCATTATTCGCAACGGTGGCGGGTCCCTCAAGTGTATTTGGTCAGATTGCGCAGTTGAAAAAGGCAGGAAAAGAACTCAAAGGTTTAACTGTCAAAATCACAGCGTCAGGCTCCGGCATAGAAAGGCGATACAATGTTTCAGTCTGAAAATGCGAACGGTAATAGAGACCTGGGCTTCTGTGCTTGAATCGAAAATGGGTTTTAGAGGTTAGCGGATGGTGAAATGTAGTTCTTGTGGGTTTGATAACCGCGAGGCTAAAGTCTGTGGCAAGTGTGGAAGAAGCATTCAAGTGTGCGTTGCCTTATCCTTTTGTTACGTGTTGCAGTATATTAATGAGAAGCGATTATCGAAGTCAAACCGTTTTTCTCGGTTTTGAATGCATATTGGTTGTGTGTGTCTTCTTACCTTCTCCTAAAGCGTGTTGAACGGCGTACTCCACGTTTAGTTCGGTGGCTTTATTCAAGCATCGCTCTGCCTCTTTTTTTCTGTTCATCTTTGTCAAGAGATCGTACTTGGCAAACCATGCAAGATAATATTCGTCATTGAGTTCTATGGCTTTATCTAGACATTTCAGTGCCTCAGGGTAGTTTTCTCTTTTGATGTTGATGTAGCCTAGGTGGTACCAGCCTTGCAGAAAATCATTCTTTACCTCGATCGACTTCTCATATAGCTTGTAAGCTTCATCGAATCTATCGGTGAGCATCATACAATATGCTTTATTGGCTAGTGCTTCAAACATGTCAGGCTTAATTTCTAAAGCTATGTCATAGTATTTTATGGCTTTATTGAATTTTTTTTGAGCTTGAAAAGTTAACCCTAAGTCGTTAAGAGAACGCATTTTCTCCTTGTCCACGTCAACCATTAGGGTGCCAATTATTTTGGCTAATTCAAATAATTCTGCTTCTCGGGCGTAATCTGCTAGGGTTCCCATTTCTTCGAGGTCTGTTTCTGTATTTTTTTTGTTGAGAATTGTCATAGTTCTCACGATTAGGCCAAGATTTTGTCGTGCGTCTTCGTAGTCTGCTTTGAGCTGCAGGGTCTTTTCAAAGTATCTTGCGGCTTCTTCAAGTTTGTTTAAGCGAAGCAGTACGACACCCATGTTGAAGTATACAAGAACGTTTGGGGCATAGGTCAATTCGAGTGTATGGAGAAAATTGAGACCTTTTTTTGGAGAGATGGTTAATAACCTTAGAGCTTTCAATAGGAGAGATTCAGGTACTTTCCCCCGTTTCTTTTTCAAAGCATGATCATTTTTCATGTGCTTGAAGCCTTCTCTCAAGATTGATGAACTACAATAGAAAGCGACTTCTATTGTGATATAAACGCATTGCTAAGGAAAATTGACGTTCGAACAGGCGATTTGTGCGTTGCCTTGTCCTTTTATGTGTTGAATTATGTTGGTGAGACGGTTTGGCCGGTCTTCCAAGATTTTCTGCTGCTTCTCGGTTCAGAACCAAGTGCGTGCGGAAACTGTCCGGTCTGTTATTTGAATCTTGGTCGCTGAACGAAGCAGCGTGTGCTCATTTCCCATGAGAGTTTAATCAGGGCGCTTCTGTTAAGCCGGGGTTGATTTGTATTCCTGTTAAGCCGGGGTTGATTTGTATTCCTGTTAAGTGGTCGATCCCGCCAATTCTGGCTTTTCTACTCAGTTATCTTCCCCTTTTTTTGTTTGCGGAGTGTTTCCCAACTGTCCTTGGGCAAAAGCGTATTATTTTGCAAAAACAATAATAGTATGAAAGTAAAATATTCTTACTGATGAAAAACGTCTGAAGAGCCAGAAGTAACCACCATCAGTGAAAAGGGACAAGTAGTTATCCCTCAATCTATCCGACGGGAGCTTGGGATAAAGCCCAAAACAAAGTTCTTAGTCTTCGGCAGAGGCGACACCGTTATAATGAAAAAGCTTGAGCTTCCCGACTTAAAGAAAGAGTGGGAAGACATCTTCAAAATGATGGATAAAAAGCAACTAAAGATTTCAGACAAAGAAATCGAAAAAGAAATCGCAGAAACCAGAAAGTAAACGGGTGATTAGATGCTTCGAGTTGTGCTTGACACCAACGTTTTGATAAGTGCGCACGCGTTGGAACGGAGGCCAAAAGGTTAAGAATACGAAGAAATCGACTGAGTTCTTAAATTCCAAAAAGTTGTTTTTTTGTCAATATCATGCCAGCATGGCCAATTCTGCCCTTACATTCATGGGTATGGAATTTGCTTTCACTAGCACGAATTAGGACCTGAGTTCCTCCTTTCTCCACGCCAAAGACGAACCCTTTGTCAAAGTAAAAATGGATTCCGGGTATGTTGCCTAAGAGGGCTTGCTTGGTTATACTGAGCTTTTGCATTTGCACACGTGCTTGAACTTGGTTTTATGGGACAGTAAGTCTATTAACTTTGCGATTTTTTATATAACGTTTTCAACTTTTTGACTGCGACAAATAGAAAAAAAGGTCTTCTTGAGAGGCATGGACCTTTTTTAAATGAATTAGCTGGTTAAGTTATTGGCAGCTAAGTGGGAATCTGGGATAATTATTAAAGTAAGTAGTTGGTAGTGGCATTGGAGGATGGGCCTTGACTGCTAAGCTCACATTTTATGGTGGAGTCGATGAAATAGGCGGCAACAAGATTCTGCTTCAGACTGAAGACGGTTCAGTTTTATTGGATTTTGGCCGTAGAATGGGTAAGTACAGCGAGTTTTTCTCTGAATTCCTTGTGGCTCGTTCCAAGAATGCCCTAAGAGATATGCTTCGGCTGGGCATTTTGCCTAAAATCGACGGCATCTATACACCCTACTTGGCAGATATGACAGTTCTATTTGAAAACGCTCAGGTTAGCAAAAAAGTTCCTTTGGATGAAGCCTTGGATTACTGGAAAACTACCGATGTTTGTCCGTGCAATTCAGAGAGTCCAGCGGTTGATGCGGTTTTTGTGTCGCATGCTCATTTTGATCACATTCAAGATATTAGTTTCCTTGACCCGAGCATTCCGGTTTACTGCACAGAGAAAACAAAGGTCTTAGCGAAAGCAATGACCGATGTTTCGGTGTCTGGCGTTGATGACCAATATTACAAAATTGCCAAGAAAGTTACGATTAAGCAGAAACCACTTTTGTTTAAGACCCTCTGTCCTGGGGAATGCGCATGCAGTGAAGAAAAGGAAGAGGCTCTACCGGTTGTCGAAGACCCCAAAACTAAGTTCAAGTTTACGTATGCTATTGCGCCTCAATATAGAAAGTTTAACACAGCTTCTGAGGGGCAGATAAAGGGTATCAAGTACAAAATGATTCCAGTTGGGCACTCGGTACCAGGTTCATGCTCCGTACTTCTTACTCTTCCAGATGGGAAGCGTGTTCTATATACTGGAGACGTGAGGTTCCATGGCGCCAATGAGGTTTCGATCGATGATTATGTTCGCTCGATTAAGGGCTCAATTGATGTTTTGATTACAGAAGGAACCAGAGTTGGCTCGGATGAGGTTTTGACGGAGGAGGAAGTAGGAAGAGAAATCAGTGCTGACATAGGGCGTGCAGATGGGTTAGTTCTCATTAACTTTGGTTGGAAAGATCTAACACGTTTCAATACAGTTTATCAAGCGACAAAAGAAAACGGTCGCACATTGGTAATTTCGCCTAAGCTAGCGTATCTGCTTTATGAGATGTACTACAGTTTTCCAGCGGAATATGTTGACCCAAGAAAGATTACCAACCTTAAGGTGTACTTGAAGCGAGAAAGCGACCTTCTATACTCAAAAGCTGATTATGACAAGTACAAGATGGGCTATCTACATTTTCATGGAAGAAACATTGCACAAGACGACCGCAATATCGTGCGTGTTGCAGAAAGATTAGGAGTAGGCGGCAACCCAAATAACCCCAAGAATCCATTGCCATTAACTAGTGAACATGAACCTTACGATTACAAGGAGCTCTATTCGTTAGCAACACATCATTTAGACAATGGGGTTAGAGCTTATCAGATTAGACAAAGTCCTAAGCAGTATGTTTTAATGTTCTCGTATTGGGATGCAAACGAACTCTTTGACCTAATCCCCCCGGACAGAAATCATAATACGCGTTATATTTCTGCGTCAACCGAGCCCTTCAATGAAGAGATGGAGATCGATGAAACAAAGATGGTGAATTGGCTGGATTTCTTTAATGTCACTTACGATTATGAAATCAAGAATGAACAAAGAATATTTGTACGAAGACATGTTTCAGGTCATGCTTCAAAAATAGAACTCAAAGAGATGATAGAGAGAATAAATCCAGCAAAAATTATTCCCATTCATACAACCAATCCTAAGTCATTCGAGAGCATATTTCCCGGTAAAGTTGTTTTGCCTAAATATTCTCAATCAATCGAAGTATCATAACCATGTTTAAGGCTTAAATTGGTCTTTAGCACAAGCGAAGTCCATGGCAACGTTACAGGAATTGTTTAAAGAGGCGTTCAAATTGTGGTATGATGAGTCATCTGATGAGTAACCTAAGAATGGATCTCCTACCTATGATAATTTTGATAGGTTGAAAATAAAGCTTGAAACGCAAGCGATTAGCCTTGTTTCTCCATTGGATTTGAATTGTTTTTCATAGGCTTTCACTCGGGATTGGTGATTATGCGTGAAATAGTTTAATAAGAAAACGTCAAAACGAAATTTTGAACAGGAAAGTGGTGAGTGAAAGTGAAAAAAATTTTCATACCTCAAAAGGAATGATTTCGCAGTTTAAAGTCCTAAAACGCTATAGATGTAACCAATTTAGTGATAAAGGGTATGAAATGCATTTTCTTTGCCTTGCAATCTTTAACCAGTTTGTTTCCAGACAGGTTTTCCGTCCATGATTTCTCTTTGTTGTGGTTCAGGACAGGGCAAATCTAAAACTGAAAAAACGCTTTCCTCAGTCTCTCCAGCCATAGCAACACCCTCTTTTATAAGTCCAGTACTGTACTTTAGCCTGTACCCTTTTGACAAGGCGTAGCCTGCAAGCCACATATTATGTTCCGCGGAACCCGTCCGTATTAATTCTTGAATGCCAAAAGTTTGCGGTGTCGCCCGATAAAAATCAACTTGGAAAAGTCCACCTTCAGCTGGAAAGTTAACTTTTGTCAAGCTTGGGCCTGAGCAGATGATTTTGTATTTTTTTAGAGTTTGAATAATTTTAGCCCAATTTCTATCTCTTGCTAAAACGACAAAGTCGCAGTCGCCAACTTGTAGCTTTTTTCGTCTTATGCTTCCCACGATTTCAAGTCTATCACACAAAGGCTTGATTGCTTCTTCAACTTGCAATGCAACTGCTTGCGCCTTTACATATTCAAGCGAAGTCAAGACTTTGGGTTCCTCATCTGAACCGAACAATTTAACCTGCTTCATTTACCGCCTTCCTTTTTTGCCAACTATCCGAGACTACAAAGCATAGACTAAACTCTTTAAAAAGAAAGCGAAGAAACTGCAGTGTGAAGCAGTAGAGGGACAATTGAAGGTGAAAACTTGAGTCAACTAAGTGCCTCGATAGCGCGGCGGGTTCTATTGGGTACTTTGTTTCTTTTTGTTCTCGGCTGCAGTCCGAATATCGCTTATTCTTTCCTCAAGCGTTGGATAGAGCTTGGGTATCAATCGTTCGAGGTGGGTCAATTTTTTGGGTCGAAGATTATTTAATTTGATCAGAGCCGATACCATTGGTTCTCCGTTTAGGAACTTCACTGAGCTGAGGTCGCATTCTGTCTCTTGTTGACGAAGCCATGATTCTTGATGCTGTAGTGATAAATGCCGCTCTCTACATCTTCGACGTTGTTAGCAGCTATGAATGTCTCGATGAGGTATAATGCTCCAGCAGACGGAGCCGTACGAAACTCATAACCATACTCCACTCTTTGAATACCCGTTGATGCCCAAAGAAGAAAAGCCAAATCACCTTTACTCAAAGACTCGTAAGTTTCCGGCTTGTCCGCCCAATTCAGATTGCCAGCGAAGACTCTGTCGCGGCCGTACTTTGTCTCAATTTGGAAATCATCTCTTTCAGTTTTTCTCACTATCTGCACCTTTTAAAAGAAGCGTTCTCCAATATCTTTAAGACACGTTATTTCAGCTTTCCATATTCAACATTTAAAATTTGTGTTGCAGGTGGCTCACCCTCTAAATGTTTATCTTGATAACGCGTAAGGGTTATGGAACCATTAGCAATAAACTCTTTTCACTTTTGGCCAATTGAAAGATGGCTTCTATCTAAAGCGTTGCTGTAGAGCTAAGCTTTCA
>JBEKNP010000058.1:0-17279 GCA_049522695.1 Bathyarchaeia archaeon | reverse complement strand
GATGGCTCAAAGGCAAAATAGGCGAATACAGAGACTGGTTTAACAATTTACGCTTTCACAGAGGCGTAAAAGCGTTCCCAGCAGACCTCTACGAGTGTAACGTTGGAAAGTTGACATGACATTTTTCCTTTAAAGCCATAATTCGAAGGAATTAACCTAAAAAAAGGAACTGTGGGAGAAATATCCGGCTATCTTCACATAAGGATTTATGTAAAAAATTGGAAAAAAAGGGAAATGCGGGAGATTTCGTCACTTTAATCTTATTGAAGCGATAAAAGACTGACTTTCGGTTTCTGAAGAAAATAGTTCCCAAAGCTAACGCGCGCGGGGGTTCTTTGTGTCTTAGGCTGGTTTTTTGGTTTGGGGTTAAGAGCTTTCCCTCACTGTGGCTCAGACGATATTCGCCTTTCTGGGAAGGCGTTTCCCTAGCCAAGCGAACAGGACGACCGCGGGTACTGCAGGCATCATCATCAGCATCCAAGCCAGCAGGGTGTTGCTCGTCACCGACAAGGCGAAGCCTCCGAGCGCCGGGGCGAACACCAATCCTGCTCCAAAAAACAACCCGAAGGCACCGTTGTATGAGCCGATCTCTGTGGGTGGCGAAAGATTGGAGGGCATCGTCATCATCGGTATGGCGCCAAAGTTCTCCCCGAATGTCAGAATGACAATTGCTAGCATCACGAGTGCAAATGCCGCTCCGCTGGATCCGCCCAACCCTATGGCGCCAAGCATGACATAGGAAACAGAGTATAGCAGAACTGACGCGTTGGCGGCTGACGTGTGCATGTGTCCCGTTGCCCACTTCGTCACCTGGTTTTGTCCTACCACTACAACTAGACCGTTAAGTGCAAGGGCCACGCCCACCATCACCGTGGGGAGATCTAGTACTGATCCTAAGTATAGCGGAAGCGTGTTGGCCCACTGGCCGGTCGCAAGGCTAATCAAGAAAAATCCCGAGCAAAGCAGAAGGAAGTACCTGTCACTGGCTAGGATCCTAAAGCTTTCGCGGACTGACGATGGTCTTTGGAGAGACTGGAGGTCGGTGCCCAACCCTCCTTTGGCACATGCGACATCGTATGGCGAGGGGGACAGCACCCCGGCGAGTATGACCGTACCTATTCCCATGAAGAGCGCCGCTAGGAATCCCGTAGCCGAGTAGCCAAGGAAGTAGATCAATGAGCCTCCTACGGCCACGCCTATCGTGTATCCGAGGTTGAAGCCGATTCTTTGCCAACTGTACGCTGCACTTCTCTCTTCAACCGTCGTCAAATCTGCCGTGTAGGCCGAGAGCGCAGGACCAGCCAGGGCGAAACCAGCCACGTTTGCCACGGCGGCCGCGGCAATGACTCCTGGAACAAATTTAAACAACATTGATGCGGCAACGAGCGCGACGCACGAGGCTTCAACTCCTAATGAAAGCAGAAATACACTTCGCCTTCCGATCCTGTCGGTAACCATGCCTCCGAATGGGGAAACCAGCAGCCAAAGCACGCCTACAAGTATCAAGAGCAGGCCGATGCTTAGGTAGCCGATTCCTAGGACCTTGCTAAGGAATATCGTGATGAAAGGATAGAGCATGGCGATTCCAAGGGCCCTGACTGCCGCTCCAAAACCCAGAAATCTGATGTTCCTGTTCAAGTTTCATCATCCCTAAAGGAACTTCGCATCAAGAATATTCAAATTCTTATGCGATTTCTCGACCACCGTTTGTTCCATCCATATTTAGGTATTGCGCAATTTTGAGCATTTAAGTTTCTAGCACTGGGGGCGAGTCAGCTAAGTTGCGCCTGAGAGAGTGAGCACGTAGAAGTGAGGTAGGTAGAAACCCCATCGATAGAAAGATCGTTTGTGAGCGAGAAAAGACTCGAATGGATAAAAAAAGGGAGTGTTTGCGGGAGATGTCTCCACGAACTACATCATAAGGATTTATGAAAAAATATTAGCTCTATGCCTGCTTTTCAAACAACTTAGTATTGTTAATGCAAAAGCTTTAATCTATCTTTGAAGTCGTCCTTTGGCTATGTGGCGGTTGGGGTTCTTCTTTCATGATATGGCGTTCGGATTGTTAACGGTCTTCATACCGCTATACGTAATAGTTTTCAAGAATACCAGCCTCTTAGGTGGACCGTTACTTGCTCTGGGAGTTATGACTTCAATTGCGGTATTTTGTTCCATCCCTGCTTCATTTCTCTGGGGATACCTCTGCGACGCCACTCGTCACTACAAAGTGTTTATTCTTCTTTCCTTCGCTTCAATAGCTGTGATTCTTTTCCTCATGACACTTCCATTTGCTCAGAATCTAATCTTTTTTGTTGTCTTGTATGTTATCATGCAAATACTTCATGTGGCGCATGAATCACCGAAAAATGTGCTTGTCACAGAGCATTATAGTCGTAATGATTGGGAGAGAGCTTACGGGTTCTATGAAGGTCTCACAGAAATTGGCTTCATTGTTGGTTTAACGATCGGGATATTCACGTTTGCATCTAGTCTCAGCTTTTCTGTCTTGGCAACTTATACCCTTTACTTTTGCAGCGCTTTAAGCGTCGTTGCATTCGTACTAGCCTTTGCGTTGATTGCTGATCCCTTGATAATTTTTGAAAGACGTTTAGTAAGTATAGAGAGAAAGCTAGATTTTACCTATCGTGGAGTGGAATCCGCATCTAGGCTTATGGATGGACAGCGTTTGGATGGTCCACTAAAAGAGGACAGTTTTCTACGCTTTGCCCTCGCGATAGTTATGTTTGCTCTTGCAACAAGCCTCTTCTTCACACCTCTGCCAATATATCTAAAAGAAGGTTTAGGGCTGCCGACAAGCATGGTTTATGTAGCGTACATCTTGAACTCTATTGGATCCGCAGTAGGCTATTTCTTGATCCGCGGAAGGGCACAATCGATGAACATAAGGAAACAGATGCCACGCTTTGTGCTTTTACGTAGTCTCCTTATCTTTGCTCTCGTCGCTGTTATTTGGTTTACTTTTTCGCCTAAAATTATGACTGGAATTTTGCTAATTTTTATTGGCTTCGCATACGCCATGTATTACATTATGATGCTTTCCTTGTCAATGGAGCTTATACCTCAAGGAAAAGCTGGCTTTTTCGATGGGCTTGTCGGTTTAGGAGCAGCATTAGGTGCTTTCCTTGGGCCTTTCCTTGCTTATAGCTTGAATTATCTTACAGCTTTTCTTATTACAGCTGTGATTTTCTTAGCTGCCTTTATAACTCTAAAACTGTTTTCCCATAACAGGGCTGACTAAAAAGAAAAAGATAGAGCGAGCTTTTGGCTCGCGTTCCAGTTTATTCTGTGTGGACTCTGAATAGATCGATGTCTTCGCGCATGTTTGGTGTTAGCTCAAGGAAGTCTCTTACTGCACGCTCAACGTCTTTTGATTGGGTGACGTATCTTCCAACGATTAGGATGTCAGCGCCTTGTTCTAATGCTTCTTTAGCTGTTTCTGGTACTATTCCGCCTGCAACTGCGATTAGATATTTTTTGTTTGGGATAGCTTGTCGTATCATTTGTATGCGTTCTAGCCCGCAGGTTCTTCCGCTTTCTTGATCGATTCCTCTGTGCAATATGATGATGTCTGGAAATTCTTTTAGTGACTTGACCTTTCCAAGAACATCTTCAACGTTTAGCATGTCTATGACAGCGTATATTCCAAGTCTTTTTGCTTCATGAACGAACGCGTCAAGAGTTTCAGGAGGCGCCAATCCAGCTGCAACTACTGCGTCAGCTGTGTCTTCGTAGGCTATGTCTACTTCGACTTTTCCAACGTCAAGTGTTTTTAGGTCTGCAACTATGAACGAGTCTTTCGCTACTTGCCTTAAGTCACCGATCACTCTTGTTCCATAACGTTTGATTAATGGTGTTCCGGCTTCAATGATGATTCTGTCACTTCCTGGAAGCTGAGCGAGGATTTTCTTGGTCTTCTCAAGCTCAGGTGCATCCATAGAAATCTGCAGATATGGCGGTCTCCATAAGCGTGGAACTTTAAAGCCCATTATCGGATGCTTAGAGCGGTCTTTCTCATAAATTATCTTTTCCAGTGATGGATACTTCTTTAATGCTCGTTGAAGCGCCATTTTTGTTGCGCCATAATTGTACTGGTATATTCTTCGGTAATCACTTGCTTGCGGATGAACAAACACGCTGCAAATTATCACCCAGTCATCAAGTTTGTCTGCAGGGATAATTCCTTCTTCTACAGAATCAGCGATAGCTTTGGCAACTGCTGCTTGTGCGGGTCCAAAAATTTTTCCTGTATCCTCCATGTTTTTAACGGTTACTTTAGGCACTATAAGCGTGTGGGGTTTCGGCGGCAAGTTCGGTCTTATTACTGCCAGCAGCGGCGTATGACCGGCTGATAAACTTGTCATGCCATTAGCGAATGCTTGACCCACTGGGCCATTCTTGTCACCTATCATCAGATCGATGTGCGCAACTTCGTTTCCTTCTCCGACCAGAGATTCGCCGATTAAGTAAATGCTTCCTGAATTCTCATCTGGTGCACCTGCAACTGTTGTCGGCGTGCGATCAACAATCTCTTTAAAATCGACATTAAACTCTTTTAACCACGTGTAAAGTGTATCTCTGTGGATCTCCAATTCTTTTGCTGTTCCGACGATTGTCGGTTTTGTCGGCTTATTTTTTGAGCCAACTTCTTTTTTTGCTGCTTGAGTCAATATTTTTATGAATTCTTCTCGAGTTTCTGGCTTTTTAACATCTGCCCCCGACATTTTTTTATCCTCAGCGCTCTCTGTATCACATCTGATATATAAGAATGTCGGATGTTTTAAAAGTATTAGGAGATCGTTGAGGTGGTTTCAGCAGTAGGTTGTCGTTTTAATGTTTATTTTCTTTGGGGCAGCCGAAACAACTTGCTCCTCAGGGAAAAGGTTCATCGGTAAATCTATATACCTTGAAGTTTTATTGAATGCATCCTATGAGGCAATCGGATGTCGTGGACTGACTGGGCATGCTTAGGAATATTCATACTTGGTTTTTTGCTGTTCCTGTACGGCGCAAACATTTATAATGCAATTATCGGTTATACTGGCGTTTACCTGTTCATCGGTGCAATCGTAGCCTATCTTATTATTTACATATACAAGGAATTGACTAAGAAACCGTCTACTTAAAATCCGTAAATGTTACTGTATTTTTGATTTAAGTATTGCAGGTACGGTTCAGAATTCAGGTTTCTTCCAGTGGCTTTCTTGACTAGTTCTTCGGGGTCATAGAGGTCTCCTTGGCTGTGAATGTTTCTCTTTAGCCAATCATTAACATGGTTTAGGTTTCCCAATGTAATTTGATTGCGCCAATCCGGCAGGTTTTTGGTCATTGCAGCGATTATCTGTCCACTGTAAATGTTGCCAAGCGCGTAGCTTGGGAAATAACCGTATAAACCGCTTGCCCAATGCGTGTCCTGCATTACTCCTTCAGAGTCATCTTCAACTTTTACGCCTAGATAATCAGCATATTTCTGGCTCCACGCCTCAGGGAGCTCGTTGACTGCGATTTTATCGGCGAAAAGATCTCTTTCAATTTCAAAGCGGATAATCACATGCAAGTTGTATGTTACCTCGTCGGCTTCAATGCGGATTTTTGAAAGCTCAACCTTGTTGATGGCTCTGACAAACTTGTCTAATTCAACGTTTGCAAGGGTGGGGGCAGCTTTTTTAAGTTTAGGCATAAAGCTTGTCCAAAATTCTTTCGAGCGGCCAATCACGTTTTCATAAAAGCGTGATTGTGACTCATGTATTCCATATGAGCATGTGGAGCCTATTGGTTGATATTTCCATTTTGGGTTGAGGTTCTGTTCATAGAGCGCATGTCCACTCTCGTGAAGTACGGAGAAGATTGAGCTAGCATAATTGTTTGGGTAATAATGAGTTGTTATGCGTACATCATCGTAGTAGCCTGTAGTGAAAGGGTGTTCTGTTTCATCAATTCTTCCATGTGCTGTAGGCGAGGCAGTGTCGTAACCTAATGTCTTTGTTAAGAGTTGTGCAATTTTTCGTTGGTTCTCTGCTGGAACTGGGTGATTAAGTATTGCTGTATCTGGCTTGTTTGAGCTGGCTTGGATTTTGCTTATTAGCTGTTTTAAACCTTGTTGAAGTTGATTAAATGTTGCCGTTATCTGATCCGTAGTCATTTTAGGCTCAAAGTTATCAATCAACGCTTCATATGGCGTTTTGGTTTGCTTAACCTTCATGAGAATTTCTGCCGCCTGCTTGCTTAAATCTAAAAGTTTTTGTAAGTCAGCTTTGAAGAGATTAAAGTTTTTTTTGGCTTTCGCTTTTTTCCAAACGTTAACTGTTATTGCCTCTTGCTTAGCAAGTTCACCCACGAGTTTTTCTGGCAGGCTATTTTGTTCTCGGTAGCTTTTGTTGATTAAGTAAATGTTGCGTTTTTCCGCTTGGCCGAGTGCTTTGTAGGCTGGGTTTGCTTGTATTTCGTTGAGTAATTTTCCTATTTGTGGGTCTGTGCCCATTTTGTGTTGAATGCGGCTTAGCAAGGAGAGCTGTAGGCTTCGTTGCTCTACCGCTCCTGGGGGCATCATGGTTTCCATGTCCCAGTGAATTACGCCTTCGGCTGTTTGCAGCACCATTAAGTCTTCAGTTTTTGCTAAAAGTCGCTTATAAACTGAATTTACGCTATTAGTGGTCAAAGTGATTGTTCGCCTTCATCTATTTTGTGTGATTGCTTTGTTAAAAATGCAGTGCTTGGTAGGAAGCCACTTTTATGTGTAGAAGAAATTTGAAAGAGGCTTTTTTGAAAAATCATGTCAATGCTTTGTTGCTTCCCTATTCCAATCGAAAGCTTTATCTAAAAACAATAACAGAATAGACACGATTTTATGAGGTTATACTCAAATGAGTAACTTAGAAAATAGCAAGAGCTTGGCTGGAATCGGTTCAATATTGCTTATTTTTCCAATAATAAGCATCGTTGGCATAATATTGGTTCTCATCGGCATGAAGGAGCTAGCAAATTACTATAAAGAGCCGAGTATCTATCAGAATGCCCTGTTGGGCGTTGTCTTTGGCATCATTGCCTTAATAGCAATTGCAGCAGCGGTACCCATAGTTGCAATAAGCGGCTTATTCAGCATCTTCGCATTAGGATTCGGATTGCTAGCGTTACTATTGGTGCTAGTGATTGTTTTCGTGTTTTACTTGATAGCAGCGTTGTACTTTAGAAGGGCATTTAACGCGCTTGCACAGAAATCAGGCGAGCACATGTTTGAAACTGCAGGGTTGCTATTATGGATTGGAGCGATTCTGACAATTGTTTTCTTCATAGGTCTAGTTCTGATTTTGGTAGCTTGGATACTTGCGACAATTGCGTTCTTCTCAATAAAAGTGCCTTCACAAACATACGCTTACACTCCTCCAACGGCACCAGTTCCGACAACAGCACCGCCAACACAAGCAACATTAGCAACACAAGCAACACAAGCAACGCAAGCAACACGATATTGCCCCAACTGCGGCGCCCCTGTTGAGCCAAACACCGCTTTTTGCCCTCACTGCGGAAAACAATTGCCGCAATAATCCAGTGTTCTTCTTTGCTTCTTAACTGATCAAGCAAAAATGTATCTGCGTGCTTTTTGGTTCTAAATTAAGAAGTTAAAAAGTACCCGTCCTCCTCCTGGTTTTTGTTGAGTGATTTCACAGCAAAAAGATAGACTCTATTCAACCTTGAAAATCCAACTCAAGACATTTTCTTGAGAATAAAAAAAGTGGTTGAAGAAAACAAAGAAGGGTTGTTTGGTTTTGCTTTAATCTTGCTTTTCTGCTTGTGTTTTCTGTGCTTTCAGGTTTGTATTGGCGGTTTTTGGGAAGGTGTAGTTTTTGACTGTTAAGCTTAGGGCGATTATTACTATCATTAAAACAATGCCTATGCCGAAGATTGTGTTAAAGGCTGTTTTGTTCCCAAATATGTACACGTATGGTGGCACAGGTACTTTTACAGTGTCGTAGTAGGTGGACATTATTGTTGTGGCGAGAACTGGCCCGATTGCGCCTCCAAGGTTTCGTAGCATGGTGTTCATTCCCAAGCCTACTGCTGTGTTTTCTTTAGGCACTGAGATTGAAATCATGTTCACGATAGGTATAATCAGGGATACGACTCCTATGAGTGCGACAGCTACATCTATGGTTAATTCTGTTGTGGTCCCTCTGGAGAAAGTGAACATTAGCAGACCGACGATGCTGACGGATGCACCTAGGGTAAGTATGGGTTTTGGTCCTATTCGGGTTACAAGTCTACCCATAACTGGTCCAACTGCAAGCATCACAAGTGTTGCAGGTGCAAGCGTTAATCCTGTATTGATAATATTTAATCCCAATCCGAATGGCGCAGGGTACTGTGCGTAGTAGATGACGGCAAAGAAGAGCAGAAACATGGAAAGGGTCGACAGTATGCCCACTAAGTTTGCGACGAGCACATTTCTGATTTCGAGTAATTTCAGCTGTATGAGTGGGCTGGTCACATGATTTTCAAATACGAAGAAGCCGACGGTTAAGACTAAACCTGGAACAAGGAACGCGATGTTTTCAAGCGATAACCAGCCTAAAGTTGGCGCTTCAGTTAAATACAGCAGTACGAGAACAATGCCCGACATCAGCATAGTTGCACCTGTGATATCCACTTTGCTTTTTTCGCCCGGCACGTCCTTTTTGAGCATTACCGCGGCAACGAAAAACAGAATTATGCTGAGTATAAAGGCGGTGTGGAAAGCCCATTGCCAACTAAGATCCTGTACCACGTAAGCTCCTATGACTAAGCCCGCTGCGGCGCCAATGGCGAAAGTTCCGCTGATTATGCCTTGGGCAGTGGCTACTCGCTCTTTTGGAAAGATATCTGTGATAATGGCTAGGCCCAATGGGATTATGGCAAAGCCGATGCCTTGTATTGCTCTTGATGCTATTAGCATATCGATGTTTGAGGAGAAGCCCGCTAATCCTACTCCCGCGATGTAGAAGAGTAAGACTGTTAAGAAGATTTTTTTCTTGCCATAGATGTCACCGAGTTTTCCGAACAGCGGCGAGACTGCTGCACCCACAATTAGGAAGGCGGATGTAATCCATGACGCGGTGGTTGCTGTCGTTGATAAATCCTTTTGGATGGATGGGATGCCTGGGATAACCATCGTTTCGACGTAGTTTACTATTAATGAAACGGCTGTTACAGTTAGTAGAACTTTGGTGGGGTAACTTAAGCCGCTTTTTGGGGTATTTGGGTTTGAAGTGGGTATGCTGTTTGACTTCATTTAGACCGCTTTTTTTTAAAAATAATGACTATTAGTCAATTAATATACTTATCGTCGTTAATAGCAATGTTTTAAAGTGCATTGGCAATATTTAATGATGGTTATCATGCCTAAAGTAGTTCCAGAATACAAGGAAGAAGCCAAATCCAAAATTGTTGAAGCTGCTCGCGTAGTTTTTGCAAAAAAAGGATACCATGATGCAACAATGGACGACGTCGCTAAAGAAGTCGGCGTAAGCAAAGGTGCTCTCTACTCCTACTTTAAAAGCAAAGAGGACCTTCTCAAAGAAATCACCCTCGAAGGCCATCAAGCACTAAGAACAATCCTGCGTGAAACATCCAAGTGCAACAATCTAGAGGATGCCGTAGAAAAAGTTTACACGATGGTAACGAAGAAATACAAGGGCAACCTGCATACGCATTTTGAAATCGTCGCATTGGCATCTCATGACCCTATAATTAGGAAAATCGCTTTTGATGATTACCAAAAAGACATAGAAGCGGTAGAAGCATTCGTAGAAGAAAAAAAGAGGCAAGGCGCCATTCGAACAGACGTGGAGGCGCGCGTGTTGGCGGAGCTTTTTACGGCACTGTACATGGGTACGCTGGCAAAACTAATCGTCGGATATCCAAACAAAGAAGTACGCGACCAATGGATAAAATTCATGATACTTATTCTTGGAAAAACAACAAAAACAAACTAAAAGCACTTTTTCCATTTTAAGCTAAACTATAAGTGAAGTCGTCACCCTATCTTTATTGCAAGTTCCGCTTTTATGGTTGAACGTAAAAAAGTCAAAACTCGGTCCATTCTGCCTAAAGCGCCTCCTTTGCATGAGGATCCATACAGGGCTTAGAAGCAGGTAAAGTAGTCTGCCAAATATGCGGAAAAACCTTCAAAACCCACACCCAACTAGACAGGCACATGGAACAAATGCATTGAAGCCCTGAAAAAAACCGTGCTAGAACCCATATTGAATAATTGGTGCTCCGGCCGGGATTTGGACCCGGGTCGCCGACTCGAAAGGCCAGTATACTTGACCGGACTATACTACCGGAGCCCTTTGCTTAAAAGCATCAAGCAGAATGCTTTTTCCTTCGAATAAACCTTACCCTTCAAGAATCGGGCTTTTAGCTAGCTTGGGCTTTATTGTTTTGGTTTTTTGGCTTAAACAAAAATCCAGTTATTTGCTCAACAAGCTTGCCCTGGTTCTTGGTTGTTTTCTCGAGTTCCTCTATTCTTTTTTCTAGGTCGTTTGAAATGATTTTGCCTTCGATTCTGTTTGCTGAGCGGAACATTAGTAACATTTTGAAAACTTCTGAAATTGCTTTTTCTTGCTCGTCAACGGATGCGGGTTTTGTTCCAGCAATAATGGATAACTGGTCCACATAGTGTTCTTTAATTTTTAATTCCGCGTTGACGGAGGGGTCGGTTGGAAACGCAATGCTCAACGGCGTCTTCTTCGCTAGTTCCGCTGCGGTTGGGAAGCGGATTATGATGTCTCCCCTAATCCATGAAGAAACAAATTCAGTGACGAATTTTCGGATCTCTTTTTGGCTAAAAAGGATAGCGGGCTCTGTTTTTGGTTCAGTTTTCCTTTTAATTCTCACGCTTATGACTTTTTTGTCTGATTTGTTTTCCAAGATACTCCCCTTCACAGCCTTCTAGTTCTTCTACGTTTCTTCTTAAGCGTGACTAGTATTTAAGAAAGCTTTAAAAAGAGATTTTTGCTGCAGACGGAATTCTCCCCAAGATTTTGGCTGTTGCCCTCTCTACTTTCTCACGCTCAGCTGCATCAGTGTATACCCGTAGTATATTCATGAAGCCTTTGAGTGTTTCAAAAATCTTTGAAATCTCACTTAGCCGCTGCAGAGTTTTGTCACCCGCTTGGTTTCTTATAAAAACAGGAATCTCCATAGACTCCATAAGTACCGCATGATGGTAAGGTACGGACGGCACCGTGGGCACGTCAATTATCACTGATTCAATGCCAACGCATGCCTCTTTGGCGATTTCACTTTGCATCTGGCGCCTGTATGATTCTCGACCGAAAATGTTGGAAATCATAGTGTCCTTCTCGTAGAAGGTCCGCTCATAGGCGCATTTTAGCATTTTGCGTCTTTCTAAGTTGCCAATTATTCCTTTAGACGCTTTACAGTTTTTGAGGGCTGACCAAACTGTGTAGTCATCCAGCGCCAAATAGTCTTCAGGCGTCTTGAACGCCGTCAACCCTAACTCACCGTTTGCTTTTTCCATGGCGATCGCCAGCATAATCTGTGCTGCTCTGCCAACACGATGAAAATAAATGCTCTTAAACGATTCAATCCTAGCAATCATGAACGCTTCTAACGCTGATAATGCGCCTAGTTCTACAGCTAGATTTTCGCCTAAAACATCAAGCGCGTGTATAAGCCGGAAAACATCGATGAAGCCATACTCAGCGCCCGTATGATAGGTATCTCGGACGATGAAGTCCTGTTTGTCAACGTCCACGGCGCTGCTTATTATCTGGTCAAGAAATGCTTTGCCGGGTTTATGCAGTTTCCCAACGGCAAGTCCAGCTACCTCTTTAGGCTTATAGCCCATATTTGATAGCTTATCGCTTACTTCGCTCTTCTCGATAATCCATGAGGTGATGTCTTCATGCGTTTTTTCCAAGTCTTTTATCAGTAATTGCTCAAAAACATGCGAGAAAGGTCCATGTCCAGCGTCATGAAGCAACGCTGAAATTCTGCAAATGTCTACTTCTTCATCGCTTACGACGCGTGAAATGTTGGGGTTTTCCAAAACTTTGCCTGCCAAGTACATGACGCCGACACAATGTTCGAAACGTGTGTGGTTGGCTCCTGGATAAACGTATTCTGAACCTGCCAGTTGCCGTAGCCGCCTGAGCCGCTGCATAGGATACGAATCAATAATGTTTTTTTCTGCTTCAGTAATGTACACGTATCCATGTACGGGATCCTTTATTTCTCCCCAATAAGCCTTAGGCACAAGCAAGCCTCACAGTTTGTAAGTTATATTTATGTATCTCCCTATAATGTCTAACGCTAACCAGCCGAGTTGAAAAACATGGGTAAGAAAGGCGTTTTCATCTGCGTCGAAGGCTTAGACGGAAGCGGAAAAACCACACAGGCAATCTTTCTAACAAAAATGCTCTCTAAAAAATACAATGCAGTTTATACAGCAGAACCCAGCCAAGGCAAAATAGGTACCTTCATTCGAGACTGCTGTCTCTATGAAGGAAAACGTCTTCCAACAGAAGCTGAAGCGTTGCTGTTTGCGGCAGACCGTATTGAGCATATGCAAAATGAGGTAGCCCCAGCTTTGGCCGAAGGAAAAATAGTAATTTGCGACCGCTACATTTATTCGTCTTTAGCCTACCAGGGTGGCGCTGGTCTTAGCTTGGATTGGATTAAAACTATTAATGCTCGTGCATTGCAACCGGACTTCAGCATCTTTATCGATGTATCTCCAGAACGGGTGCTGGAGCGTTTGCAGAGAAAGAAGTCTGTGATGGAAACTTTAGAAATACAGCAAAAAGTTCGAGAAGTCTACCTTAAGTTCGTTGAGAAAGGTGAGCTTATCAGAATAGATGGTGACAAACCAAGAAATGTAGTAGCAGATGCCTTATTTTCGAAAGTTTTGAGTTTACTTAAAACGTGTAAATAGCACTTGAAAAAACGAAAAATTTGTGGTTAGTCTTCTCTCCACTTGAAGAGTCTAACCGCCGCAACAAATATGACGACTGTTATCGCCCCGACCACTACAAGGTCAATTACTGCTCCCACGTAGTTCCCGTAGACCATAACGTTGTTTAAGCCTTCAATGACGTAGAATAGCGGCAGCACGTGAGCGATGGTCTGCAGGTATTGCGGCATGATGCTGATTGGGAAGAACGTGCCGGAGAGGAACATCATTGGAAACGTCACTATGTTGCCTATTACTCCTGCCGTCTCAGGGTTCTTCGTTACGGTTCCAACAAGCATGCCTAGCGAGGCGAAAAGCGTTGGACCGATGAGCAGGAAGGGTATGAGCCAAACGGTCAAGGTGATGTGTGCACCATACACCAAGATTCCCACAACAACCATCAACACAAAGCTTATAGCGGTCAAAACGATGTACCAAAGTATCTTTGACGCTAGCCACTCCATTTTTGTCAGCGGCGTCAGTGACAGTTGCTTGAACAGTTTGGTCTTCTTGTAGTCTGAGGAAATGTTAACCAAGCTGAACATTGGGCTTACAAGTATGGCGAAACCAATCAAGCCTGGAACAAGAAAGTCAATGTATTTTGTCTGTTGAGTATTAACAGTAGTTGAGGCAATACCGAGAATGGGCACTGCGTCCTTCTTGTAATAGTTCAGATTGAAATAGTTTATAACTCCACTAACGGTTCCGCTTACTATGCCACTGGTGCTTGATGTCGGGTTACCGTAAACCGTAACATTCACCAGCTGACCCGCCAAATAATCCGACGAGAAGTTTTCGGGTATAACGATGCCGTCGGAAGCTGAATGAGAAGCAAGGTACTTTGAGAAGTCTACTGAAGGCGACACTATAATAACTCTGATCGTACTTGAACTGTTGAGAGTAGTCAAAAACTGAGAAGCGATATTCATCTGCGGACTAGCGAATGGACCAGTGTCCTTGTTTTGAGTATACACATTGATTGTTGCAGAGCTGTTGCCTGAGAAAATGGCGCCGAAAATCAAGATTAATATAACTGGAAATATTAGCCCGAAGAAAAGTCCAAATCTGTTTCTCAGGTATCCACGGCTAAATACCTTGAAATCAGAAAATATTCTTTTTCCACTAGACATGCTTCAGCTCCTCCCCATGTTCATCCAGTATTTCGCCATGCTCACTTAACTTCCTGCTGACAAGCTTAACGAAAACGTCGTCTAAGCTGTCACGGCGCGTCTGGATGTCACTCCAGTCCATTTTTGACTCTTCTGCAGCTGCCAAAGCCGCAAGCGCATCAATTTTTTGTTTAATCGGTATGCTGATTACTCCTCTGGAGCCGTCGTAATCGACGTGTAATTCTGTATTTGCTTTTATGTACCTAGCCAATTGCTCGGACCCGCGGATTTCAAGCCTTTCCCCCGAGCCATGCTGTGCAATAATTTCGTCGCTTGTTCCCATAGCAACAATTTTTCCATGATCCATGATGGCTACTCTGTCGGATAATTGCTGTGCCTCATCTAAGTAATGGGTTGTTAAAATGATTGTTTTGCCTTTAGCTTTTAATCCGCGGATGACTTCCCAAATTGCTCTTCTAGCGTTCGGGTCCAGTCCAGTGGTGGGTTCATCAAGAAATAGAAGTTCAGGCGTGTTCACAAGCGAAAGAGCCAGCCCCATCTTTTGTTTTTGTCCGCCAGAAAGACTGTCAAAATTAGTTTTAGCTGAATCTTCAAGCAAAACCTCTTTCAGAATTTCGTCTGGGTTGATTTTAATATTGAATAAGTCCGCGTAGTAAATTATCGCTTCTCTCGGGGTTATTTTCTCAATAAAATTAAACTCTTGTGGTATAACACCGATTTTCTTGTGAAGTTCATAACCTTTTTTCCAGGGATCAAAACCGAGAACTTTCGCGTCTCCGCCGTCCCTTTCGCGTAACCCTTCTAGAATTTCTATTGTGGTGGTTTTGCCTGCGCCGTTTGGACCTAAAAGACCGAAAACTTCACCTGCGTTAACTGTAAATGAGATGTCATCTACGGCTTTCAAATCTCCATAGCATTTCTTGAGAGCAGAAACTTCTATTGGAATCAACTAAATTTTGCTCCTGGTTTCTTGTTTCTTTTTTGAGTCTGCTTTTTTCTGTTGGCTTTCGCTTTACGGAATTACTGTTGTTAGAAATATAACTTTCGTATATAGAATTAGTCTCTTCTCCATTAGTCTTTACATTATGCTATCTTTTGTTTTTTTAAAATTTTTCTGCTTGAGGTTTCATTTGTTTTGTTAATGATAAACAGTGTTAAATCTTCTGGCGATAAGTATCTTAGACCTTTTTTATGGAAAACTTGAATTTCCAAAATGCCTTTGTTGTATATCGTTCGGAGAAGGTAATAATCAAATTTTAGCGCACTCTTTTTTTCTCCCTTATAGTAACGTATGGCACAGAAGAAATCCATTATACGCAAATTCTCTTTTCCCAGCAGGTTTCGTACTTTTTTTACTTCTTCCTCATCAATGTAGTTGAAGCCTTCAGCGTCCGCCAATCCGAACTCGAAAATTAATTTACATTCAGGTATAGTTGGGTTAGCGGCTTCTTCAAAACTGAATTCCTTTCTGTTTATTTCATAAAGAACTTGGATTAGTATTTGCTGTAGTTGCTTGCTTGAGAGAGTTGAATCAAAGCTTTCAACCATGTGAATGTTTGTCGGGAAATTTTCATAAAAACCCAATGTCAAGATAGTTCTGCTCAGGCTTTCTTCATATTCTTAATCTTTTCCAGACTGTTTAGTAATTCAGATAGTGCAGCGCTTAGTTTTTGCAGTTCTTCTACATCTTCGGTTTTTTCGATTTTGCCCTGTAAATCTTGCATCTTCGTTAAGAGTGTTGCTTCAAGTTTATCGTAGGCTGTGCTGGCTGTGGCTTGCTTTGGTGGTTCCTCACCTTCTTTAACTATTACTACTTTTTTTTCATCCTTTGCGCACCATAGTGTGCCATCTTTCAGTCTGAAAAGTGGGGAAGCGCAGACTGGGCATGACAGGTCAGTTAAAGTGTCGCCTTGCCTTAGCAAGTCAGCCATGCGTTTAATAGGTGTGTTTTCTTTTTCTTGCAATTAGAACCCCAAAGTAAATACGTATCAATTGCTTATATAAGCAGTTACTGCGTTACCTGCAGTAGGTAGTGCCGATTTATGGTTCGAAAGAAAAAAGCTGAAGAATACGAAGCTAAGATTAAGCAAGCATTAGTAGTGCTTGGAGAGGTCTCTGAGGACAGTACAACGCCAAGAAACATCAGGCGTTCCGCAAAAGACGCTATGAATTCCTTGCAAAGCTCTGAATATACGCCTGCAGTGAGAGCTTCAAACGCCGTGTCGCTTCTGGATGAAATTTTGCAAGACCCAAACATGCCACCCTACACTCGGGTAAAACTTTGGAACGTTATGAGTTTTATTGAAGCAATAAAAGACTAACCTGGAGCATTTAAGACTACTTTCTTTTTCTGAAGAGTTTAGCTCCGTTTATTTCAGTAACGTATTCAAAGCCGACTTCTAGCAGTTTGCAAGCTTCATCTACGTTTTCAGCTATTTTTACGTAGAACTCCTCGTCTGCGTTTTGGAATAAGGCTTTTTCCAGATTGATGTAGATTAGCGTGTTTCTTAGGTCTCGATGGTCAAGCAGTTGCTGTACCTGCAACTAAACGAAATTGACTTTAATGTCAAAAATCCTACGGTCGATTCCCAAGTAATCAAACCCGTAGTTTTTTCTAGTAGCTGAAGAGACACGCGATGATTCATTGTGCAAAAAACCTGCAAAACTCCTAGATTTGTAAACCAAATAAGCGTTGGAAAAGAAGCCGCTGACTAAAAACGACCAAAACTAAGCTTTTCAAAAAAGGGTATCCCCCCAAAATTACTCAGAATTGAGTAATGGAGAAGTGTGAATTAAGATTTGAGGTAAAAACAAAATCAATCGAACTATAAGGCATGGTTGGAAAGCAAAAACAGAAGAAAGGGCTTTGGGGTGCCATCTTCATAGTTGAGGTTTCAATCAAACTCCTCTCTCCAGCAAAAATTCGTAGAAAATTAAAGCATAAAAAAGAAAAAAAATTTTTGGAGAGATTTCGCCACTTCCGTCTTATTGAAGCCATAAAAGACTAGTCAGTCTTAACCTTGTTTTCAATTGTTTTCTTAAAAAGCTAGCGACGCTGTCATGTCAACTTTCCAACGTTACACTCGTAGAGGTCTGCTGGGAACGCTTTTACGCCTCTGTGAAAGCGTAAATTGTTAAACCAGTCTCTGTATTCGCCTATTTTGCCTTTGAGCCAT
>JBEKNP010000057.1:0-17433 GCA_049522695.1 Bathyarchaeia archaeon | reverse complement strand
GATGGCTCAAAGGCAAAATAGGCGAATACAGAGACTGGTTTAACAATTTACGCTTTCACAGAGGCGTAAAAGCGTTCCCAGCAGACCTCTACGAGTGTAACGTTGGAAAGTTGACATGACATGTGCACACGTCTATATTGTTGAAAAAACGATTTGCTATTTCCTGTTTCATTTTTCAGCCTTCTTTGCTTTCTCCTTGCGCTTGTGGATTCTCCAATATTCCCATATTTCAGGCGAAATTTTGAACTGCTTAACTGTTTGTGTCCATGACTAAGCGTTTAGCAAGTTAGCCTTAAGAATACCTTATAATTATAATTAAAAAGTCTAAGAATTACAATAAATTATAGGATTCCAGCGAGCGCGCCAGCTAGTGTTGAAGCTATAAAAAGCACAATAATGCCGATAACTAAGATTTTTTTAGTTGACGACTTCATTTGATACGTGTCTCCTAAAGATCTCTTGTCAAGAAATACTCCGTATTTGAATTTGGGCTTTATGAATTAAGAATATAGATTTTAGGGTTTTGGTTTTTGAGTTCTATTACCTTTTAATCAAGAAAAAATGTTTTTCCAGTTACATTAACACTTTAGGCTAACTACCGGTTGAGACGTTGATCAGTAAAGAGGCTCTCTTATTCGCTAAATACCTGAGGAATAAAGGAAAGATTGGGTTCCAAGAATTGGAATTACAATTTAAGCGGTTGAGTTAGTCGACCTCAAAGAGATTTAGACCCAAAGGTTGATCAACCATCATTTTAAAAAAAATGAGGCTAAAAAAGAAAAAAAAGTGGAGAATTTAATCTATTTTCCATCTTTTGGCTACCTTCACTATGAGGAACACGATAAGTGCCACAAAGATGAAGGTAATTAGAGCTATTAAGAAGTCGCCGATGCCAAACGACTGCTTCGTAACCGAAACTGCATATGTAGCTAAGTTTGACATGCCTGGAATCGCTAAGCCTAAGAGCGGAATAATGAAGTCTGCGACAAGCGCCTTAACCAAAGCACCAAGATACAAACCTAAAACGAAAGCAACAGCTAAACCAAGAACTTTGTATGATGATAGGAAGTCTTTGAATTCGTTCCATAAGCCTTTTGGCGGTACTGGTGGTGGAGCTTTTTCAACGGCAACTCTAATTTTCTTTAACTCTTCCAATATTTCATTTTCATTATCCAAGCGAGAAACCTCCTGGTGAAATGTAATCTAAATAATGTGGTTATTAGCTTTTAAAACTAATCATTTATCACCAAAATTTTAACCGCTTCATGCAAGATTATGTAATTGTTGAATGTCCAGGCTAAACTTTAAGAAACGGCGAACCTTAGACCTCTATATTTTTCTTTTCCCGGTTGCATTAACGCTTTAGATTAACTACCGTTTGAAACCGCTTTTTCCAACTCTGTTAAATCCGCCATAACCTTATTCGTTAAAGTATTGAATTTCTCAGAGTTTCTTTTCTTGAATTGCTCAAGGCGATAACGTGACCGCATAAAGACATTCCAGCCCTTCTTATTTTTGCGGTTGTTGCAGTTACCAACAAGAAAGGAAGGCAGTTTACGCTTAACCCGATCAGCATTAACCATGCTGAAAAGTTTCAAAAAAAGAAAAAAGGGAAAAGAAGCGCGGGATACATATCTCGAATACGATAATTATATTAAATAGCATGCGCCTAATTTGTATCAAACTAATAAAAATTAAAAATCTCATCATTGCGAGAAACACTCGCTTTATGCGATTTACATAATCAAATAAACTTACAAAATAGGAAGTGCTACTTACGGGAACATCCCAAACATTTACGATAAAGTACGTTATACATGCGAGATTTGAAATTGAAGGTGTAGTAGAAAAACCTGATGTGATAGGCGCTGTTTTTGGTCAAACAGAAGGACTTTTTGGACCTGAACTTGACTTAAGAGAACTGCAGAAAACAGGTCGCATCGGAAGAATCGAAATCGATCTACACTCGAAAAATGACAAAACCACAGGCTCAATAACAATCCCGACTAGTTTAGATAGGGTTTCAACGGCGTTGATTGCTGCAAGTATAGAAAGCATCAATCGTGTTGGTCCATGCTCAGCCAAAGTTAGCTTAGAAAAAATCGAAGATATTCGCGAAGCACGCAGAAAAATAATTATTGACCGAGCAAAGGAAATCCTCCACAAATGGACTATTGAGTCCCTGCCAAGCGTAGATGAAGTTTACAAAGAAATCTCCGACACAATGAAAATCGGCAAAGTAGAAAAATACGGTCCAGAAGACTTGCCAGCTGGTCCAGGCTTAGAGAGTGCCAAAGACATTATTGTTGTGGAAGGACGCGCTGACATAATCAATTTGATGCGTTGCGGAATTTTCAATACTGTTGCCCTTGAAGGCGCCAAAGTTCCTGAATCAATAAAGAAGCTTTCTAAAGAGAAAACGGCAACTGCACTGCTTGATGGTGACCGAGGTGGCGATTTAATATTAAAAGAGTTACAGCAAGTAACAAATGTCAAATTTGTTGGTCGTGCTCCCCGAGGCAAAGAAATCGAGGAGTGTAACTGCAAAGAAATCACTGAAGCTATAGAAAATAAAGTTCCAATATCTGAAGCCTCGGGCAAACCGCCTTCTAAAAAGCCTGAGCCGCCGCAGCACATCAAAGTTGAAGTCCCAGAACCTGTAGGCAACGCCGCAAAAGCGTTGCTTGGCACACTTGAAGCAGTCTTGCTAACTGAAAAGTTCGAGCTTATTGAGCGTTTGCCAGTAAGCCAATTAGCAGAAAAACTCCAGCAAATAGGCGGCGTTGACACGGTGGTTTTCGACGGTATCATCACGCAGAGAATCGTTGATATCGCAGGCGAGAAAAACATTAGACGCATAGTTGCATCGCGAATTTCAGAAGCGGTAAAGCCAGCCCTAAACGTTGAATTGGTAACTTTCCAAGACGCAATCGTTCAAGCTTAAAGGTAATCCGTCAAGCTTCTGCTTTTTTCGCTTTCTTTCTTTTCAATTATTAGTTCTTTTTCCGTTACGCCGAAAAAGCTTAGTATTCTTGTTGCTGCAGGAACCACTTGATTGGTTACATAGTAGTCAACGTCTACTTCATCGTACTTGGCGAAAACGTAAGGTTTCACGCGGTTGTACAATCGTCCTTTACCTAATAGTATGACAAAGCCTACTTTGTCGCCGCCTGTTAGGCGCCAGCCCTTTTCTTTGAGTGTTTTTGCTGCTTCTACATGCGGGGACTTAATAGCGTACTGTTCGGGCGGTTTTGTGAGGGTTTTCCAAATTATAAGATCGCGGAACGGAACTTTCCTTTGTTTCAGCTCTTTTATTATTGTGCGTACGTAGTCAATTGCCTTCGCAGGTGACTGTTCCTTTAGAATTATTTCTAGAATTTGTTCTTGCACTTTTTTAGCGACTTCTGCCCAATCTCCCCGAATCACTTCTAGCCCGACTATGTCTAAGGTGCCGTCAAACCTTAGTCCTGCATACCGTTTTTTGGCTTCTGTGAAGAAAATGCGTTTGTAGACCTCGCCGACTTCTACTTCTAAGCCTAAATTCTCTTTAATCTCAGCTTTAAGCTCACGGAGTTTCTTTTCATTGCTGGTTAAGAAGAGGCTGTCAGTGTCGCCGTAAATAATCGTTAAGCCTTTGTCTTCAGCTAAACGGGTAGCGGTTAAAATGGTGTGTCTACCCCAAGCGGAAGCTGCTTCAGCTACTGGTTTAATGTACCATCTTGCACCGACCCAGCCAGCGTACCCGTAGGCAGCGTTTGTTATGATTTTTACAGCTTTTTGTCTTGCATCCAAGATGCTGTATTCAACCGTGCCGGGGCTTAAAGTCTTCAGTTCTAAACGTATTTTATTTCTTACTTCTATTAGGTAGGTTAATGCTTCCTTGTAGAATCCGGGCGGCGCTTTGCGGAATCGGTGCTTTACTTCGGGCGCTTCATAAACTCCGCCTGGCGGTTCAGGCTCATCGGGTGCAACGTATGTGTCAGGCGAGAGGTTGTATCGTATCATGATGTTGGGGTACATCGATTTAAAGTCTAAAATTGCTATGTTGTCGTGCAATCCAGGTTTTGGATTAAGCACTAAACCCCCAGCGTAAGGCCGATAGAGCTGCTCTACACGTCTAGGTATGAGTTCGCCGATTTTGTGTGTTTGCTTGATTAGAAACCACTCTACCCTAAAGCCCACCGCGGCAGTCATAACATGGTCCAGTGGCAGGCTAACTAGGCTTGAGAGTTGCATTGCGAAATCAAGGAGCAACGTTACGGAGCTTTGGATTTTGCGAGCGTTGTTTAGGCTGAATTGTTTAAGTGCTTCTCTTTTCTGCGGGTCGTCCCAGTAATCGGCGAATTCAACATCCTCAATTTCGTTTCCTGATTGGTTTTTCATTACGCCTAAGTATTGGGCTAAGTTGGAAAGTGTCTTAACCTTCACTTCTGGAAAAACATCCATAAAATCGGCAAGGTCCACGTTTGCAATGCCTGTAAACGACACGTGACCGTAAATGCTGGTATGCGGCTCCTTTCTTCCTCTGTCAACGTCAAACGTTCTTTCAAGCTTGTGGCTTCTTTTTGTCAGGTAATCCCAATCTTGGGCGTTAGCGCCGAAGCTAACGATGATGTCAGGGTCAAACTGGCAAATGTACTCAACAAAGTGTTGAAGGATAGGCTTATCATTTTTGTCGTCGCCTGCAAGGAACTGTTTTTCTTCGCCAGTGCTGGTGACAGTGGATATTATGATCACTGGGTTTCTATCTGGTTTAGGTGAGCCTTCGCGGCTATAGCTAATCATTGAGAAACTCAGCGTTTTTAGCTGGGGCTTGTCAACGCTCTCAAGTTGTTTAGGAATGGATTTTGCAGCATAAAGCTTGTCTGCTCTTACGCCTAATTTGTTTTCTTCTTCCTCCGCCTCTACTTCATGCCACGCGCAGGGAGCCACGTTATTGTCGATTAAGTACCGCATCGAGATGCGAATATCATCTTCGAGGCAATCTTTGACCCCTTCGAGTCCTCGAAGCGCCTTAGCAAGCTTCTCCGTTTCGGTTGCAACTTTACAGTAAACTTTTATAGCTTGCACAGGCTTGCCGAAGAACCTGCGCTCTACACCTTCCAAGTTCACTACTGATGACGAGTAAGCCTTCGTTATTTCCGCGGCAGTTTTCGACGGGTCACATCCTTCTTTGACAATACCGTAAAAGTATGCAGTAAAGTTTCTGTCAATAACAAGCACGCGTTTTCCTTTTGAATCAATCCCCCAAAGCCACAATTCAGCTGCAGCACTGTCCTTGTCGATTTTAGGGTTAATGTCTAGAAGCCAAAAAGTAATTTTCACAGGCAACGCCAATTAAAACATAAGACAAATTTGCCTTTAAACTTTTAAAACAAATTTTCAAAGTTTCGCCAAACATCGGGGTTTCTAAAGCGCCTAAAAGAAACTTTGGGATAAGTTTATTATCTTTAGTAGGCATAGTTTTTTTGGTCATTTTCATGAGCTTTCTTGTTTTAATTGCAACATTGAACTTGGTCTTACAAATAGCAACGCTGTCTATAGTTATTTCTGGATACATTTTGAAAAGAAAAATGCAGCTTATTAGACATGGAACTTTTATGCTGGTTGCGGTTGTATTAGAGCTCTTGTCATTCGGCCTAGTTATGGGTCCTTCCTTTTTGAGTTTAGTTGGAAGCGGTTTCCTTCAAAGACCCATATTGCTTGCTACAGTCACAATAGTTCATGCTATTCTTGGTGCTGTAACATTAGTAACTGGCATTTGGATAGCAGGTTCATGGCATCTTCAGACGTCAATAGATAAATGCAAAAAAAGAAAAGGCATAATGCGTTATTTATTCGCCTTGTGGATTCTGACGTTAGTCATCGGAATCATACTTTACACGCTGCTTCATTTCGCATAAAGATTCAATAAAAAGAGTTTTTGCTCTTAAAAAAACGGTTAGTCGTCACGATGCTCTGGCAATTGCCTTGGTACTGCCAGCCAAATCGTCGGTTTCTTAAAGTGCATAAAATATGGTGATACTGTAACTTTAAAAATACCCGGAGAATATTTCTTTATGGCAAAACCCCCTTCTAAAGGTGATGAGCCTGATTTCGCTGTATCCAGCATGCATACATGCTCTATTTCGGATTCTGTTGCGCTCAGAATTCATTCAGATACAAAGCCGCGAAACATGAAAATAGGAAACTTGCAGAAAGGCATGATTTTTTTGTTTAATGGAGCTGAGGTTGTTGGGGAAGGAACAGGATTTGGCGTTCCTATTGGAAAATACTCTGACGAAACATTTTTTTCAGGCTCCTCATTTCTCCAAGTTCAAAAGCAGGGGGATTTTGTCGTTGTTCGCAAAGAGTTTTTAATGGATTTGATAGAACGGGGCAAATTCCGAAATCTCAAGCTTGAAAACGTGAAATTGCGTGGGATAATGGACTATGTTTCTTTGCTTTCCCGAAAGAATAAGTTCATCGCCCATTTCATTATTCGTGCAAAAGACTTACTTTTTAAGTTTGGAGTAGAATCAACTTTTGTTAGAACAGTGCCAAAGGGTAAAGTGGTTGTTACTTATACGATAGATCAAAACAGAATTTTAGTGAAATTAAGCTTTAGTGAACTGGACCATGCTAATCTTCAGAAGGTTTTTATGTTAAACGAGCAAGGAGCACATTTCTTCAGGAAATACTCTGATTCAGAAGGGCTTAAGCTGGCTGATAAGGAAATAGGCATTTGGGATAGTGTGACAGCGCAATCGGCGAAAATAGCGGATAATCAAGGCAGAATTGGATTCAGCCTCAAGAATGTAGAAGGAACTGTGTTGCGGCGAGGAAGAGAATTTGTCAAAGGCAGTCTAGATTGGATTGGTCTGGATTATGAGCTCAACCCTGAAGATGACCAGTTCAAGTACGCAATTGAAATTTTCGGGTGACCTAGATGACAACTGTGACTCTAGTCTATCCGTACTTCAAACCTCGTGTTGACACATCAATCTTCAGGTTTCCGCCATTAGGATTAGGATATATCGCGGCATATCTAAAACAACATGATATTTCGGTTGAAATTGTAGATTGCACTTTTCTCAACCAGAAACAAGCTCTCAAAAAAATTATCGACTCAAAGCCACGGATAATTGGAATCCAGTCCATGTATTCAATGAGAAACAAATCACTCGAACTAGCTCGTCTACTCCGAGGTCACTGTGAATTACTTATTGCGGGCGGCGCACTTCCTACGACAGAACCTGAAGTTTTTCTAAAAGATTTCGATGTTGCCGTTATCGGGGAAGGAGAACAAACGATGCTTGAGCTCGTCAACCAGTTCGTTAATGGCGGTGATTTTTCTCAGATAAAGGGGATAGTGTACAAAGATAAAGACACCAGTCAAGTTAAGCGGACCTCTCCGCGGGGTTTCGTACACGACTTAGATAGGTTGCCGCCTCCTGCAAGAGATTTGTTTGACAATTATTCTTACAAGAAATATTTCTCAGGAAGGTTCGGATACAAAACTTCAGCGATTATGACTTCAAGAGGGTGCCCCTTTGCATGCGATTTCTGCAGCAGGCCCGTCTTTGGCGACGAATTCAGAGCAAGATCAGCATCAAAAGTAGCTGATGAGATAGAAGAGGTAATTTCTTTAGGCTACAATAGAATATGGTTTGCCGATGATTGTTTTACCTTGAATCGCAAACAGCTCATTGAAGTTTGTGACGAGATCATCAAACGAGGATTGAAAATTGGGTGGGAATGCCTATCAAGGGTTGATACGTTGGATTCGGAAACAGCAGACAAAATGAAACAAGCCGGATGCGTAAGGATGTTTTTTGGAATTGAATCCGGAAATGATTCAATCCTTAAAATCATGAATAAGCACATAACCACAAAGCAAGCATACATTGCCACCCAACTGTGCAAGAAAAAAGGGATCAAAGCAGGAGCATTCTTTATCTTAGGGTACCCTGGCGAAAACGACCAAACCATTCTGAGTACCGTAAAGTTTGCGTCTTCGCTTCCGTTAGATTATCTTTCTTTTACGCTGCCTTATCCTATTCCTGGAACCCCCTTATTTGAAAGGCTAAGCGGCGAACTGTTGTCGGAGGAATGGGAAGAACCTAAGAATATTCAGATGATAAAGCATAAGCTGCTTTTCGATTCACAAGTAAGTGAGTTCAAGTTGAAGTTTGCAGTTATTAAGGGTATGATTCAGTTTTACAGCCGAAAATATATGGGTGAAAAAGGGTACGCGTTTATTGGCAGACCCATTGAAGCTGTAACGGACGCAGTCTATGGACAAATAAAATAATTAATTTTTTCCTGTCTCAATTTGGAACAAAAGTTATTGCCTGATAAAAGCAACTAGCCTCTTAGAGTCGTTTATAGGGACCCTTTGAATTTCATAGCTAAGGCATCAGCGATTTTTAGTTCGATTGGAAAGCCAAAGTATCTGTGTTTCCATCTGTACTTCGCAATTCGATTCATTACGCCATGAGCCATTTTGTAGGAGACATCTCGTTCCCTTATTCTTGATTGAGGATAAAACCCATAACGAACCACAGCTGAAATCGAATGCAACTTTTCCACTTGCTTTTTGCTATGCCATGGTGGATCGAAATGAAAAACGTTGATGCCGCCCCATTCTTCAAGCGATTGTGGTGATTTATACTCTGTTGGCAAAATATTCATTAATGGACTTGGAAACGGAGTGTAAACAAATATTTCTAAATGCTGCGTCTTAGGATTTGCTTCACACATTTTGTCCATTAAATCAAAAGTTTGGTTCAAATCGTCGTCAGTTTCGCCTGGGAGACCAACCATCCATGTGACATATGGCTCAATAGAAGTAGCCCAGCGGTAGAGATTTGCAACTGATTGCAACATTTGATTTGCTGTAACGTCTTTGCAGATAAACTGTTGCAGACGCTCGGAACCTGACTCGCCTCCAAAATTCAACTCAACGCATCCAGCTTTTTCTAAAAGCTCCAGAAAATCTTTATCGTAAGTAGATAGGTAATCGAATCGGCAATTAGCTCGCCATTGAATTTCGAGTTTGCGGTCTAAAATGCCCCGGCATATTTCTTCAACACGTTTTTTATCAACAAAAAAGTTATCATCCATCGGGTCTATTATTTTAACTTGTGAAAACTTCGTTAATATGTACTCTATTTCGTCGACCACGCGTTTGGCGCTTTTGGCTCTCCATTTGTTCTTGTTAAAATAAATGTTGTAGCAGAAGCCGCATCTGTGAGGGCATCCTCGGCTTGTTTGTATATGAAAGCGTCCGGATTTTACCGATGGGTACCTATCCATTTGGAGCAAGTCATAGGGCAAAGCTATTGGTTGAGTATCTAAATCTATTATGTTACCGTCGGGGTTATTTTTGATTAAACCGGTTAAACTATAAGTTATTCCTGCAACGGTGTCTAGCGGTTTATTTGACGCAAGTGTGTTTGCTAGGTCTTTGATTATTAATTCTCCCTCTCCTCGGACAACAATATCAACATATTCGTTGCTTGCTGTTTGTTCAGGCAGCAATGTCGGGTGAACGCCGCCCCAAACGATAGGAGACGAGGGGGCCTGTATTCTTACGTAACGGGCAAATTCTAAGGCATAATTAATTTGTATTCCACTAATGCAGCTTATGCCTACAAAAACGGGGTTGCCGATTTCGAAGTGACTATAATCTTCCAGCCTCATATCAAGAATTCGAATCGTAAAACCTTCTTCCTGCAGTGAAGCGGCCAAATACAAAAGAGAAAGAGGAATCAGCGGGTCGGGAGCTTTGAACTTTCCTGGATAAACGAGCAAAACCTCTTTCTTGTTATTGCCTGAATATACGTTGTAGAATTGTGATTTACTTGTCTGCGGACTGAGCATTCCTAAAAAATCCTCACCATTAATTAATTAGAATTAAATTTTAACTTTTCCTAATTTTTGCCGTTTTCAAACACCGAAAGTGGAGTGCGTTTCTGATGCGGGTGGAACATGCGTATTTAAGTTTTTGTTGCTATCATGCGACAGTCACACAAGCTTAAGAATTCACGGCTGTACTTTGCATTTAGAGAGCCCTAAACTGAGAGACTTTTATTGAGAAACAACACATCACGAGAAGTGTTATTAGTCTTCCCGGGGAAGTACAATTCTCCTAATCCGCAGGTTCCACTTTCTCTATTACATCTGGCTAGTTTTCTGATTAATGGTGGTTATTCAGTTAAAATTCTCGACATGCGGTTAGAAAATTTTGCTGATTTTAAAATTGGCAAGCCTCTTTTTGTTGGCATAAGCACGATTCATGGGTCTCAAATACGTTATGGACTTGAGTTTGCAAGGAAGGTTAGGACTTTTGATTCTTCGATTCCTCTTGTGTGGGGCGGGGTGCATCCTACTCTTTTGCCGGAACAGACTGTGGCAAGCGAGTTTGTTGACGTTGTAGTGAGAGGCGAAGGTGAACAGGCAATTTTGGAGTTGGCAGACAAATTCTCGGCGGCTGGACCACTTGACATAGTCAAAGGGATAACTTTCAAGGCAACTGGAACAATCAGAAGTACTCCTGACCGTGAACTAATGGAGTTAGATGAAATTCCTATTGAACTCCCCTTTGGTTTGCTGTCTTTGGACAAATATCCAACGTTGAAGTCAGGCAGGTTTCATATTCAGACGAGCCGGGGTTGTCCTCATAAATGTGGATTTTGTTATAATACCGTTTATAGTCGGGGAACTTGGCGGGGAAAAAGTGCTCGGCGAGTCGTTGATGAAATAGAATATGTTCTTGAGAAATTTCCTCACGTCAAAATTATTGATCCAATTGACGACAATTTCTTCGTTGACCAAAGAAGAGTAATTGATATTTGCCAGGAAATGTTAAATCGAAAAATTAAGGTGAGTTGGCGTGCGAACTGTAGATTTGATTATATGTCCGAATACAGCAGGGATTTCATTGAGCTTTTGGCGAAATCAGGGTGTAGTGAGATTGATTTTGGAGGGGAAACTGGATCGGAACGGTTGCTTTCACTTATAGACAAAGATGTCACGACGGAGCAAATTGTTAGGTCTGTTGAAAACCTGAGGAATTGGGCTCCTTCTATTGAACCGTTTGTGTCTTGGATGAGTGGGCTTCCCACTGAAACCGAAGATGATCTCATGCAGACATGTGATTTAATGGACAGGATGTCTGAAGTTAACCCTAAGACCCAACACTACGGAATCTTTTTGTTCACGCCTTTTCCCAGCCCCATCGTGGATTCATTGGGGCCGGAATTTAAACGTCCTCAATCTTTTGATGAATGGGGAAAAGCCGAGGTTTTTCATTTCAAGCCACCTTGGCATTCTAAGCGATATGTTGATAAGCTTCAGGATGTTTCTACCGTCTCGATTTACGCGTTTTATCCTCGCACACGAGTTAGTGAGCGCCGACTTTCTTACAGACTTGGATATGGCTTGTTAAACAAAATCGCGAAGTACAGATGGAAACACAGGTATTTTCGTTACCCTGTCGAGTTAAGGCTGGCTACCGGAGCCCTAAGAAAAAGACGTGAATATCTATAGGAAGAATTTGAAGACATGCATAATTCAACCGGACGAACCCATTTTGCTTCTAGTTTTTGTTAAGAGACAGGAATTATGCGTTTGCCTTCAGTGAGACTCCACCGAGAACCGCTTATTGTATTGCTGAGTCTTGGTCTTCAGGTGCCTTTAGCTATTTTTCTGGGGCATTATACGGATGAGAGAATATTTATGGTCACTGGCTACGAGGTAAGTTCAGGGCTGAATCCTTATCTGCCTCACCTCATCACAGGTGTCTTCAGTGTTCCATCCGTAAGCGGAACATTTCCCAGCATTGGTGATCCGCCGTTGTGGCCTCTATTTTTAGGCGCGATTTACAGGCTGTCTTACAACATTACACATAACATTTTTTTGTACAACTTTGCAATAAAAATTCCAGTTATCGTCACCAATGTAGCCTTAGCTTACATCGTTAAGAACATACTACGGCAGCAAGGCGCATCAGAAAAAATAATTAAGTTCGCATGGCTTTTCTTACTGTTCAACCCTTTCATACTACTCACAACCGCTGCCTGGGGGCAATTCGACAATCTTACCGCACTCTTATGTGTGGCATCACTCTACTTTTTAAGCAAAAACATGGTTAAAAAAAGCGCGGTTCTACTTTCTTTAAGCGCTGTTTTAGTACCCATTTCCTTTCCACTACTTGGCTTGCCGCTTCTTTTTTTGCCAAAAAAGGATTGGCCCAAAATGTTACAGTACATTGTAATTTCTGTTTTAATAATGGTGATTTTGTGGATTTTACCCTTTTACCTGCTTGGTGGGCCAACGCCGTTCTCAAGTAATCAGGCGGCAATCTATTTCATGAGGGCTGGTGGCATGACACCATTTAACTTAGAAGAACTCTTACAAGATAAAGTCACGCTTCCCACAAGTCTGGGTTTTTTAGGTTATATTTGGATACCTGCGGTGCTAATTGGTTATTATTTGGTTTATCGTGATCCGCCTCAAACATTCAATGATTTAACCCAGAAAGCAATTGGTGTGATGCTTATCTTTTTCCTTACATTTTCTTGGGTGTCTGAACCATACATGATTGTGATAATTGCATTAGCTCTTTTAGCGTTGCCGTTTACAAAATTGAATTTCCGCAACTTTCACTTTCTATGGATAACTACCCTCATTTTTATGGTTTTTTCAACTAATTTTTTTCAGCTTTTTTTCCTTGTTTCTCCATCAATAATAGCGTCTTTAGCACAGGCGGATCTGTATATTCGAAGTTGGAGACTTATTGCTATGTTTATAGTCGTGGTAGTATTCCAGATTTTCGCTTGGAGATTAACTATTAAAATGTTCAAACGGAAAAAAGTTCAAACCGCAAATTGTTAGCATAGCAAAAACTGTTTTTGTGGGCGGCGCGCTAAAAAACTTATTCGCAGTGTTCAACTAAGCAAGATCTATGCCGCACTCTTTTATTTCTATTCCTGCCTATTTCTTAATGACATAAAATTTTGTTGCTCTTTTGAAGAAATATAACACCATCGGAATTGCTTCTAGAAACCAAAGAATAGGAGAGACTACCAAAATTTTGATATGTTCACAAATCCTTTGCTTCTTACTAACTTTAGCAAAGTTCATCTCCAATCCTATTTGATAAACAGAAAACAGAATAATTGTGTCTAACACAAAGAGCGGAGCGAGAAATAAAGGATATGACTGTTTTATAAGTAATGAAGGTAGTAATGTAAAAAAACTCACCGAACCAAAAAACCAACTTGTCAATCTATATGTTGTTTTCAACTTTTCCCGTATCCCCATTCTACCCAAATTTTCAAATGTTCCTTTTATCCATCTTTGTCTTTGCTTAATGAAGTCGTTAAATGTAAATGGTGATTGTTCTTCGAGGACCCCTCCGTGCCAACCAAAGATCCCTCCGTATTTCTTATATGCTACATAACCAAACAAACTGTCTTCTGCGCAGGTATCAGGGAAATCCCAACCAATACTTTTTTCTATGTCTGCTCTCAAAAGTAGATTTGAGCCATGTAACCAATCAGGTTTTCTTTGTGATTTTAACATTGCACAACAAGTATAACAAAATGTTGGTCTTACCGCATCCAAATATTTAACCAATTTATTGCCGACATTCATTTTATTTGGATACGTAATTAATCCTTCTGATATCGGCTCTCGATTATTATCTGCATGGTCTAGAATTGATAAGAGACCTTGCTTAGTAATCATTGATTCATCGTCAAGATGGTATATCCATATATCACTCGTGTTTTCTCCGTTTTTCTCTCTTAGTCCTATCGCATAATTTAATGCTCTCGCTTTGTATTTGGCATTATTGAATGTTGAATAATTTTGAGGAACAGTTATTGTAACAGCACCATCAAAGCTTTCATTCACTTCCGAAACTACATTTATTTTGTAATTCGTGTATCCGACTTCTTTGCATATCCGATTAATGTTGTCAACCGATTCTTGTACAATTTCCATATTGCCTATCGTAGTTATCTGAAATATCATTCTTTTTGGATTGATAGGAACAAATGTTTTCTTGACCAATATTTTTCTGTATCTTATTATCTCATATACCAATGTATAATATATTGGGATGCCAAATAGCCATATGAGCCATATGTAATTAAAAAGTATCAATACCTGTTTTTTCTCCTTGAAGTGAATGTATGACTTTCATTTCTTATCAACTTTTTCTAGAAGTGCTTTATGTAGTAGTTCTTTTGCGGCAGATTCATTTCCGACCGGTTTGCTGAAAACTAAACGTAAAACTTGATAAACAAAAAGAACAGACAGCACGCAAATCAACCAGAGACAGCGGCCACATAAACGTGGAGTCTGATGAGCGAAAAGGATATAAAAATCCAAATCACCTAGGCGTATTCTAAAATTACCGACGATTAGCGGGCCTCTTTTGGATCCGAATTAAGATAAACCACGCCGAACTTCAATAAAAACGCTTTCTGATATTCGTTTCAATTGTGTTTTGAGTCATAGTCATTTTGCGATTTGGTCATCCATGAATTGACGACCTTTTCAGTCTGCACTTGTGTATATCGTTTTTTTCTTAATATAACTTGTTTGTTGAGTTTTGAGTTTTTGGTTCTTTCTAGATAAAAATCAAGACGGTTCAAACGTGAAATGAAATGTGCAGTTTCGAGTGCCTATTCATATTTTTCGTTTAGGATTTTTAGCATCGCCAAGACAGTAGATATGATGGTTAGCGCGGTTGCTAAATGACTTTTTGAAGTGTATTTGAAATGATTTGCTTTCCTTTCAGTTCTGATTGTTGTATCGATACAACCACAAACCGTTTTAAAGTACTTATTCGGAATAGAACACCAGTTGTCGAAGTCGATTATCAATTAGGAGCTTCTTCTTTGCTAGATTATGATCAGATTGCTGAGGTAAGTGGGTCTGTTAGTTCTTTGGGTCCTCTCACTTTGAAGGTTAACGATCGAATTTGCGTTAGGTTGTATAAGGATTCTCGTCCGTGTCTTCTTGAGGTTGCACCGCTTCAGAAGGGGCTTGTTTTATTGTTTGATGGAAAGGAGCTTGTTGAGGAGGGGATGGGTTTTGGAGCGCCTGTTGTCAAGTTTAAGGACAAAACCTATTTTTCATGTTCAGCTTCCTGTTCAATTTCTAAGACTGAAGATGGCTTTGATTTGACAAAACGTTTTGTTCTGGATACGATTTCGCGCAAACGGTTAGGGGATGCCAATTATCTTAATGATGGAGTTTATCAGGGGTTTCATAGGCTTTTTGAAAGGGCATATCTTGGTCACACAAGTCTTTTTCCGTTTTTTGATAACATTATGGAACTCAGGCAGGCTTTGAAGGTTCAAACGGAATTTGTCAAGGTGCCCGACAGAGGAACTATAAGTGTGAACTACTCAGTAAGGTCTGATTCTGTTGAGGTTCTGGTTGATCTCACCTGCTTAGAGAAGGCTGGGTGTGAGGAGATTCTTATTTTGAATGAGCAAGGGTCAACTTTTTTCAGAAAATACTCTGACTCTAAAGGGCTAACCCTGAACGATGCACAGATTGGCGCATGGTCAGAGGTTAAAACTAAAAAAGCTTTTTTGTCGTATCTGGCAGGTAACTTGTGTTTTGGTTTGGAGGTGCGTGACAAGAGCGTGCTTTTTAGGGGGTGGGAGAAAACTAAGGGAAGATTTGCTTGGGCAGGATTAAGTTACTGTTTGCCTCCTCAACAAGCTTTCTTTCATTATGTTATCAAGTTTGGAAATTGCGTTTAAAGAAACTATGGTTATTACAAATGCATTTTAGGCAAACCCTAAACAACTAAAATCAATAATTCCTAAAAGAGTTAATTTTAAGTTCGCGTTTAGAGTTCTATGTTTGGAATATTTATGGATTCTCAAGAAGTTCTAATCGAAGCGCATGGATTAACAAAAAAATTCGATGATTTCACAGCGGTAGATCAAATAGACTTCAAAGTTTACAAGGGCGAATGCGTAGGTTTCTTGGGACCCAACGGAGCTGGGAAAACCACAACTGTCCGCATGATGTATTGTTTTCTGCCTCCAACATCGGGCGAATTAAAGCTTGCAGGGTTTAGCGTCAACACTCATTGCAGAGAAATAAAAAGCATAGTCGGCGTAGCCCCGCAAGAGGACAATTTAGACCCAGACTTCACAGTGATAAAAAACCTCACCGTTTATGCGCGTTATTTTGATATTCCTAAGGATGAAGCGTTAAGACGAGCTGATGAGCAACTAAAATTTTTCCAGTTGGAAGAAAAAAGAGATGTGCCCATTGCCGCATTGTCAACGGGTATGAAGCGTCGGCTGATTTTTGCTAGGGCGCTGCTTAATCAACCGCAAATTCTCCTCTTGGATGAGCCTACCACAGGGTTAGATCCTCAGGCGCGGCATTTGGCTTGGGATGAGGTGCATAATTTAAAGAAGAAGCAGGTTACCATAATTTTAACTACACATTATATGGATGAAGCCGCTGTTTTATGTGATAGGATACTGATTATTGACAGGGGAAAAATTATCGAGGAAGGTAGCCCTGCTGAACTAGTAAAGAAGCACGCCGGCGAAGAAGTTCTGGAACTTGATTATGACGAAAAACTGTTGCCAACTCTAAAGGAGGCTTTTTCTGACGCGGAATTTGAGAGGTTGGGGGACCGATTGCAAATTTTCACGGATAAACCTCATGGCGTCTTTGAAGGCTTCTTAAAGGAGCACCCGATGCAGAACGTAACTATACGTACCGCTAACCTTGAGGATGTTTTCCTAAAACTAACGGGAAGGGGACTTAGAGAGGAATGAGTAGTCCTAACCTTCGCAAGTCCCCAGCACGCTTCACCATGCCAAAATTAACTTATAGGGTTTGGATTGTTTGGCGGCGAAACTTTGATGTGTTCACAAAAACCATTAAGGTTAATTTTCTGCCTTCGCTTCTTGAGCCTATATTATACTTGGTGGCTTTTGGCTTTGGGCTAGGCGGTTTCATCCCAAGTATTCAAGGTCAACCCTACATAGATTTCATAGCGCCTGCATTGGTGGCGATTGCAATTATGAACGGCGCATTTTTTGAGTGCACGTTTGCCTCTTTCGTGCGCATGTACTTCCAAAAAACTTTCGATGCCATCGTTGCCACGCCTGTAAGTGTTGAAGAAGTCGTTGCGGGAGAACTTCTTTGGGGAGCAACCCGTTCAACATTTAACGCGTCTATCGTATTGGCAGTGATTGCAGTTTTTGGGTTGATTAAGAGCCCACTGTTTCTGTTGGTTGTGCCACTTGCGTTTTTCGGCGGATTAATGTTTGGTTCTTGTAAAGTCAACTTGCTAACGTTACACTCTTATTCTTAGTGCATGCATAATTGTTTGTTTGGTGATGTTGTGAGGCTATCTCCTGACATTAGGGGAGCCTTCAGAAAGCTTGCCAAGAC
>JBEKNP010000056.1:0-21607 GCA_049522695.1 Bathyarchaeia archaeon | reverse complement strand
TAGGCTTCGTCGAAACAATTTTTTGTGACTATAAAAAAAGCGATCATCCGGAGCTTAGAGACTTAGAGAAGCACCACGAAGTATACGCCTTTCTTAATCCTGCTGAAGCCTTTATTATTGAAGCAAGAAGGAAACGAAATATTTTTGACGAAAAAGAAACGGGAAAACAAAATTAGTTTCGCTTGCTAATGCAGAAGCGTAGAGTAATGAGTCTATTAGATTTTTTTACAATTGCACCTTTAGTGCAGATGGAGTTTGCCTGCTATCTATGCTCGGTTCTGAATAGAGCAGCGGCAGAATAGTATCAACTGTGCTTCAATCTTAAGAGAAGAATTTTCAAAAATAGTACTGTGATAATTCTTGCTGAAAAAACACAAGGAACGTTCAAGTATAGTGCAAAAAGCGGGTCCAATGGGATTCGTTTAAAATATTAAGCAAATCCTAACCCAAAAACCAAACAGGAAACCAATTTAACATTTCAAAGATAACGGGTCCGATGGGATTTGAACTCACTTTTTTCTATCTTTTTCTATTTAAAGTGTCAAAAAAGAAAAAGGTTGATGGCACGTTTCCAATAATGCCGCATTTAAGCTAGTTTCATGCTGTTTTGTCCTGGAGATGCTGAGAAAACCGCATTGACTTTAATGATGCCGACGCTTTTAATCTGTAGCTTCATGCTATCCATGATTTTCTTTGAAAAGTTTTCGAAGATAGGTCCTGACGTTTGGAACCCTGAAAAGTTCCCTTTCAATTGATATCCTGCCATGGGTCCTTTGAAAATGGCAATTGGGTCCTTTGAAAATGGCAATTGCAACCTTTTTGTTCTTTTCCAGATTTTCTTTTGTCTTCTTAATGAATAGCTCTGCAAAAGCAATTGTTTCTGAATCAACGGCAACTATGCTCCACACTGGAACTACGTTGGGAACGCCTTCTGCATCGACGGTTGCCAGCATCTTTGCTGAATCTGCTGCTGAAATAACGTCTAAAACTTCTTTGGGTATGTTAACCATTTTTAATTCCTTCTAACGGAAATGGGTAACATTAATTTCCTAATATATGTTTAGAAAACTGTAAGATAGGGTGATTTGATGAAAATAAGAATTAAGATGTTTTCAGATTATGTTTGCCCCTTTTGTTATCTTGGCAAAGCTATTATTGATAGACTTAAGAGTCGATTTGATATTGAACTGGAACACGTTGGAATTGAAATTCACCCAGAAACACCCATCTGCGGAGTCGACTTAAGAAAATACATTTCTGAAACAAATGAAATGTACCTTCATTTGAGAAGTAGAGGCAAAGAATACGGTCTGAACTTTTGTGATGTTAGGACACTGCCAAATTCAAGGAAAGCTCTGATAGTCGGTGAATATTCAAGAAAGCTTGGCAAAAATGAGAAATTGACTGATTCAGTATTCAAAGCGTATTTTGAAGACTGCCTTGACATCGGAAAAGAAGAGGTTATTATCGAAATAGCAAAGAAAATTGGTTTGACAAAACACGACGTTGAAAGTGCATTGAAAGACCCTCTGCTCCAAAAGATATACGCAAATAACTGTCTTGAAGCCAGAAAACACAATGTTACAGGTGTTCCCACGTTCATAATAAATGATAAATACATAATTGTAGGTGCGCAGCCCGAACAGACTTTTGTAGAGCTATTTGAAAAGATAAAGAAAGAAAACACAGGCTAGAATGTTTCTCAAGAGACCTTCCGCTTCTTTGCTTATTGGTTGCCCCGATCGTCTGATCAGTCTTCAGGAAGAAGACGATAACCGCTAGTCGATCTGCAGTCAGAGGTTCTTGTTTAAGATTTTTTCTATTAGGGGAAAACATGGAACACCTAATCTCTGAAGAAGAGTTGATTGAGCATCTGAAGCCTAACTGTGAAACCATAAGCAAAAACTCTGCGGGCCTATTCATAAAACCGAAAAGCAGTTTGGCGCCTGGGCGTCTCGTGGCGATGCTTAAGAAGCTGGAGAAGCTTGGTGCCACCTACTCGCCGTCGACCAACACGTTTTTGCTGCCGAAAATTGAGGAAGCCAAAAATACAGAGACGCCTATCCCGGTAGCGGTAGAAAAAGACTTAGTGGAAGAGGCTTTTCTGAAGCTCAGAAACTACTTTAAAGGAGTGAAAACTCCGTTTTCGGAAATAGAGAGCACAGTAGCTTTCTTAATGAAAAAAGGCTTTAGCCGAGTCGCAATAGCTGAAAGAGCGGAGGCAGCCGTATCAAGTATCTACAAATTTTCTCCAGCTAAGAATTCTGAGGCTAAGAAACTGATTCTGGATTCTGAGGTTAAGAATGACAGAACAAGTTTCTAAACGAGCTTGCAAGAGACCCAACTGCTGCAGCGATGTACTTGCTGGCCTGCCGAGGTTTGAAGAATCGCCAAGGTAGCGAGATCTTCAACGTTAAATCGAAGACCACTTCTCTCTAACTTGCTTTCGTGCTTTCCGCTCAGACGGTTTCTTCCAGGGGTACGGCGAAAGCTAAAACTGAAATCATTAAGTACTTCATGGGTCACAATTTAACTGCAGATCTGCACCAACAAGAGACGAAAGCTGGACAGCCAATACGAGTACGCCTTGACCTTCAATAACTACCCAAGAACTACCCAAGAACTACCCAAGAACTACCCAAGAACTACCCAAGAACTACCCAAGTTTTCTCTAAAACGGCTGGTCCGCACGCTCTGTTAAGGAATTTTAAAGCTTTTTTTAAAAACTTGGAATAAATATACGAGTTTCCAGAGGTTCGTTTAGCTATCAACTAACCGAACCGTTTTACCATGAATAAAAGGGGAAGGGGAGCAAAATATATTTTTTGCACGCGAGAAAAACTGCCTTTTGACTGCACTAGTATAGTAGAATTATGATTTGATACTCCACTATGCTGCTATAGAAATATATTTCTACTTTTTCGCCCAAGTTCCCAACTTAACTAGTCCAGCCAAGGCTCCTCTTCCTCTTTCTCTTCAGCTGACTCCAAAACATAATCGTCATTGGGCTCATTCTCACCTGCTTCGGGTTCTTCAGGTTCTTCAGCCTCATCTTCTTTTTCCTCACCAGCGCCTTCTTCCTTTTCTTCAGATTCAGGCTCTTCCAATACGCTCTGTTTGTTGTTGGCCTTTACTTCTGGCTCCTGGCCTTCTGCCTCTTCAGCTACTTGCTTAATCTCTGCAGACTCCGTAGACTGCGCTTCTGTCTGTGGTGCTTCTGTCTCGGGCGTTTGTGTTGGATCAGCAGTATATTTCTGCGCCCTCAATTCTGCTAATCTACTTAGAACTTTACAGTATTCAATGTGCAATTCAGCATAGCCTATGAATAGCTGAAAGTCTCCAAGATCCGCCCGAATCTTTCTCGCGTTAAAATCAGTAACCATCATAGCAATTGCTTTCTTTGCCTTATCGGGATGGCGTTTAAAGCTAATAACCTCATGTTGCTCAAGGATTCTCTTGGCATCGTCCTCTTCCTTAATGAGCGATTTAAGCCGTGTCTGAAGTTCATTAATGTCTTCATTGTTGTCTATCACCGGTTTGCCTTCCAAGTTGGTCACGTCTTGCCGAATCAGCTCTACTATTCTCGGCCCGGCCTTCTTGCCAAGTTTAGCCTTCACCAGGTCCTGATAACGTCTATACTCCTCTTTTGCAATGTAAATGGTTGTTGCTTGACCTTTTTGAACCAACATATCCACCTAAAAGAAAAATATGTTTTGTATGTTGTAATCTATGGTAGCTGCTATCTAAGGGGAATCCAAGAAACTGAGTAACTTTTAGGTCGCCTTTGTATCAGCAGTTTCATACAACTCTTCCCGTATGCTGTTGAACTGCTCGAGTGCTGATTGCAGGTTTTCTGCTATTTCTGCTGCTAAAACTTCAGGGGCTGGCAGGTTCTCTGTGTCTTCTAAACTTTCGTCTTTAAGCCAGAATATGTCCAAGTTTGCTTTGTCCCGTTGCATCAGCTCTGCGTATGTGAAGGGTTTGAAACAGTCTGTTGGCTTGCGGCCATGACGGTTTTGTGGGTTGTAGCATTTTATGAAGTCTTGCATGTCAGCATAACTTAGCTGATTGGTTTTTAGCGTGAAGTGTTTGTTAGTGCGCAGGTCATAAATCCAGAGTTGGTCGGTTTGCGGGGTTTCACTGGCTGGTCTGCGATCGAAGAATAAGACGTTTGCTTTGACTCCTTGAGCATAGAAAATACCCGTTGGCAGGCGCAAGAGTGTGTGGACGTCGCATTCATGGAGGATTTTGCGTCTCACAGTTTCGCCTGCGCCGCCTTCAAAGAGGACATTGTCGGGGACAACTATTGCGGCTTTGCCGTTGATTTTGAGCAGGGTTTTGACGTGTTGGAGAAAGTTTAGTTGTTTGTTGCTTGTTGTTGCCCAGAAGTCTTGGCGCTCATAGGTTAAGGCTTCTTTGTCTGCTTTGCCATCGCCGTTGGTTAGGGTGACGCTGCTTTTCTTGCCAAACGGTGGATTAGTCATAACCATGTCAAAGCGTATTCCAGGGTCACTGATTAGTGAGTCTCCCGTTTCTATAGGGCAGACCTCGCCTGGCTCTCCGTCAATGCCATGGAGAAACAAGTTCATAACGCATAAGCGAACTACACTGTCAACAATGTCTTTGCCAGTAAAAGTTTTGAATCGCAAGAACTTTTTTTGTTCAACATCCAACTGATTATTATTGGATATGTGATCGTGCCCTGCTATGATAAAGCCCCCTGTTCCACAAGCTGGGTCGTTGATCGTCATGCCGGGTTTCGGTTGCATCACCTCAACCATAGCTTTGATAAGTTGTCTAGGAGTGAAGTATTGACCTGCTCCACCTTTGACGTCTTCTGCATTCTTCTGTAATAACCCCTCATAAATTTCGCCCTTAACATCAATATCCATACCCAACCAAGTCTCATTATTGATAAGTTCCAGTAGGCGTTTGAGTTTAGCTGGGTCTTGGATTTTGTTTTGTGCCTTGCGGAAGATGACGCCTAACATGTCTTTCTCTTTGCCCAAAGACTCCAGCAAGCGGCGATAGTGAGTTTCCAATTCTGTACCATCTTTTGAGGTTAGGCTTTGCCAATCCAAACCTTTTGGTATTGTGGAGGGCTTGTTAAAAGGCGGTTTTGTTTGTTCATCAGCCATTTTCAAGAAAAGCAAATAAGTTAATTGCTCAACATAGTCGCCGTAACTAACACCATCATCTCTAAGAACATTACAGTAATTCCAAACTCTTTGAACTATTGATGCTGATTCATTTGACATAATGAGATAACTCCAACTGATTAACGCTATTAGATTTTTTAGAGCTGAGACGTTCAGCTTTAATACATTCTAACAATTTCTCAGCAGGTTGCTCACTTGAGTCCTGAGGCACGAGTTTTCCCTCAAATGCGTTCTTTAGAATGGCTTGATGTAAATGGTTCGCCTGTTTAATACTCGTCCTTCCGATGTTTTCAACCTGATCAGCTACTGAGAGCCGAGATTCTATTTCAGCTATGATTTGTTCCTGCTCTAAAAGTGGAGGAATTAACAAATTAAACTTTCTTATGTCTCGCTGGAAGAGATGTGGCGTAGCACTTCCGGTTATTCTCGATTTTACAAGCTCTTGCATTCTTGGTCCTTTAAAGAAATAAAATAGAAACTTTGGCTTGAAAGCACATCCGCTACGAATAACTAGTAGCGAAGAGTTTACTGTGGCTTTTACCGTTAACCCCTGAACGATACCAATTTTTCCTATGCCCGCTCCATCTTTAGCTAGGAGAATATCATCATTTCGCAACTGAATTTCTGGGCTCTCTGAATATCTCTCATCGCTGATATGGTAGGTTTCAGATATATCCACTATGTTTCCTTTGTTCAGATTATATACTGAAAGAAAAAGTGGGCCATCCTGTGTGTATTCATCTGCCTTTAAACCTCTCCACCCGATTCTTCCTGCGATATAGATAAAGTTCTCTAACTTGGCATGAACCCATCCATCCGGCAAAAAAGTTATTTTGCTGGTTACTTCAAAGCTTATTTGCGTCTTCGGTTTTTTTGAAAACTGTAGACGTGCCATTTCAAGTGCATTTTGTGCTGATTCTACATGGTCTTTATGTGTTCGACGCCATTCTTCAGTCAGCTTCCCATCAAAGGCATATTTTAGGACTGCTTGGCGGTAACGTTTGAGTTGCGCTTGGACTTTGCGAAGTGACTCTGTGCCTGTGTCGAGGAAAGAAAACAGCTCCTCAACCTTACTGACAATACGACGTTGTTCATAAAAAGGAGGAATAAGTATTTTGGAATCCTCAAATTTCCCTTTGGTAATGTGTGCTAAACCTGCAGTTCCATGAGCCTTGCCAATGTACTCTTTTACATTTCGATTGAACAAGTGTTTTAAGAAGTTCTTGTCAAGGTACTTTTCATTGATGTTAACTTTGAATATGTGTTGATTAAGAACAGCTTTACCTCTGTTCCATAAGTGAGCACCAAAAGAGGTCCCTGGAGTCCCAGACCAAGCAAACAAGAGTTGGCCGTTATCAACAAGATATTTTTCCTCAACTTCAAAATCGCAGTAATTAAATTCGGCGGTTGGATCATTTAAGTTCTGGATTCTAATTATTGGTATCCCAGCAGAAACCCATTCAGTTGGCTTAAAAGCACGACCATTAATTAAATCGCAAATATCACCTATCCTTGTTTCTGCCCAACCCATAGGTAGCTGCGGTCGTTCTTGCTCTGTAACTGTCACTTTGTTAGCACCATGTTTAGTTCTTCGAGTGTTTTGTTTAGTTCTTTTCCGAATAGTTGGTAGGCTTTGACTGCTCCGCCTTTCTGGTTAAAGGGGGATAGCTCGAAATCGTCTATTCCAACGTTTAGGCTGGTGGTTATGTGTGCTTTTATCATGTTTAGCCATTCTTTCTGTTCAGGGTTGAAGTGTTTGCCAAGGACTTCTTGTTTTATGAGCCAATCGTTAAACCGGTAATCTACCACGTTGCTAAAGGGCTCTAAAACATCGACTTTTCCGGTGGCGAAACGCACCAAAGATATGATGTTTGTCAAGAGCTTTTCGGGTCTCGCGCCTTTTACTTTAGACTTTTCCAGTTGCTGATAAGCCAACCAGACAAGTTCAGGCGTCAAATTATACGGAATTTTCTGCAAGGCGTTAGCCAATTCTTTGATTGCTTCATAGGTTAAGTGCCTTTGGCCATAAGGTCGACTGTAAATAATCTGTAGCGCAATTAGCTCGTCTTTGTTGTGTTCGATAAAGTCTTTGAAAGATTTGACTGTTAATTTTGCTCTCTCAATCACTAATGGGTCATTACCCGCAAAAACCACTTGGTCGATGCTGGTTGTGTCTATGGTTTGCTCGTTTCTCTGCTTAATCTCAACAAGAGTACCCCTAAAAACGGGTGAGTCAAAGAGGACGCAAGCACTCTTTGCCAATTCAACAGAAGCTTTCTTAATTTGCTCGGGCGTTGGAGTCTCAGTTTTAAAAAGTTGCTTAGCAGTCTCAACCTGCTTATCGGGATCCACCGCATCAAATAACCCGTTAATTATTTGTTTAAATGATCTTCCTCCAGCCGCTGCCTCTATCTCTTTTCGCTCATCACTATCTAATTCTCGGTCAACACGCGCAAGCCTACCTGCCAAAGAAGTTAAAGTGTCCACATCCCTAACACCCAACGCAACCAATCCAACCAAGGTTTCAAAAGGCGTACTCCGCTTGCGCTCCAACGGACGTGAATCAGTCTTATCGCTCTCGCAAACTCCAACAGCATCAACGATAACAAAATGGGTCTTGCTCTCTGTTCCAGGCGTGACTGCTTTTAGGTCTGTGTCGGAGATTGTGCGTGTACCTCTGCCTTTCATTTGCTCAAAATACACGCTTGAGTGCACATCGCGCATGAATAGCAGACATTCTAATGGGCGAATGTCTGTTCCGGTTGAAATCATGTCCACGGTGACTGCAATACGCGGATTATAGGAGTTGCGAAAACTTGCAATCAAATCCTCCGTGCGCTCCATCGTGCGATAAGTAATTTTTTTGCAGAAATCGTTTCCTTTTCCAAATTCCTCGCGAATAATCTCCACAATGTCCTCGGCATGGCTATCATCCTTGGCAAAAACCAGCGTTTTAGGAACTTCTGGGCGTCCAGGAAAAATCTCGGTTGGCAATTTATCTCTAAAAGTCTTAATTACAGTTCTGATTTGGTCTTTAGCAACTACGCTTCGATCTAATTCCTTAGCGTCATATTCAAGGTCTTCATTCAGTTGTTCCCAGCGAACCTTCCGAGTGAGTTTATCCCTTTTATCCACGTAAAAGCCGGATTCAACTTTGCTTCCGTCCTTAGTGATCTTTGTTGAAATTCGGTAAACGTCATAGGCTACGTTTACGCCATCGGCTACTGCTCGGTCATGTCCATACTCCATTACCAAATTCTGATTGAAAAAGCCCAAAGTTTGCTTAGAAGGCGTCGCTGTTAATCCTATTATGAATGCGTCAAAATACTCAAGAACCTGGCGCCAAAGATGATAAATCGACCTATGGCACTCATCAGTTATAATAAAATCAAACATTTCTAATGGAATCTGCGGATTATATGATACCTCAACCGGGCGCATGTCTCGAAATCTCATTTCAAAGGCTGAGGTTTCCTCATTTTCCTCGGCAAACTCCGCTTCTCCTCTTAGCATGGAATAGAGTCGCTGGATGGTTGTTATGCATACGCGGCTTACCGCATCAATCTTATTTGATAATAACCTTTGGACATTGTATAATTCGGTAAATTTGCGTCCATCATCAGGGGTTCGGTACTGCGCAAACTCCTGCAAAGTCTGCTTTCCCAACGTATTGCGGTCAACCAAAAACAAAATACGCCTTGCGCCAGCAAACTTTATTAACCTATAAACTTCAGTCACAGCAGTAAAAGTCTTGCCACTGCCGCTTGCCATTTGAATAAGAGCTCGTGGCTTTGACTTAGCTAAAGACCACTCCAAGTTTTCAATAGCTTCAACCTGGCAGTCACGCAACCCTTCCTTTGTCAAAGGAGGCATAGTCCGTAATCTGCCCCGTAATGTAGTCTCTTGATGCGCCCATTCATGCAAGGTCTCAGGTTGATGAAAAGCAAAAACCCGCCTGGAACGACAATCAGGCTCACGTAAATCCCTAAAAAACGTCTCCACACTGGTGCTCTCATAAGCAAAAGGCAACACATCGCCAACATGAGGAATATTCTCAGGCAAACTCGTAAGATACTTCTCTGTTTGCTCAGAAACACCGCTCAATGTCGTGCCTTCAGGCTTGGCTTCCACAACGCCAACCGCGTGACGCTCAACAAAAAGCAAATAATCAGCAAAGCCTGTACTCTTCAAAGGAAACTCACGAACAGCAACTCCAACGCCAGCGCCAAGATTCAAATCCTTATAATCCTGCACCAGCCAACCAGCAAGCTCAAGCAACGCATCAATCTTCTTCCGCGCTTCCTCTTCAGGCTTCATTTCCAAACGTACCTTATTCATTTGCGCCTTGTTTACTATAAAGGTTCGATAGTGACTTTCGTAGGTCAATTATTTGCGGCAATTTTTTTTTCATATTCTCTTCTAAATCATCAATCCAGCAAACGATAAAGTCACAACCCTTGGGGTCATGGTTAAAGTTGGAGGACCTAAACTCCAGCTCTATTAACTTTCTCTCACCTTTGGTGTCAAGAGCAATTACGTCAGGATATTTGGCTCTTAATTTGACAATAAACGGAAAACCAATCTCTCTATGATGTTTTGCAAACAGGTAAACAATACCCATCTCATCAACCGGCTCAAATAATAAATCTATAGTTCCAAAAGCAGGACCAAGCCGGTCAGAAATTGTTTTTTCCTCAATTTCAGCTGAGGTTTCGTATTTATGGGAAAGAATTGCTCCCTTTATGTTTTCAAAATCTTTAGAGTCCAGAGGGTGAATGTAATGCTTCCAGATTTTGTAAGTCCAGCGGTCTTTTTCCGGAAATAAATTGAATGTAAGAGAGGTGTCAAAGAGCAATTTCTTCCAATCTACAAAAAAGCCTTCAGTAGGCATAAAAGCAGGCTTTATCTTGAAAATCGGTGTGTTGCTCCAGTATTCGTCATTTCTCAGAGTTTCCATTTCTGAGATAACTTCAAAAATGCCAAGCAGGACTTTGTCCCCAGTCGCATATAGAACTATATAATCTCCTTTTTTAATTTCCGCGAATTTTGGGTGAAGCAGATGCTCGGTTCCTTCTTTAAAACCGCCACCAATAAGGTCCGCATGTTGCTCGTATGATTCAAGCGACTGAATTATCCACCAATACTTCAATTCAAACCCCAACTAATATTGGGTTTATGACATAAAAAACTTGGCACTTGTTTAGTTGCACCTTTTAGCCGCTTTGAGCTATTTTCCATGAAATAAGCCACAAATGGTTGAAAGCAAGCATTCACGAAGGTCTTAAAAACTATTCAAACTATTAGTTCATTCACTTAGGCGGGAGAGTTATTGACTGATGCGAGGTTTAGCATAGATTGTATAGCAGCATGCAGCGGAGTATAAGCAATGATCAAGTCATTTGACATTTCAATGTTAGATAAGATTACAAATGATGAATTATATCTAACATGGATGTCTTGCACAGACTTCAATGCCTTGAATAATGAAGATAATCGGGAACACTTTAACTGTGTATGGGGAGCGATTAAAAAACAACTCACCCCTTTCTTTCAAAACCAAGATATAACACTTGACATCATCGCAAATGATCTTAGAGAATTTGTTATAAACATAAACCCTACACTTAGCTTTGGATATGATGCTGAAAGAAATGTCCTGCTCTTCAACTTATGGTCTCTTCTTTTTGACGTTACAGTGACAAACACTGTTATGCCATGTATGCCTTGGAAACTCGCAGCCGAAATTGTGCATGAACATGATCATTATTTATTTCTCGAGTCTATGGGGATGATCGGAAAAAACGCGAAGGAACAAGATGAATTCTCCGAAAACAATTGGGTTAAAATTGAAACAAGAGCCTATGTAACAGAATCTAAATTCCTTCAAAAATGCAAGGATGAAATATCATCCACATTAATCCATGAGTTTAGAATTACTGGTTGGTCGCTTGACGGAAGGCCATTTCCCGACTCTTTTTATAAATGCCAAACAGTATCAAAACAAAAAATAATTGCCGAAATAGATCATGCTATTGCCGAGTGTTCAAATCAAATCGAGAAGATCAAAAAAAAGTACAATTACCAGGAAGCAGCCAAAAACAATGATATTTCTCATAGTTCAGATAGAGCAAAAATTCTATCGTTACCTATTAATCTGAAAGATTTAAAAGCGCCCTTTGCCGAGATAAAGCTAAAAATATGATAAAAAGATGGAAGCTACGGAAAAATATCTTATGTTGCTTTACTTTTCCGCAGCTAACCTGCTTAGCTTCGAAGGCTACACCACACAATCAATCTACGAAGCAGTTAAAGGACAAAAACAAAGGAGCCACACAAAATACTAATGCCGAATTACCCTATTCTTTAAACCGCTGTAGAAGGTAAAAAATCAAATACTACTAATTGCAAATGTCGAATGGGGAACAGATGCTCAAAAGGATATTGGAAACAGATGAGTAGCCCCGAAAAACTGTGCTCACAGATAAATAGCCTACTAAATACACTGCCGCTTTTCAATGATCCGTCAGAAGTTCCTTTTAACAACGGACTGTATTTTTTCTATGAAAAAGGAGAAACCTCAAAGCACTCGCCGAAAGGGCGGATCGTAAGAGTAGGTAACCATCCCCGTTCACAAGACATCCTAAAAAGAAGACTAAGAATGCACTACTCAGGAGGAAAAAACGGCAGCGTTTTCAGAAAATTCCTCGGAGGCGCGATGTTACGCCAAACGGATCCGAACAATACCTGCTTGCAACCAGCTCCTGGACAGGGCCACTGGGAAAAACAGGACATGCATACATGCAAGAATTGTAAGCCTACCGAAAATAGAGTAAGCGAACTTTTAAGAAGCAACTTCAGTTTTCGCTGCATAGCGATTGAAAACCAGGATTTACGAAACATGCTTGAAAAGAAACTCATCGCTACAATCTCACTTTGCCCCATCTGCAAACCTTCTGATAACTGGCTCGGAAAATTCTCATATTCAGAAAAGGTGAGACGTTCCGGTTTATGGAACTCAGATGACGTCTTCGACCAATCCGAAGTTCTAAGTATCGAGGAACTCCTTGAAATTGAAAGAATCGTTAAATCTACATCTCGTCTTTCAATTAGCGCGTGCGAAAATCTGGCTAAAGAAAATTAACTAACTCTCGATTTCAAGTTCCCCGAGATACGAAATCATTGGTAATATTATTACTGAAAGTTTTGCTGTGACTTCAAAAACTTCCTTCGCTATGTCTGTACCGTTTTTCTCTGCCTTTCGTTCCGAGTTTTCTCTTAGCATAGCCATTCCTATAAGCACCAAAGCATATTTGTACCGTTCTTGAAGAAGTTTAGCATTAATCTCGTCTCTTGCTTTGATTTCTGAAAGGAGATTAACATTGTCCATGTTGACAAAGAAATCGTAACCTTCGCCACCTGTATCCTTTGCTTCCAATGCGCTGTTTTCGTCAAACTTATGTAAATCCCAATCTTCTTTGTGTACTGGTATAATTTTGGGAAGTGAAAGATTTGAAGAAATATACCTTGTATCGCCTTCTTTTTCCGATGGTGGTTTTTTCCGTTCTGTCGTTGTTCCGCCTTTGCGTAGGTCAGCTTCCTCTAAAACTTTGATTTTGAAATTTGCTTCGAATGGATTAGGCTGCGTTTCATCGCTTACATCTGACCTGTACTCCAAAAGGTCGCCAACCTTCACGCCATCTGGCAAACCGACGGTTAGTGTTGCTATTCCATTCCACAGATTCAAAACGTAATCTGGCGTTTCTTTATCTTGAATCCGAAGTTGAAACTTGCCTGGCAATCTGTCTCTCTCGAAGTAGTCGTTGGCGGCATCGGTCTCGTATTGGACTCTAAATCGTCTATTAAGTGGGCAGTTCTTTGTCTCATCCAGCTGTAATAGGAAATAGTTTGGGAACTCTTGACCGACAAAATTCTCCTGTTCACCAACAGGTCGGAGGTCAAAAGGAGTTTTTATCTTAATCCCAGGGTTCAACAATGAGGCTAAAGCAGGTGATTTTCTGACTAAGTCTTCGAGAACATCTTTCAGAGGCTTTGAGTCTTCGAGTTTGTTTTGAATTTCTTCTCGTCTTCTTTTTTCCCTGAGTGCTCTTAGACCAGAATGATGACTTAAAAGGTCTTCAAGTTTATTTTCAATTTGCTCCTTCAAATCACCACTTCGGAGCCTATCCCTGCTGTTCATAAACAAGTCTTCTCTGTTTCTGCCGCTAAAGTTTGTGCAGTCAACAGTTACCAAGATTGAGTCTGACAAATAAGACATGCCTACAGCCTTGTGATTGAAAAACGAAACTGGTAAATATCCGTGGGTTTGTCCGTTGATTGTGAAAACAACGCCTTCGTCTTTTCTGTATTTTTCAGACTGCCCTTTCTTGAAGGCAAATATCTGGCAAACCATATTCTCTCCGCAAACTGACATAGTACTGGAACTTGGAAATCCATCTTCCAGATTAGTTCGTCTGTCTTCAAACAATCTTACGCTAAGTCCGTTCATAGTAGTTTCCATGGTATGTCCCGTATAGCCAACTCGTCTTTCAAAAAACCTGACTGGCAGAGCTATTTTAGGCAGAAGCAGACAAATTCTATTATATAAATCAAAAAGTATGTTAGTTTTATATCCAGGAATTTGGTACTCGTACAATTTTATGAATGTACCCCATAGCATCGGTCTGCCATAAGGATTGGGATATTCACCTGGCAGCAATGGCAACGATTCAGCTTTGAACGTAGGTATGTTTCCATTTACGACAAGATATGTGTAAGCAGAACTTCTTCTTCCTTCTTTTGGGTCTTCTCTTCTGACGACAGTGAAACCCCACAAGTCCTTTGTCTCATCATTTTCGGATTTTGCGATTTCAGGGTCTCTTTTTGTGACGATAAGCTGTAGATTATTGTGTCCAGCGAACTGTAGAACCCCTGTGCCACCCATGTTGAATTTTCCTTGCACAAATGAAATTCTTAGTTTGTTTGATTTTGACAATGAAAGAAAAGTGTCAGGCATCTTTCTGGGTGTTTGACCTTCGCCATCATCAATAATTTCGTAGCAAGGTGCGTCCTTTCGTCCTGTTGCTACAAAACTTATGTTTTCGGCAAGAGTCTTTCTCTGGGATATGCTTGCGTTCCAGAGACTTCCTTGACTGATTCCGAAGAATTCTTCCAATGCAGCGATTATGTCCTTTGGTGCGTGCTCACGACTTTCAGGGTTTATTTTTCTTCTCAAGCATTCCCTCATTAGCAGGGCATCAACTGAGTTTATGAGTTTTTCAACTATGGCAGATTCAGGTAAGCTTTGTTGATTTCCAATTACTGAAAAGTTGTTTTCGATACTACCATAAAATCTCCAGTTTGATGGATTATCCCAGTATCCAGCTTTTTTTAATGTGTCTATTACTTCTTTTTCCGAATCAGCTTTTGCTAATCCGAGGCAGAGTTTTTCAAGTTCAGACCCTTTTGAGGTTACATTGCTTTGAGGGGCCCAATGTGTGAGGTCCATAAGTCTATCGTGCTCCTCTCAAATATTCGAGCGTGTTTTCCAGAAAATAATTGATTGATTCTTCAGAAGGTTTGTTACGGTTTGCTCTGATTATTTCTTCAACTTTTTTCCTTTGTTCTTCTAATGATAGTTTCGAATCCTGAAGTGCATCCACAAATGGTTTGTATATTGTGCATTTCTGCCCTCTCGAGTTAGTAATTCTTGCTGCAACATTCCAACCCCTTGTTTTCATCCTATTCCGCTTTTTTCTTGGTCTTCTTTTTCTCTGAGAATCCTGAATGATGGGCGAAACAGGTTGTTTTTCTTCTCTCTCTAATGTATCTGGTTCTTCTTCTGTGAAACTAAGGACAAGATTGTCTCCTTCAATGTGAACGTCGGTTAACTTGGATGGAAGCGTATGCTTTTCCCTTATTGATTCTTCTATTTCCGAAAGAGGTATTTTGACAATAGTTAGGACTTCCTCCGGCATATAAGTCACTTACAGTTGTTTATAGTAGTTATAAGGCTTATAAGGTTTGCTATAGCCAGTTTACAAGTCATAAACTCACCATATCCAAAAATAATCTCACACTACTATTCGCCCTTTTTCAAGGCAGTTATATAAATAGATTTGTGCCATTGAACTCGGATGGTGATTGGTTGGCGGATTACTACGAGCTGTTAGTAAAAGAGTATTTAGAGAAAAAAGGATTTATGGTTACATTAAACGTGAAATTCTTAAAAAACAAAAGAGAAAGTGATATTGACGTTCTTGCTATCGACCCCAAAAAAGACAGCGTAATTGTTGGAGAAGTAAAAGATGCACAACTGAGTGAAAAACAGATAGACCATGAGAATAGTGATTTTAATGACAAAAATTTAAAAAACAAAGTCAAAGAAATAACTGGGCATGACAATTTTTCCAAAGTTATTTACTGTTGGTCAGTACAAGACAGCGTAAAAAAAGATGCCCCTTCCAAGTATAAGATAGAAATAATTGAATTTTGGGAAATAATAAACTACCTTATAGGTAAAGTTCAACCAGAAATCCAAAAAAATAAGTGGGAATATGAAACTGCATATCCTAACACTATGCTAATTCAAATGCTATTGGACTATGAATATCTCAAATCAGACAAGGGCAAAACCAAAGTTGACCTAAAGAAACCAATGGCTGACTCTTCTAAATAAAAACTACTTTAATTCGTATTCTTTTTCCATTTCGATTGTTTGCATGTTGTTGCAGTACGATTTGAAGAGTTTTTGGTTTTCAGTATGTACTGGGTAAGCTCGCTTAGGCTGTATATCCTTTACCATCTCAACCAACTGGTCTTTGATCATGTGTCCTGAAGCGTGAACTTGATGGAAGCGCATTTTATAGTGGCTTAGCCAGTTATGCATCACTTGGTCTTCCATGTCTTCTTCGCTGAACGGTTCACTCATACTGTGGATAAACTCGCTGCCTGCTTTCGGCTTTATGTCGATTAGTTCACCAAACTGGTAGAAGTCCAAATCCATTATGAGTCTGCTTTGATTCTTGTGAACATACTTGCCATTCACCAGCTTGTCCATGAACTTGCGTTCCCAAGGAAAATAATCCTTCTCGTCGTAAGTCCCAGACTTCTTTTTCTTGTAATACACAAGGATACTGTCGTCTTTGAGTGGGTCTGGAACAGCTAAATGCTCGTCGTTGAGCAGTTTTGTTAGGAGATAAGCGGTCTTGGGTGTAATGACCATTTTTCTATTGTTCTTTTTGGCAACTTCAAAGAAGCTGTTGAACCTGTCAATATCTCGGCTGGCGTGCATGGTGAAGACTGCTTTGTCAGTCGAAGCGACGATCTTATCGCTAATTTGTTTTACCTGTGGTTCGGAGTAGTTTTGTCGCGTTTCTTTAACTGCCATCCGGGTTCCTTCACAAATTAAGGCGATTGGCTCAACTTCTTTGGCTTTTTCAAGGAAGTTCTCTGTGAGGTCTTTTCTCGGTCCATGTCTTCTCAGGTCTCCAGTGTAAACAATTGCTCCTTCAGAAGTGTGGATGATGAATCCGTAAGCGGCTGGAATCGAGTGATCAACCGCAATCGGTTCAACCGTTAAGTTATCAATTTTGACTTTGTGCCCAGTCCTAAACTTATTGCAAGGATGCTCACCATAATTCGCAAAGTAACCTGTCTCCTCCATCGACTCCATGAACAGTTTGGTTCCAACACCCATGCAAACAGGGATGGCAGGATCTAAAAACTCAATGTGGGTTATGTGGTCAAAATGTGCATGCGAAAGAAACACGCAGTCAATTTCAGGTTCAGCGTATGCAAGGTTTGTTGACGCAAGCATTTCTTTAGAATAAAGACCCCTGATCTTTGGAAGAAGACCGAACTCAAAGTAGTCTTCAAGACCGTTGAGGTTTCTCGGTTGAAGCCAACTTGTGAAGAAATCCGTGCCGAAAGTAAATGACTGCCCGAAGTCAAGAAAAATTTTGGTTCCTTTGTCCTCTAATAGAATCTTGTTACCGCCGATCTCGTTTACGCCACCATAGAACATCAGCTTAACCATATTCAACCCAACACTCCCTTCTCTGTAATCTTAATATTAAACTTCATCGGTTAGCTTGATTCTAATTTGATTACCATCGAAAAAGCCGTGTAGGTGCCCCTTAAATACTGATTCCCATGATTGTTCTTGAGAGTTAGAAGGCTCAAAAAAAAGAAAAAAGGGATTGTGTGGGAGACATCGCCACCAAGCTAAAAACCGAAAGGTAGAATTACTGTATTCTAAAGCTTAAAAAGCCTTGACGAAAATAATAATACAGACCGAGCTTGTCCAAGATAGAGAGCGAATTTAGAGTAATTTCAAAATTCATTGCACAGTGGGCGCTCCCAAATGAAGGGATCCCTTTGTTTTTAATATGGAAAGGAAAATTTGCTTTTGACTCAGTGGAAATTGAAATGCCTGAATCCTTCGTCGTTAGGCGTTATTATAACATCAATAAGAAAGACCTGTCTTCTTCAAGAAGAATCGGTTTTGATGAACTGAAAAAAGAAGGTTATATCGGCATCGTTTTTACTTCTCCAATGCTTGAACAAGTATCAGAAAAAGTGCAAGTCATTCTTAGATTTGTTAAAGATGGAGAGGACGTTTATCGGGAAGAGTTTGAGACTCACATAATTCGCCCGAGAATAGAGCTTGAAATACCTGAAAGGATTGAACTCCTTCCAAATGAGCCGGTGAAAGCGAATATAGGACTAAGATATACTGGATACGGCAACATCTATTTCAAGATAATAGTTTCCGGTGATCCTAACAAGCTGGTCTTTGACGTTAAAGACTTTCGTGATCTTTTCCTCGTAATGGCGAACTCTAATACGTTCAAACAATTTATGCATCGAAATTGCATCCCTGAAGAAGAGTTCTTGGGCTCCAAAGTACCAGAAGATCAATTTGAGTATAGAGAGTTGTTGCTTGATACTTCACAAATTGGCGAATTCACTGCAGAATCGTTTTTTGATACCATCAAAAGAGTGATGGACAACAAGAAAATGATGGAGATTCTCGAGAGGTCGATGGACCGGTCAGAAGATGTTACAATGAGCTTGTTTAAGTCTATTATCGATTTTGTAGAAAAACGCCCGGTCGAAAGTGTATTTCTCTCTGAGACCGAAATTAAGCCGGTTCAATTTGACGAAGGAGAAAAATCATTGTATGTATGCATTGGGTACGTTGATGATTTTGGGAACTACTATACTCAAACGAAGAAGATACCGATAATTGTGAAGAAAAAAAACGCAATCACCTTTGGATCGAGGTGGGATGAAAGGGCAGGTAATTGGGAGTGGTTGAAGGAGGAATAGTTTTAGCAAAAAAGTCTTTGGATTTAGCTGAAAGTTCGGCCAGTTTTATTGAGAAAATATGGCAGAAAATAAATATTGGGGAGCCGATTGCAACAAGTGTAACTTATACTTATCCTAAATCTCAGATGAAAACCACACGAACGTATCGAGTACCAGATACACGACGGAGCTTGTTCAGAACAAAAATTACCTTGCCAGCAGGAAATAATTTTCAAATAATCAGCATTTACGATGTCGATACTGGATTAGATTATGCGGACATTTCAGTTCAACGTGAAGAAGGAAAGGTAATTTTTGACCCATCCAAGCTTCCTGCAAGTTGCGAGCGACTGATGATCACAACATTAAACGATGTTGAAAAAACTTTTCTAAGGGAACTAGTTGATGTTCGCGTTTCTGAAGTTGCGAGTAGAGAAGAGCCAGACAAAGAAAAACACTGGATAGTTGCTGTAATAAAAAACGAAGGATTATTGAAACCTTTCTACAAGCATGCAACACTAGAAGATATTGATGTCGGAGTCGGAATAAATGTGGATCGACAATACAGCACTATTTTAAGAAGCGATAATAATCCACTTATCCGACTTATGCGTGCCAATCAGAACATATTTACAGGAATTGACCAAAACAAGAGAAGTTTGGAACAGGTAGGCAAAACGCAAAGAAGAAGAATATTGCAGGAGGAAAAAAAATCAAAAGAAGATATTTTTGCTGAATTGGCTCATTTGTGTCTACCTGAATTGTTTAAAAACTACCTGACAACCGATAATCCAAACCTAATTTACATAGACGCAAGAAGAACAGAGAATCTAATGACCTTTGGAAACATAATCATACCCATTCCTTCTCGAATGACCGTTACGGTATTCACAACATTGAGACTTGAGGAGCCTGCACAAAAGGGAAATTTGATCTTTAACAGAGCCGACTTCTGCAATGACGCGACGAAAATAATCAAAACGCATTTCAAAATTTGAGCATTTCGACTTTTTGAATGAACAGCGTATTTCTCCATTTCGCTGAGAGTTAACAAAAAAGAAGGGAGAGGTTACGAGTGATGATGAAAATGTGCCTAATGTGGTAGAAAATACCTCACCTCGGCCACTTTTCCATGCTTTTCCGTGATTTCGGCCGAAACCAAATAGGGTATATCAGTAGTTCAGTCGAATTTCATTTGTGTAGCCAGTTAGTTCGTTTAAGAACTCAGATTTTTCTTGCTGTCGGGTATAAATGTAGAGTTCCTCTTTTGCACGCGTAATAGCGACATAGAACAATCTTCTTTCTTCTTCTTTTTGGTCCGATACTCCATTATCTTCCCGCGCTACTTCAAGTATCGATGGGTCTTCGATTTCGCTGGGAAAACCAAATTCCCCATTAACAACGTTCAAAATGAAAACGACCTTAGCTTCCAATCCCTTGCACTTATGCACTGTGAGTAGCTTAACAGCACCCGATTCTTTAGCGTTGTCAATCGCTGTTCTGGCGTTACAATTTAATGCAAGTTCTGAGAATGTTTGAACAATTTTAAAAAACTTGCGTCTGCCTCGAATTTTCGTCCGCATAAACCGGGTGAGAACGAGAATATCATTTGGGTCATACCCCTTCGCTAAATACTCATTTATACGTCTAAGACAATCTCCAGCAGTCTGTTCATAATAGAGCTCATCGAAGCCTGTCTTGTGCGGGGAACTAAGAACAAAGATTGGCTTAGTTTCCTTACGGCTTGATGATGCTTCTTTTTTAACTTGCGACTTTCCATTGTTCTTTATTACAGCCGCTCCTGCATCAACAATAGATTTGATGCTACGGTAATTAGTACAAATTTTGGTAATGGCAGGATCCTGGAAGTATCTGTCAAAGTTTACAAAGTAGTTTAGGTTGGAGCCTGAAAAACTCATGATACTTTGCCAATCGTCTCCAACACAAAAAAGCTTGCAGTTTGGGTTTCTATCAAGCAGCTTCTTGAGGAGGTTTAGTCTTTGAGCACTGATATCTTGATATTCATCTACCAGAATATGGTCATAAACATTTTCGTATAGACTCTTATTATTATCTAAAGCTGTATTTGCCTCGTTAATCATATCTTCAAAATCTGTTTTTTCTAATTTTTCCAATTGTGATTGGTACGCACGAAAAACCTCCAAGGCAAGTCTCCCGAAAGCTAATTGTTTACTATTCCATTTGCCCTTAGCCAATTTTTCTGCAATTTTATCTGGATTCAAATCGTAGGTTTTCGATATTGTAATGAAGCTTTGTATATCATCAATGGGAGTTTTCTGAGATGCCCATACAAGGTCTAAAATCTCCTCGTAGGTCAAGGGAGAAAACTCAAATTTCTTTTTGGGAAACCTGTTTTCAAGAATTTTTTGGATTCGATATTTCAGTTGATCGGTGAACTCTTCAGGTTCGTTGATATTGTATTCATACGCAAAGGTTTCAACAAGCAATTGATCGTTTTCAGCAAACCATCTCTTTTTCGTCTCCATCAAATCCCTATATTCCTGACTGGATTGGCTGAACCATGCTGGCACTTCGCCATCCTTGTTGATTCCCCAATGCTCAATGAAAAGTTCATATTGTGACAGATAGAAATCAGGTTTAAACCCGCCAACATCAGTTTCGTATCTGACGCGAATAGTGTCTCCGTTGATTTTATGGGTAAGCAGGAAATCCATAATCTCTTTTTCTGCTTTGCTGTTGACCTTAGTCCCGTCAATCGAAACATAACTGCGTTCTTTAGCATGGGTAAGAACTGCATTCTTATCCGCAGCGGCGGGTTCGTCATCCTTATCATTAACCGTTGTGATATAGCGAATAAATAATCTGTAGAACTCACGGTTAGTAACCATTTTTTCTTCAAAAAAACTTTTTACGAATCCATATTTTTTGTTCTCATCAACGATATCTGCTCTATCTATTCTTCTCCCTGACTTTTCAAGGATATCTTTGCCTAATTTGTGAAACGTTCTAACACAAACGTCGTCTATTCCATATCGATCATGTAATCTCTGATTGATTTGTTCTCTTGCTTTTCTCTGGTACGCTAATGCCAAAATTCGATTAGGCTCAACAAAGTCGGGTTTTCGCTGTATCAAATAAGCGATTCTGGTTATGAGCAC
>JBEKNP010000055.1:0-18868 GCA_049522695.1 Bathyarchaeia archaeon | reverse complement strand
AAAAGATTTTTAAAACTATGTGACTGCCAAACGACTACAACAGCGCCTTGACTTTTTTTAACTTTTTTTAACTTTTTTTGACGAAAATTGACTATTCTTGACGAATTATGATGAATTTTGACGCACCCTGCAAACAATTCAAGGCCTAAGCCAAAAAAGCAACCCAAAACATAAAGAACAAAATTTAACGCAAAAATTTACTGAGAAACACGCTATGCTACCAGAGTTTCCAGGGCAAGTTATCCATGTATTCGTTGAGTGAGCGGATTGAGGTGCCGTTTTGACCTTTATGCTTTAACACGTCCACAAGCGCAGCGGCTAACTGTAAGTTCGTTATTACTGGCACGTTGAATTCTACTGCTTGGCGTCGGATGATGTAGCCGTCCGTTAAAATGTCTGAGAAACTATTCTGTCTGTTAGCCATGGGCACGTTAATTACTAAGTCGATTTTACGCTCCTGCAAATAATCCAAAATGTTAGGATTAGCTTGAGCTTCCTTAACCTTATAGAGCACAGTGGCATTAACTCCCGCTTCATTAAGAACTTGGGCGGTGTGTGCAGTTGCGTAGATTTTGATGCCCATGTCAGCAAAAGCCTTAGCTATCGGCACAACCCGTTTTTTACGTTCTTCGTTGCCACCAACACTTATGAGTACTGCTCCGTCTTTTGGTGGAATGTTGAATTCGGCAGACTGCAATGCCTTGGAGAAGGCGTCTGAGAAGTTTTCGCCTAAACATGCTACCTCACCCGTGCTGAGCATTTCAACTCCGAGAACTGGGTCAGCACCGCTTAAACGCATAAAGCTGAACTGCGGAACCTTAACACCAACGTGAGGTGCAACAGTCATCGGTGAAAGCTTAACACCATCAATTTTCTTGCCTAGCATAGCTAAAGTAGCGAGCTCAATGAGGTTTATTCCGCGCGTTTTGCTGACAAACGGCATTGAACGAGATGCCCTCAAATTGCATTCAATAACATTAACTACGTCATCTTTAACAAGATATTGAATATTGTAAGGTCCGTGAATTTTGAGAGCTCTAACTATTCTTAGTGTGCAATCCTCAATTTTCTTCTGAACCTCAACCTTTAATGCTTGAGGGGGAATGGTCATGGTTGCGTCACCGCTATGGACACCAGCGTTTTCAACATGCTCCATTATAGCACCAATTAAAACGGTTTCGCCATCAGAAACGCCATCTACCTCAGCTTCTTTAGCACGATTTATGAATTTACTTATAACTACCGGGTGATCAGGTGAAACCTTCGCAGCTAACTTAAGAAAATTCTCCAGGGACGCCTCATTGTAAGCTACACGCATAGCTGAACCAGACAGCACATAGCTGGGACGCACAATAACTGGGTAACCGATTTTTTCAGCAAACCGTTTCGCGTCGGCAATTGATAGGAGTTTGCTCCAGCTTGGCTGAGAAATTTCGAGTTGGTCTAGAAGCGCGCTAAACTTTGAGCGGTCTTCAGCTAAATCAACGTTTTCAGCGGAAGTACCGAGCAGTTTGACTCCCGCGTTAGAGAGTTTCATGGCTAAATTGTTCGGAATTTGACCGCCGACGCTGGTGATGACGCCTAAGGGATTCTCTTTCTCGTAAATGTCCAAGATGCGTTCGTTTGTAAGTTCTTCAAAGTACAGTTTGTCTGAAACGTCGTAGTCTGTGGAGACTGTTTCTGGGTTATAGTTAACCATTATTGCTTCTTGAATACCGTTTTTCTTGAGCGCCCAAATTGTGTTGACGCCACACCAGTCAAACTCTACGCTTGAGCCTATTCTGAAGACACCCGCGCCTAAGACGATAACTTTGCTTTTTTTGCTCGTTAATTCAATGTCGTCTTCGTCTCCACCATAAGTCAGATAGAGATAATTTGTTTTTGCTGGCCATTCAGCTGCCAACGTGTCAATCTGCTTAACTACAGGCAGAATGTTTGCACTTTTTCTAAACGTTCTAATCGTCAATTCATCGGTGCATTGGCATTTGGCGATTTGCTCGTCTGAGAAGCCTAAGCGTTTAGCTTCACGAACCACTTCAGTTGCCGAGCCCTCTGCAAGGTTTAGCTGTCGCAGGTCTGCTTCCATGCTAATAATATTTTCAATTTTGTGGAGGAAGAATGGGTCAACACCGCTTAAACGGTAAATTTCAGCAACGGAAATGCCCATTTTTACCGCTTTAACAATATTGTAGAGCCTCTCGTCGGTTGGGTTCGTAAGCACATCACGTATTCTCGCTTCAGGCTCAGGCTCCGAATCTTCGGGGTTGCAAACTAAACCTATCTTGCCAGTATCCAACATGCGCACAGCTTTCTGCAAAGCCTCTTCAAAGCAACGGCCAATAGCCATAACTTCGCCGACAGAGCGCATCTGCGGACCAACATGGCGGTCAGCATTCTTGAATTTCTGCAGGTCCCAGCGTGGAATTTTCACTGTTACGTAGTCTAAGGCTGGTTCAAAGCAGGCTGTGGTGACTTCGGTTACTTTGTTTATGAGTTCTGGAAGCAGGTAGCCCAAGGTTAGTTTTGTAGCTATGTAGGCTAGGGGGTAGCCAGTTACTTTGCTGGCTAAGGCGGAGCTTCTGGACATGCGTGAGTTAACTTCGATTACACGGTACTCTTCGGATTTCGCATTCAATGCCCATTGAATGTTGCATTCACCGATAATTCCTAAGCAGCGTATAGCGCTTATTGAAGTTGAACGAATAAGGTGATATTCACGATTTGACAGGGTTTGCGAGGGAGCAACAACTATTGAGTCTCCGGTGTGAACACCCATAGGATCAAAGTTTTCCATGTTGCATACAGTTAAGCAGTTGTCTGCATAGTCGCGCATGACTTCATATTCGACTTCTTTCCAGTGACCAACGTACTCTTCAATGAGTATTTGGCTTATTCGACTTTGAGCTAAACCACGGGTTGCTATATCCTTTAATTCTTCAGAGTTATGTGCTACACCTGCACCTTTGCCGCCAAGAGTATACGCAACCCTAATTATAACTGGATAACCAATCTCATTAGCCACTTCCAAAGCGTCCTTTACAGTTGTGGCTGATTTGCTGTTTAATGGCGGAACATTTGCTTTAAGCATCGCTTGTCGGAAACGTTCACGGTCCCCCGTGTCCTCTATCGCATGGACAGGTGTACCTAAAACTTTAACATTGTATTTTTGCAAGATACCTTTCTTTTCCAGTTCTAGACCGCAGTTTAACGCGGTTTGTCCACCGAAACCCAAAAGGATACCGTCGGGACGCTCTTTTTCAATAACTCTCTCAACATACTCGGCGGTGACTGGAAGAAGATATACTTTCCCTGACAACCGCGGGTCAGTCTGGATAGTGGCAATGTTAGGGTTAACCAAGACGGTTTCTATGCCCTCTTCCCGCAGAGCCTTAAGACATTGGCTTCCTGAATAGTCAAATTCGGCTGCTTCACCGATTTTTATTGCGCCACTCCCGAGAACCAGCACTTTCTTTATCCAGTCAAACTTTGGCATCCTTAAGTAACCTCCAACGTTTTTGCAAACTTATCAAACAGCAATTCAGTATCATATGGTCCTGGCGAGGCTTCTGGATGCCATTGTACAGCAAAGACAGGCTTATTTTTGTGTTTGACGCCTTCAGTGGTTTTGTCATTGGCGTTCAAGAACCAAGTTTCCAACGGGGTTTTCTTTAGGGATTCCATATTTACAGCGTAACCATGATTCTGAGTTGTAATATAGCAACGACGGCTGATTAGGTCGAGGGCTGGCTGGTTTTGGGCACGGTGACCAAACTTTAACTTGTAAGTGTCTCCGCCCAACGCCAGCGCCAATATTTGAGCACCAAGACATATGCCCATAAATGGAACCTTATCAACTACTTCGCGCACACACTCGATTGTTTTCACGCATTTTTTAGGGTCGCCTGGACCGTTGCTTAAGAAGACACCGTCAGGATTGTAAGCCATTACTTCGCTGGCTGAAGTGTCATAGGGCACGCGTATTACGTTTATGCCTCGTTTAAGCAGGTTGCGGATAATGCTGTATTTGGCTCCGCAGTCGATAAGGACAACGGTTTTTTTGCCATCCACACTGTATTTAATGGGCTGTTTCACTGAAACTTCCTTAACCAAATCAGTCAAGTTAGGGTCAGCAATATTTTTGCCGTTCTTTAAGAGAGCATCCAAATTAGGTTCTTCGCCTGCATCAAAAACCTGCAAATTTCCGAGCATGACACCGTGAATTCTAAGTTTCTTTGTCAAGCGTCTGGTGTCAACCCCGTATATTCCTGGGACGCCTTCGTCTAAGAGCCACTTGTCTAGGGTTCTTTTTGATGCCCAATGGAAGGGTTCGTGGCATAACTCGTGAATTACTAATCCTTGCACTTGTATGTGGTCTGACTCAAAATATAGCGGAAGACCTAAGTTTAATTCGTTTGATGGAACACCATAGTTGCCTACAAGCGGGTAAGTAAAGGTTAAAACTTGCCCTTTATACGATGGATCAGTAAGCGCTTCTGGATAACCAACCATCTGGGTTGAGAATACTACTTCGCCCGAGATTTTTCCTGTTGCTCCAAAACCGTTTCTGATAAATACCGTTCCGTCTTCGAGAAGCAGAATCGCTTTTTTATTTTTGTTAGACGTGCTATGTTGTGGGACCAAAGCCCTATTCTACCTATAAGTCTGGATTTTTAAGTCTTACGTTTAATTCAGAGTTTGAAAGAGAGTAAGATTCTACGATGGAGTTCAGGGTGTTTTCTGCGTAAGCAAGGTTCTGTTTGAGTTTAGATATGCTTTTTTTGGAACTTACCATGTTCTTTTTTTGTGCTGTTATAGCTCTTTCAACCTCGACGCGTGAAGGACCGCCTTGTACTTTATATGTTTCGATTATTTTGCGTGGATTTGTGCATTCAACCATGTCCTGTTTCTTAACCATTAATTCGATTCCAACCGCTTGCTGAGCTACTTTTTGCATCAGTTCAGGCGTCGCATCCACTAAATTTTGCTTTGCATCAATCAGCGACTTGACAAGAGCACCAACTATCTTGTGCGAGGTTCGGAAAGCAATATTGTATTTGCATACAAGCATGTTAGCAAGTTCCGTTGCGCCTACAAAGCCGGCTCCAGCTTTGCTTGCAACGTTTGTGGACACTTTCAAGTTAGGCACAAGCTGTGAGAATATGCTCAGTGAGCTGGCTAAGTTGTCTGTTGAAGCCCAAAGCTTCGGCGTTACCTCTTGGAAATCAAGATTATAGGTTGATGGCAGACTCTTTAGGGCAGCAACGGAAGCCACGAAATCACCCAGGGCATAGCTGGCTCTTGCACGGATGACTTCAAGCACTTCTGGATTCTTTTTTTGCGGCATTATGCTACTAGTTGATGTAAAATCGTCTGGCAACTCGACTGTGCCGAACTCTTGCGAGCTCCAAATTATCAAATCCTCAGCTAAGCGACTTAAATTCACTGCAAGTAACGTTAGTGCGGCTTGAGTTTCAAGTATGAAGTCTCGGCTGCCGACTGCATCAATCGAGTTCTCCAACACAGCTTTGAAGCCTAACAGTGCTGCTGTTCTTTTGCGCTTTATTGGAAAGCTTGTTGTCGCTAATGCTCCAGCGCCAAGTGGACACAGGTTAACTCGTTCATAAGCGCCCTGAAGTCTCTCTAAATCACGCTCTAACCCTTGAACATGAGAGAGCAAATAATGGGCGAATGTCACTGGCTGCGCCGCCTGCAGGTGAGTATACTCCAAAATGACCGTTTCGACGTGTTTACTGGCTGTGTCTATGAGGCTTTCCTGCATCTCCAGAACCTTAAGCAACACTTGGACCAGTTCGTTTCGGAGTTGCATGCGGATAGCGGTTGTGACCTGGTCGTTTCTGCTTTTTCCGATGTGCAGGTTCCCGCCGACTTCAGGTCCCGTTTCCTTAAGTACGGCTTCTTCAACTGCCATGTGAACGTCTTCAGCAGAAGGGTCAAGCTTAACACTGGATTGTTTTGAGAGGGCTTTTAGGATTTTTGCCCCGTCTTGCCACTGGATTATTTTCTGTTCCATGAGCATAATAACGTGGACTTTGTTGATGTCAACCACAGCCGTGGCTAATCGATTATCATCTTTTCGCGAAGAAGTAAACTTAGCAACATCTTCACGTACAGACGACAATCGTCCGCCATGTAGTATTTTTGAAACTTCAATCACCTTCTGTTTGCGCATCAATGCTAAATTGTTCAGGCTTGGCTTTCTTTGTTTTTTCAGCTGTTTTTTTGCCTCTCTTTTTGAGAGCATTATACATTCTTGTTTGGAGTCCCCACAGTTCAATGAAACCTTTAGAGCAGGACTGGTTGAACGTGGTTTTGATGTTGTAATTAGCTAGGTTCTTATCGTAGAGCGACATTGGCGAGGAGCGTCCGATAACTTGCATGCCGCCTTTGTAGAGTTTAAGTTTAACTTCTCCCGTGACGTTTTCTTGTGACTTGTTGATGAAAGCGTCAAGGTCATCTTTCAGCGGGTCAACCCACAAACCAGCATAGGCTAAGAAAACCCACTCTGCATCGATTTGCTGCTTAAACAAAACTTGATGCCGTGTCATGACCAGTTTTTCAAGGTCTTTGTGTGCTTCCAAAATTACTGTGGCTGCCGGGCACTCATAGACCTCCCTTGATTTTATGCCTACTAGGCGGTCTTCGATGTGGTCTATGCGACCTACGCCGTGTTTGCCAGCGATTTTATTCATTGCTTCAATAAGTTGGAGTGGTTTCATTTTTTCGTTGTTAACGGCCACTGGCACTCCTGTCTCAAATTTTATGGTTACAAACTCTGGCGTGATTGGCGCTTTTTCGGCTGAAACCGTCCATTCGTAAGCGTCTTCAGGTGGCGCTTGACTTGCGTCTTCAAGCAACCCGCATTCGATTGCTCTTCCCCAGACGCTTGCGTCTATGCTGTACTTTTTGGCTGCGTTGGAGACGGGGATACCTTTGGCTTTAGCGTAAGCGATTTCTTCTACGCGTGTCATGCCCCACTCACGTACTGGAGCAATAATTTTTTTTTCTGGTGCTAATGAGCCAAGTGTCACGTCAAAGCGTACTTGGTCGTTGCCTCTTCCCGTGCAGCCATGGGCTAGGGCTGCGGCGCCTTCTTTTTCGGCAACTTCAACCATCTTTGACGCGATCAATGGTCGCGAGAGACTTGTGCTTATCGGATATTTCCCTTCGTAGAGGGCGTTAGCTTTTATGGCGGGAAAAATGTAGTCTTTTGCAAACTCGTCTTTTGCATCGATTGAAACATGTTTGAGAACTCCGAGTTTTTTGGCTTTTTCTTCAGCAGCTTTAAGGTCTTCTTGTTGGCCAACATCTACGGTTACGGTTATTACTTCTGCGTTGTACTTTTCTTGGAGGTATTTGATTAATACGGATGTATCTAATCCGCCTGAGTATGCTAACACGATTTTTTCGGTTATTCTTTTGCTCCCCCATTTTTTGCTTTGAATTATTCCCCTAACCTTCAACGCTGTATTTTTAAACATTGTGACTTTTTTGTTACTTAATAAAATTTAAATGTTCCATTTGATACAATAGGTTAGCATTATGACAATAGCTCAAAACGTAAGAAACCACCTGCGAAACAAACCATACCTGCTGGAAGCACTAGAAAAAGGCATAGTAAACCTAAGCGAGTTATCAAGGCAAATACAAAAAGATTTGAAAACTGATGACATAAGCGCAATAAAAGCCGCCTTGCGTCGTTATTCGGAAGAACTGCAAAAGCACAAGCAGAAAAGAGAAGAAAAAGTACTCCAACTCCTGAAACGAAGCAGCATAGCCGTTTATGACCGAAAATCCGTCATGATAACAAGTAAGGAACTTAACTCGAAAACTGGTATGAAAGTTGATTTACTGGATAAATTCGTTTACTTGCTTGACAGGAGCGATTTGCCTGAACGCATAAGTACTCTTGTTAAACATGATAACTGCACCATGATCGTTGTCCATTCACCTGAGGAACTGGAGATAACACCGGGAGTTGTGGCTTTCTTAGCCACATTGCTGGTAGAGCAGAACGTAAACATTATTGAGTTCATTTCCTGCTGGACTGAAACTATAATTGTGGTTGAGAAAAAAGACAGCCTAAAAACCTATGAGGTTTTGTCTAACATGGTGGGTTAAGAAGCATCATGAGAACAACAAAATTAATAATGCCACAGTTGATGATTCAGCTACAGCTTGCGTTACCCTGCCATGAAAAAGCGCTTATCTAATAGGAGATTGAAAACATGACACATCAAGAATGCATTAACTGCAAAACAAGATACGATATAGATGAAATTGTTTATTTCTGCAAGAAATGCGGAGACATCCTTGAAATAAAATTCAACTTTAAAGAGTTAGCCGAAACCCTCAAAAGCAGCGACTGGAAAACAAAACCCCTGTCAGTTTGGAGATACCGCGACTTCATGCCCATCCACGAAGTCACACGCCTAGTCACCCTAAACGAAGGCGGCACAGGTCTGCACCGTTCCCAACGCTTAGGCGACGAATTAGGACTAAAACAACTGTACGTTAAGAATGAGGGTGAAAACCCTACAGGCAGCTTTAAAGACCGAGGCATGACCGTTGGAGTCACAAAAGCCGTTGAGCTCGGCGTAAGGCACGTAATCTGTGCCTCAACAGGCAACACTTCTGCGAGTTTGGCTGCTTATGCTGCAAGGGCTGGGCTGAAATGTACTGTTCTTATTCCTTCTGGCAAGATTGCTTATGGAAAATTAGCGCAAGCCATGATTCACGGCGCCAAAGTTTTGCAGGTTCGGGGCAACTTTGATGAATCCTTAGAATTTGTGCTTAAACTGGCTGAGAAACACAGAAGCATTTACCTTCTTAATTCGATTAATCCCTTCCGTATTGAAGGACAGAAATCCTTGGGTTATGAAATTTGTGAGCAGCTAAACAATGAGGCACCTGCCAGAATCATTGTGCCTGTTGGCAACGCTGGGAACATAAGCGCCATCTGGAAAGGCTTAATCGAATTCCACAAACTCGGCTTCATAAAAACACTGCCAAAAATGACAGGCATACAAGCTGTTGGCTCCGCACCTATAGCGCAGGCAATCAAAACAAACAGCGACAAAATTATCCCCGTTGAGAAGCCTGAAACCGTCGCCACAGCCATCCGAATCGGCGCTCCAGTAAGCTGGAAGAAAGCGGTAAACGCCATTCGCGAATCGCACGGGATAGCTGAAACCGTGACAGATGAGGAAATCTTAGAAGCCCAAAAAATGCTTGCAAGGATTGAAGGCATTTTTGTGGAGCCTGCAAGTGCATCTTCCATTGCTGGACTGATGAAGCTTGTTAAAAACGGCGTTATCGGCAAGGATGAACGGGTAATCTGCGTCACCACAGGACACGGGCTAAAAGATCCAGACACTGCGATTAAACAAAGTGAAAAACCAATAGAAGTTGACGCTGACATATCCGCTATAGAGCAGGCATTAGGGTTAAAAGCGCAGAGACCACCCATTCTCGCTAGGTGAGACATGAAATGAGAATTATCTTAGTTGGCTATGGCGTAGTCGGGAAGGGTGTAACCACTATTCTTGCTCGCAGATATGCAGAAAAGGTTAAGGATTACGGATTTAACCCAAAAATCGTTGCCGTCGCTGATATAGATGGCGCGGTTATAAACCCAAGAGGTTTAAGCCCTATGAAGCTGGAAGCCCTTAAACAAACTCGTCCAATATCATCAGACCCAGAGTTTGGTCATCCAGAAATGTCAGCGTTAGATGTCATTGAGTCGGTGGAAGCAGAAGTGGTTGTTGAAGTCACGCCCGTTAACATCAAGAACGGTGAACCAGCACTATCACACATCACTAAAGCGTTTAAAACAGGGAAACATGTTGTAACAACCAACAAAGGGCCATTAGCCTTAGCAATGCCAGCCCTCACAGAATTAGCTGAGTATAACAATGTTTACCTGCGATTCAGCGGAACGGTGGGCGGTGGAACACCCATACTCGAGTTTGCCAAACGATGTCTCGCAGGAGACAAGATCCTATCCATACGGGGCATACTAAACGGCACAACTAACTACATCCTAACTGAAATGTCTCAAAATCGCGTGACTTTCCAAGAAGCGCTAACAAATGCACAGAAGCTTGGTTACGCTGAGAGAGAGCCGTCTATGGATATTGACGGATTTGATACCGCCTGCAAAGTAGTTATCCTGGCGAACTGGATATTGAACAAGAAAATAACCTTAAAAGACGTAGACAGAACAGGCATTCGCGACGTATCTTTACAAGCTCTTGATGAAGCTTCAAAGAGGGATAACACAATCAAGCTCATAGGTTCAATAGACGGCAATACAACAACAGTTAAACCCATGGAAATAGCTAAAAACAACCCTTTATGCGTTAGTGGAGTCCTAAACGCAATAACCTTTTCTACTGAATATGCTGGCGAAGAAACCCTCGTCGGCAGAGGCGCAGGCGGAATTGAGACTGCCAGTGCAGTTTTAAGAGACCTCTTAGACATAAGACATAAGTTAGCAAACCGAATGCTAAATAATTACTTGGAGTCCTAAAAAATGAAAATCGTAATGAAGTTCGGCGGCACCAGCGTTGGTACGGGCGAAAACATACGTCACGTAGCCGACCTAGTCATCAAAAACGCCAAAAAAGACAACGTTACCGTGGTTGTTTCAGCTTTAGCAGGTGTAACCAATAGCCTTATCGAAGTTGCTGAGCTGGCCAAAAAAAGCGATGAAAAACACATCCAAGCCTTTACCAAAAAACTGCTGAACAAACATTTAGAGGCGATTTCAACTGCAATTAATAACAAACAGGTGCAAAGGGAAGTTACTGAGATCATTGAGAAAACAATAGTTGAGCTAGAGAAGGTTTTAACGGGCATCTGCTATGTTGGTGAACTCACGCCAAAATCTAAAGATTATGTGGTTTCCTTTGGTGAGCGATTATCTGCGCCTATTGTTTGGGGTGCCATAAAAGAGGAAGGGCTTGAAACTCAATGGTTCACAGGCAAAGAAGCAGGCATTGTCACCGACTCCAATTTTGGTGAAGCCGACCCACTGATGAATTTCACCACTCATCTCATCCGAGAACGCCTTGTACCACTGCTGGAAAAAGACGTTATCCCCGTTGTAACAGGATTTATTGCAGCAAACCAGGATGGCATTATAACCACCGTTGGCCGTGGTGGCTCAGATTATACCGCGACCATTTTAGGGGTTGCTTTAGGTGCTGATGAAGTCTGGATATGGACCGACGTCGAAGGCATAATGACTACAGACCCAAAAATTGTTCCGTCAGCCAAAATGCTTCCACAGCTTAGCTACCAGGAAGCGGCTGAAATGGCGATTTTCGGCGCAAAAGCCATGCACCCACGCGCCCTTGAACCAGTAATAAAAGAGTGCATCCCTGTCAGAATACGCAGTATTTTCCACATAGAAAACAAAGGCACACTCATAACCAAAGAGCCAGATGGGAATGCAAAGGAAGCCGTGAAAGCTGTAGCGATGATAAAGGATGTTGCTATGCTCAACGTTAGCGGTGCTGAGATGGTTGGTGCGCCTGGAAGCTACGCCAAAGTCTTTGACGTCTTAGGAAAAAACAACATTAACGTTATGATGATTTCCACCGCCGCTTCTGAGGCGAATATTTCAATGATTATCCGACGCGGACTCTTAGGCAGGGCTATCAGCAACCTTGAAATCGCTTTGCTTGACAGAGGCGGATTGGTCAGTGAAGTTTCAGTTGAAGATGACGTTGCCGTGATAGCTGTTATGGGCGCCAACATGAAAGGAACCTTAGGCGTAGCCTCAAAAATCTTCTCCACAGTCGCCAAAAAAGGCATAAACATCCGTATGATTGCACAAGGCAGCTCAGAACTAAACATTTCATTCGTTGTCAAAGAAAAAGACGGCGCAACAGTAGTCCGAGCCATCCACGAAGAATTCAACTTAGACAAGATTTAGATTTCAGAGCCAAAAAGCGGCGGCAAATTCAATTAACAGCAAGTTTTTCGGACGAATAAGTTACCTAACAATCTCTTCATTTTTTTTATTTAGTTATTGGCCGCCTCAAGCATCAGAAAATCGTGCAAATCGTGCAAAACGTTATGAACGAATTGAACAAGCTTGAAGGAGTCATGATACCTAAACGCGAAAATGAATTTCTGCGGAAAGCTTCCAATTACTACGATTGATCTTCAGATGAAACATTTTGATCTGGATTATTTTCTAAGCTTCAACAAGAAATATGCTGATTTTGTCGCAAATTCTCAAAAACAAAATACGCGCAAGCTTGCCAAAGCTATTTTTCGTAGAAGCTCGGCTGTTCTTGGTACTGCGGTGATTATAAAATCAAAATTATGGCAATAACCAAGATAATGACTGCGGCAGTGAGTATCTTATTTGTTGCTTCTAATCTTCTAACTGTGTTTTCCAAGGAATTTTTCATTTTTCATTTCTCCATCCAATTGAGAAAATTTCTCATCATTTTCAGAATATAAAGAGAATAATCACAACTAGCAGGACTACTGATAACCCAACGACCGCGTAGCTCAATAACTCATTTCTTCTCAAAGCTTTTTGGAGCCTATTTGACAATGTCGAATCATAATTTCCACCTGACCATGAAGTAGAACTAGAACCCGAAGGTTGGTCAGATGAATTTGGTTGAGACTGAAACGGTGTAGACGTTTGAGGTTGCGTGGAAACTAAAGATGCTCCGCATTTACCGCAAGCAATTGCGCCTTCAGGAACGGTCGCACCACAATATGGACATATAGGCATTCAAATCAACATCCTTTTTCAAACCAATTTACGTTATTCACAAACGACATTTCAACAACCGAGCGGTAATATATAAACAATACCTGCTGTGCATTAGTCTTCTTCGTCCAAAATTCTTAGCATCCCGACGAAAAATGAATGACGGAAAATAGGTTCACGTAATGCGACTTGGATAATTTATTTGGTTACTTCTTTCACTCCTATCTGTTCAAGCATCAACGCTATGCTGTTGGTCGGTGGGAGGCAGGTTTGGTTTTGGCAGACGTAGGCGGTTGCTTTGCCGTCGATTTGCTGATAGCCTAAACCTGCTTTGTTTGGAGTTTTAAGCTGGATAACGGTTGACGGCAGGTAATGTTTTCTTAGTGCATTCAGCATATCCGACGTTTCTTTTTCCTTTAAATCACCTACTAAAGTCACGCTGTAGGATGGACCGATAAGAAAGTCAAGTCCCGAAAGAAAGAAAGTGTACGCTTCAGGTGCGCCTTCTACCTCTTGAGCGAAGGTCCTGGTCATTTGAGTCGTCATTGCCTCGTATGTGGGCTCGTTGGTTAAACGGCTCAGCCGCAGCAGATTTTGCAGCACCACCGAGTTGCCTGAGGGAGTTGCGCCGTCATAGAGCTGCTTTATTTTCGGCATGGAGGCTTCGCTGTTTTGGGTTTGGTAGAATCCGCCGTTTTTTTTGTCCCAAAACTTCGCCATCATAATCTTCGTTAAATCAGCGGCGGCTTGAGGATATTTGTCTTCGAACGTGGCCTCGTAGAGTTCAATTAGCCCAAACACCAAGAAGGCGTAATCGTCAAGAAAGCCTTCAATGGCTGTTTGACCCTTTGCGTAGCGGTGATAGAGCACGTCGCCCTGGCTCATTTGGGTCAGGATGAAGTCAGCGGTTTTCTTTGCCACGCCAATGTATTTTGGTTGGTTTAGAACGCTTCCTGCTTTGGCTAATGCTGCAATCATTAACCCATTCCAGTCAGTGAGAACTTTGTCGTCTACGACTGGAGCGACACGTTTTTTTCTTGCTTCAAAGAGGATGTTTTGAATTTTGCCAAGTCGCTGGATGAATGCGTCTAATGTTAAGCCTTTATATGACGCAAGCTCATCAAGTGGTTCGGCGAGGTGGAGTATGTTTTTCCCGTTGCCGCCAGAAAAGTTGCCTTCCGCTTTTAACCCAAAAAGGTGAACAGCCAAATCCGCATCCGACGGTTGCAATGCATCGAGCACTTCCTGCATAGTCCACATATAGTACTTGCCTTCTTCTCCTTCTGAGTCGGCGTCTTGAGCCGAGTAAAAGCCGCCCTCTGGCGAAGACAAATCTCTCATGCAGTAATCTATAGTTTCTTTAGCAGTTATCATGAATTTTCCAGCACCGGATACCAGATAAGCTTCAACGTACGCCAACGTGAGCAGAGCTTGATCATAGAGCATTTTCTCGAAATGCGGTACCAACCACTTTGCATCTGTGCTGTAACGATGAAAGCCAAGTCCGATTTGGTCAAAGATTCCGCCCAGCCGCATTTGCCTCAGCGTATTCTCAGCCATGGCTAAAGCCTTCTTTTCGCCCGTTCGCGAATAGTAGCGTAGAAGGAATAGGATGTTGTGAGGTCTTGGGAATTTTGGTGCACTGCCAAAGCCGCCGTTGTCTGGGTCATAATCCAGTCTTAAGCGGTCGTAGGTGTCTTGCAGAACCTGGCTTCCGGGGGCTTTTTGAGGTGTTCTTTTTTCCATTGTTTCTATGCGGCTCTTTATGTCCGCGCCCACCATTTCCAGTTGCGAGCGTTGCAGTTTCCATATTTGCGTGACTTGTGGAACAAGATCCACCATGCCAACCAATCCGGCTTGGCTGTGTTTGGGTATGTAGCTTGCGGCGAAAAACGGGTTAAGTTTAGGCGTCATCAGTAAGTTGAGTGGCCAACCGCAGTTTCTGCCCATAGCTTGACAAACAGCCATGTATGCGGCGTCTAAGTCTGGTCTTTCTTCTCGGTCAACTTTAATGCACACAAACGCCTCATTTAGCAGGTCTGCGACTTGGGGGTCGTTGAAGCATTCTTCTTCCATTACGTGGCACCAGTGGCAACTGGCGTAACCTATACTGAGGAAAACGGGTTTGTCTTCAGCTTTAGCTTTATCCAGGGCTTCTTGGCTCCATGGGTACCAGTCTACCGGGTTGTAAGCGTGCTGGAGCAGATAGGGGCTTTTTTCATTAATCAACCTGTTTGGGTCGTTTTTTTGTTTTGGTTGCAAAAATTCGTACTTCCTGTTACAATTATTTACTGTGCGCGTTTTTATTAAACTGTTCGAGTGAGAAAATGCCACGCCAGATAAATTTTTATTCGATTTGTTTTGGGTTGCCTTTTTGGTTTAGAGTTGTATCTTTTGCAGGTTGAGGCAACATGAGGCAATTAAAGGTAACTTGAGGCAATATAAGGCAGCAAAAGGCTATTAAAGGTAAGTGTTGTCTTTGTTTAACGTGATTGATGTAAATGCCTTTAACCGGAAGAAATTCCTTTAAGGCAATGTTTCAGAAACGTAATCGACATAAAAATTCGCCTATAATGTGTTTGTTTCTTGAGGAATTTATTGTTTGCTTATTTAGCTAAGTAGCTCGGGCGTCAGAATTTTGTTTGGTCGTCGTTGAAGTGTGTGCGCACAAAAGTTCTGTATAGTAAAATGTGTTTTTTATTTTTTTGTTAAGGTTTGTGGGTCGATTGGGTTGAGTTTTCCTTTTTTGCCTATGACGTATAATTGAAAGTCGTATTCTTTGCAGTAGTTTTTAAAATCTCTGTATTGTGTTTTGTTGCCTTCAAAATCTTTCTCGCTTACTATTTGGCAAATTCGTTTTAGGCAACCCTTGTGTGCCATAACATCTGGAATGACACCGCCGATTTCGGAGGGTTTTTCCCAGCCTTCAGTGTTTGCCTTTACCAGCCAGTTGTCTTTTTTGAGGTCTTCAGCAATAGTTCTTACGCATTGGTCATGAGTGTTTGGTTCTTCAGATTTTTTCTGTGTCATGTCTACACCTATTGATTGTTATTAGAATGTTTATTTAAAGATTTAAACAGCCAACTTGCCTTTTTCTGAATAAAGATGCAAAAACGGATTTTCCTACTTCCGCAATGAGTCTGCCGTTTTATTAAACTAGTATATTGAGAAAATTAAAGGGCTGACTAAACTTTGTTCTGGTTGGTTTGGGATTGCTTTTTTTGGTTTGCGGTTTGAAATGTTTGCAGGTTACGTCAGTATTCGTTGCTATTCGTCAAAAATCGCGGTAAACGTTTCGGCGAGCCAAGCAATCTAAACCTCAGTTCTAGGGTTCGTAAAGTTTTGAACCTGTACCAGTGCTCTTAATTGTTGCTTCATAACAGATAAATCAATTTTAGGCTGATATAATTCATGGTTGCTATGAGTGGCAATATAGAAATTCCCTGTTCTGCCTGTCGTAAGTGGGATGGAAACGCAAAAAGTTTCTCCTGTAACCCCAACGAATGCAGAAAGCTTTCTGAATGGCTTTTTGACCATGCTCAAATAGGACGCACGGAACGCATGCAATTTGTCGTAGTCCCAATCCAATATGTAGTTTAAAAATTTCATAAAAAGCGCTCCTCTTTTTCTATTGTTTTTATTTTTGTTTGAGAGTGGTTGTTTTTCGGTTTGGCAAAAAAGCTGTGATGCCTTTTGATCGGGGTTAAGCTAATATAGTTCGTGAAGGATACTTGGGGGCAGTATGGTAGTTTCCGTATATAACCTACCTTAAAAAACCCGGGTTGAATGAAATGAGATTAGATACTAAAAAATTGGCAGTGGTTACTGTTTTTGCCGCTTTGTATGCGGTTGGGGTTATTTTTTTGGCGCCGATAAGTTTTGGGATTGTTCAAGTGAGGGTGGCTGATGCGTTGTTGCCGTTGTCGATGTTTTTTGGGCTGCCCTGTGCGTTGGGGCTTAGTTTGGGCTGCGTTGTTTCTAACGTTTTTGGCGGGCTTGGAATAATTGATATTGTCGGGGGCGCGGCTGCAAATCTTGTTGCGTGTACTTTAGCTTGGTATATTGGTCGTAAGGGGCGGGGTGCTCAGCGATTTTTGGGAACTGTTGCAGAAACAGTAGCTGTTGCTTTAATTGTTGGAGGATACCTCTCACTATTATTTCAGGTTCCCATTGAGATTAGTCTCTTAGGAGTATTCATTGGTGAGATAATAGCGGTAAACATTATAGGCTTCCCGCTGGAAGAAGCAATAAGGCGTGCAGCAAAATTTTTAGAACACAGAGGTATAATATAGTCTTGTTTCAGACAGAAAAGCTTGGGTTTAGCAGTCTGCGACTTGCGGGTCGTTGAAATAGTCCGCTTCCATGCCGTGTCACTTGTGGCAATTAAGATTTTGTTCAGATTGTTTTGGGACACTTAAGACCTCTATTTTGATGACGAATCCCTTTAGGAACTGTGGAAGTTTTCGAATTTTATTTTATAGTCGCTTAGTTTCCAAACGAAGTCATATGAGTTATGTTGTGGATCAAATTCGTCGATTGTTTCAATGAAGTCGTCGGGAACTATTAGGATGAGACAGAAGTAATCGCCATAGTGTTTTCGGAATTTTGATAGCTTGGATAGGAATTCTTTAAGGTTGTTTTTGATGCCATGCGGTTCAAGCAAAACTTTGCGGCCATTATTTGTGAGTTGTGGCAGGAAAAAGTCTGGTTTGTAGGTTAGAGACCGGTCTGTTGTTAGGTTTTCTTTTGATAAGCAGAATTCCATAAACTCGTAGTTGAACATCACCTGCTTGTTTTTTAAAAAGTCGTAGACGTCTTTTTCTAACCCAGTAAATGCTCCAGGCTCAACACTTTCGCCGGCTTGGTTGTAATGAGAAACCACAGTTAAGTATCGCATAAGTGGCTGTAGCAATTCCTGATATTTTTGTATAAAAAACCGCAGAGACTGCTCCAACGAAACTGGTGTTAAGTCAGAATTTTCAAGCCAGGTTCCTAAAATGTAGAAGGGAAAATCTATTTTGGCTGGGTCATTTGGAAAAAGAGAGCGGGCAAAGCTGGTTAACCTGTTTGCGTCATAATCGAATTCTGCTGTGCTGTTCCACCAGCTTTCCGGTTTGTTTTTGGCATTTAATTGGAAAGGTAAGTTCTCATTATCGCTTAGGCCCAGGGCAGCGTAAACTCTGAATTTAGGCGTGGTAAGTGCCACCATCAGGTCTTTAGGGTTAAATTGGAATAGGCCTAGGTCAGGTGAGTTTCGGGTCATCCAGCGTAAATACAGCCAAGATTTTGCTTTATTGTGTTTATTCATTCTTTTTACGTTATACGATAGTTCCTCAACAAAGTTTTTTGGCTTGTTTCCTTTTTGACTTTGCTTAGTTGTGTATTCGATTAGGTCGCTTTGAGCTTTCTGCTCTATGAATCGGTTGACTGAGGATAATATTTCTGGAATCTCATCTTTTGCTTCGCCTAGTTGATCTAGTTTTCTTATATCTTGCTCAAATTTTCGAATTTCACATGTGAAGTCTGCTGGGTCCCTCGTAGTGTATAGTTTGGGTCCGAGTTTGGTGTGAAGTTGGTAAAGTAGCATTCGGATGTTTCTGGGATTTCCAGTTAGCCTGTAGTCGCTGAGTGATGCTGCGAGCAAAAAGTATTGGGTGGCTTCTTTTTTCGCCAAGTTGCTGTTCAGTGGCATAAACCAGGGTTTAGGATGCAGGTAATGGTCAAGCTCTAAATCAGTGATGCTGCTGTAAATTTGTACAAAACGCACAATTAGAACCTTTAAATCGTCTGGGACCTCTTGAGCCATGCTTACTAAATTTGATTGCTCTATCTTAATTGTTTTTGTAACAAATCTCCCTTCCTATTACAATTATTTACTGTGAGGGTTTTGTTAAGTGTTTGAGTGAGAAAACTCAAGGGCAGACTAAATTTTGTTCTTTATGTTTTGGGTTGCTTTTTTGGCTTAGGCCTTGAATTGTTTGCAGGGTGTGTCAAAATTCATCATAATTCGTCAAGAATAGTCAATTTTCGTCAAAAAAAGTTAAAAAAAGTTAAAAAAAGTCAAGGCGCTGTTGTAGTCGTTTGGCAGTCACATAGTTTTAAAAATCTTTT